>JBHHTY010000001.1:0-54434 GCA_046753565.1 Mariprofundus sp.
AAATAGCGATCGCCCTGCGCTTTGGCCTCGTCAAATTGCTCCGGAGCTGCTGCTTCCAGTGCCGCGAGAAATTGTGCAGTGTGAGCGGGATTTTCATGGGATGGATTCAGATCTGCCATCATGCGCCAGTATCCCTGGCCGTGTTTCATTTCTGTCCAGCTGATATGGATATGTACCGATGGAGCCAGTGGATGTACGGGGTGAATGATGGTTGAGATGGCTGTTGCCGAGCCCAGTTTCTTTTCTGTATCATCATCGTAATGGACCTGCGAGACATTGACCGATCCACGTCCGAACAGGTCGCCATTCGCAGTTTCATAACGTACGCCGCCGCCATGATACCCTTCATCGCGAAACCACTCGATGGCGGAAAATGACTGGGCAGCACCCGTGTTTTTAGCCAGTTTCTCCAGCCCTGATACAAAACGCTGCTGCAGGAATGTAACCAGTTCGTGTGCACGGCTTGCGCTGGTGGATGATGCCGGAATACGTTTCATGTGAGGGTGTCCTGTGGTCGTCAAATGGATGGTAGTCGAATGGCGGCGGAGTATGGAGGTCAATAAAGCGGCCTTCAAGCATGCAGGTGGTTATTCCGCAACAAGCCAGTTCAGGCTGGCTTGTGCTTTCCCCTTTGCGAGATGATCGGAAATCCAGTTGAGCGATGTTTTGATGTGCTTTTGTGCATGCAACGGCTGGCAAATGTATCGAAAAGGAACAGCGGGGATGCTTTTTGCTGCATGCCGGCAACCAGGTCGCCGAGGATGATGTGTTTGAGGACGTCGGCATGATTGCCGGCATGGTAGTTGTGCTGATAACTGAGCATCGCTGTATACTGAATGGCTGTGCCGGGGTTGCAAACAGCCGGATATTGGTGTGATTGATGCAGGCTGATCCGTTCAGTGGTAAGAAAACAACCTGTCGACTATACTGTCAAATATGATTTTTCGGGGTACATGGATATTTTTGCTGGTGCTGGCTGTTTTCGGAGCCGCAATCCAGGGCAATGCAGCTCCACTGACAGCCCAGTTCCGGAACTGGGTTGATGAGTTCAAACAGGAGCCGCATGGTCCGTTTGGTGCGGTGAAATGGTTTTGTAACGACGGTGTTGTGTTGCCGCCCAAAGAGTACGCCTGCCGGGAACATGGCGGCGGGGTTCAGCATGGTGAATGGAATGATCGTGCCCATGTTATGCGGGCTAATGGCTATCTTGTCGGCAATCTGCTTTCTGCTACAAAATCGGAAGATTTTACCGGCCCGGATGCGCATCTGGACGATTTGAGACAAATCCTGCTCGAGCAGTTTTTGATTCGCGTGAACGATGGCTGGGTTTTTCGTCAGGCCAGATTCTATCGGGGAGCCATTCAGGTGGAAGTCGAGCAGGATGCGGCCAGCAAGATTTTGTTTGCCATGCTGGAAGACCCTGCATGGCAAACGCCGGAACGCTATTTGTTATTGCGTGAGACAGCGCGTTTGTTGCCGCTTTCTGTAGAGCCGGAACTGGGTGTGAAGATTCGCGATGCTGCCACTGAAATCTCGGGAAAGGACGAGGGGTTTCACGATCTGCGTGTCAAGATACACAGCCTGCCGGACCGGGGCGATGCAGCGAATGTCCGGGCCTATGCCCGCAATCGGGGGCGGGCCGATTTGCAGGAAATGTATGAGTCGCTGGCAGCTGATCTGGATACTCTGTATGCATCGCAGACAACCATACTTCGTCTCAAACAGCTGGCTGATGAATCGGCCAATCAGCACTTTAAAGATAAAATGCTGGAAGCGTCAGATGCTTTGAAGAGGGCGGGTGATGTTCCTGCAGCGATTGCCGTGGCCTCATCAAGGGCTTTGATATTTCGTAACATTCTGCTGCATAAAAACAGCTATACGGTGTACAACCGTTTGCGCTTTCTGCGGGCTTCACTGATTCTGGAACAGGAAATCTATGCGCTGGGAAATCAGTTGATTGAGTTATCAACAAAAACAAGTCGGGCTACCCGTCTGGGCTGGTTGCGGTATCTGGGAGATGCGCTGCAGGCAACCGGATTGCTGTCTGATCGCCAGTGGCGATCGGCGCGCTCTGAACTGGACAAGATGATGCATAATGATGATATCAATGTGCATGATTATTATACAGGTTTGCGCTATCTGGCACGTGTCAGTGAGTGGGCCCAGCGTTCACTGGAATTTCATTTCGATCATACGGTGAATCAGTGGCTGCATATCACACCGCTGGCCCGGAATTTTTTACCCGAGCGCCTGCGTAGCAGTCCACTGTTGCCATTCACACGTATTCTGGATTCACTGGTTACCGATGCGGGGCATCTCAGTGGCATCAAACATCGGGTGTTCGGGCGGGAAATAGCAACCGGATTACGAGCCCTGAATCCGGGTCTTCGGCGAGGAATATTGTTGTCGGCTCCGGTTGCAGGGGAGGATATGCGTGCCGACGGGATTTATATGCTGGACGCAACACGGCAGGAATTGAAGCCGGTGGCCGGTATTATTACCCGGGGCGAAGGGAGTTCTGTATCGCATATGCAGTTGTTGGCACGCAATCTCGGTATTCCCAACATGGTTGTGGATGATGACTTGTTCGAAAGTATTCGAGCTCATATCGGAGAACGCATTGTGATGGCAATCAGCTATCAGGGCATGGTTTCCATCGAGCCGGATGATACGAAATGGGATGCTGTTTTTGGCCGTGATGCGATGGTCAGGGATGTGATTGCCGCCGATATGAAAAAACTGAATCTGAGCGATACGGAACTGAAATCTCTGGCCAGTATCCGGGCCCGGGATTCAGGCCGGGTTGTTGGCCCCAAAGCGGCCAACCTGGGAGAATTGTTTCATTATTATCCGGATATGGTGAACCGGGGTATCGTGCTCCCGTTCGGCCTGTTTCGAAAGCATCTGGATCAGCCTTTTGAGCCGGGTGGAGTGAGTGTTTTTGCATGGATGCAGTCTGAATATCAACGTTTGGCGAAGATTGGTAGTGACACAGAGCGAAAACAGGAGGCGAGGCTGTTTCTGGCCCGGCTGCGGGCATGGATTCTCAACAGTGATCCCGGCGCTGTTTTCCGCCAAAAACTTCACAGTGCGCTGCGACATGAATTCGGTGAGGATGGCAGTTACGGTCTGTTTGTGCGCAGTGATACCAATGTCGAGGATATGCCCGGCTTCAATGGCGCTGGATTGAACCTGACCGTGCCCAATGTGGTGGGGTTCGAGAATATTATTGCGGCGATTTTGCGTGTCTGGGCATCGCCGTTTACCGAACGCGCTTTTGCCTGGCGACAGTCGTACATGCAAAATCCCGAACATGTGTATCCTGCGGTCCTGTTGATGAAGAGTTTTGCATCCGAAAAATCAGGCGTGCTTGTGACCTCGGATGTCGATAACGGAGACAGGCAATGGATTTCCATTGCCATTAATGAAGGTGTTGGTGGTGCTGTGGAAGGCCAGGCGGCGGAAGAACTCAGGGTACAGCGAAGCAATGGTACCGTGAAACTGCTGTCGCAGGCATCTGCACCTGAGCGCGCCGAACTTGATCCTCAGGGCGGTGTGACCAAACGGGCGGCCAGCGGTCGCGAGTATGTGTTGTCAAAAGGTGAAATTGAGCAGTTGCGCCATCTGGTTGCTGATGTGGAGCAGCGTTTCCCGCTGCCGCGCAATGATGATGGCTTACCTGTTGTCGCCGATATCGAATTTGGTTTCCGACATGGAAAAATGGCACTGTTCCAGATTCGTCCCTTTGTCGAGAGTCTGCGTGCAAGCCGCAGTCTGGCTCTGGTTGACATGGACAGGCACTTGTCCGGCAATGGAGAGGCCCGGGTTCAGCTGAATCAGGAACCGCTGGTATCGGATGGCCCGAAATGATGCGGTTGCTGGTTTTTATTGTTTCTTTGATGCTGTTGCCGTGCGATGCCTGTGCGTTTCCTCTGGATGGTGCGGCTGAAACCGGCATTGCCCGCCTGGATGGTTACCGATTGGCGCAGCAGGGAAAAATACGGGGCAATCGCGTCCCTGTCGGCGCGCAATTGCACACGGATCAGGTCCGGTTGAGTTTGCAGGGTAAATTCGAACAGGGATTGCCTGCTACGGATCCGGAATTATCGAAGGCCGTGATCAAACTGCTGGGCGCGGATGCGCCCGATTACAGCATCAGCGTGCTGGACTTCAGTGATATGGACAGGCCGCGCTATGCGGAATTTCAGGCCAATGTGATTCGCAATCCGGGCAGCGTGGGGAAGCTGGTTGTCGCTCTGGCTCTTTTTCAGGCGCTTGCCGATATTTATCCCGATGATATTGCCGCCCGTGAGAAAGTACTGCGGGACAGTATGATTGTGGCCGATGAATTTATCCGTACAGATCATCATACAGTTCCATTCTGGTATCCGGACAGGATGCGTATGGTCAAACGCCCACTGGCCGAAGGCGATGTTGCCAATTTCTGGACTTATCTGGACTGGATGCTGTCGGCCAGTTCGAATGCGGCTGCCAGTATGGTATTCAAGCATGTGATGCTGTTGCGTCACTTTGGCCGTGATTATCCGGTCAGCCGGGAAAAAGAGCATGAATATTTTGATGGGACACCAAAAAAAGAGCTCAGTGAGGCATTATTGGCGGCTTTGCAGCATCCGGTTATCCGTAACGGGCTGGATCCTTTCAGCCTCAGGCAGGGCGGTTTCTTTTCCCGCACAGGCAAGCGGCGTGTGCCGGGGAGTAACAGTATTGCCACAGCCCGGGAACTGATGTTTTATATTCTGAAGATGGAGCAGGGTAAACTGGTCGATGCCTGGTCCAGTTTGCAGATCAAGCGGCTTTTATACATGACCCAGTGGCGTATTCGTTATGCTTCCTCCCCAGCCCTGAAGGATGCCGCAGTGTATTTCAAGTCAGGCTCTTTTTACAAGTGCAAGCCTGAAGCCGGTTTTGTATGCAGGAAATATCAGGGCAATGTGCTGAATCTGATGAACTCTGTTGCCATCATTGAATCTCCGGCGGGTTCGCCGGTGTTGAAATATATGGTGGTGGTTACATCAAACGTTTTGCGGAAGAACTCTGCTGTGGCTCAGCAGACGCTAGCGACGCGCTTGCATCGATTGATGCAACGTCTGCATCATGTGCATGCAGGGAAACGATGATGGCATCCATTTCGTGGATCAGTTTTTTCATCCATTGCCCGCCTTTGGGGTCCCTGGCCAGCGCAACGGCAATATAACGACGCCCGTCATGTTCAATCAGGGCACTGTCGGCATGGTATGTCCGCCATGTGCCCGATTTCCGGTACATCTGAAGATCGCTGTAATGGCTGGCTTCCAATCCTTTGACAAACTTGTGGCTGATGCCCGGTTTGGAAAGAATGTCTTTCATTTCATGTGAATATTTCGGTGATACCAGCTGACCGGTTTCCAGCAGATAATAGTAGCGGGCTGTTTGCATGGCCGTGGCGCCATGCGAGAGGTTGTGCAGCGGATCGCGATGGAATGCCTGTCCGCCTGCATATTCCTTGCCGACCCACAGGCCGCCATTGTGGTTCGGGTCATAGAGCTTGTATTTCGGTGATTCGAGAACTTTATTGATATAATTGCCGCCGACTTTTCTGATCATTTTGGTGGCGGCCTTGTTGGATGAATGGCGGATCATACTGGTCATGGTTTTACGTAAATCATTATCCAGTGGCAGTTTTCCGGCGGCGATGCGTTCAAAGGCGGCCAGCAGGATTGCAATCTTGGGCATGCTGGCGGCATACATCATTTCATCACCGTTGACCTGTGCCATGCTGGGGGCGGACGGGTCAGTGACATCCACCAGTGCCACAGCCAGGCGTTTATCACGGATCGCACTGCTCAGATGCAGCGAGGCAATGTGCTGTTCCAGCATTTTCTGCATGGTCGGATTGGCATGGTCACGAATGGCAGGGTAATGTTTTTTCAATTTGATGGTGGTTTTATGATTGTTGGCCGGATGATGGGTATGCTCAACGGAGATGGATTTGGGAGGGGCAAGCATAAAGAAAAGCAGTCCGGTAATGAGTCTGAACCACAACCTTACTGCCATACGCGATTTGTGTGCCATACGCGCCTTCCCCGCCGAAACAGCTGCTTCCGACTGTACAAGCCATGCCATCATACCCCATAATCATCCGCCATGTCAATCATACAGGACGCAACGCATAACCGCCCTTTACTCCGTTGCGTGTTTTTGTTCACCAACTTTTTTCTGATTATTGCAGCTCTGTACCACCTCAAGCCGGCCAGCCGTTCGATATTTCTGGAGGCATTGGGCAGTGAGTTTTTGCCCTATGTGTGGATTGTCACAGCGCTGATGCTGGGCCTGGTTGTTTCTTTTTATTATCGCCTGATCGCACGCTTTTCCCGATTGCGTGTGGTACTTGCAACGGTGTCGATCATTATCGTCATGTTGATCGGTTTCCGGCTATTACTGACGCATCCTTCACAGCTGACATCTTTCGCATTTTTCGTTTTTGTCGATATGCTCAGTGTGATACTGGTGGAACAGTTCTGGAGCCTTACCAACAGCATTTATTCCGAGCATGATGGTAAACGCTGGTATGGGCTGATTGCAACCGGAGGGCTGGTCGGCGGCGTGGTTGGCGGCCAGGCCACGGATATTCTCATCAGGCAGGCAGGTTTGCAGACCATAGATCTGCTGATGGTAGCTACAGTGATTCTGCTGGGGCTTGCTGCGTTGACATTACTGATGCAACGCGTCGGTTTATATCAGCCTGTCAGTATAACGATCAATGAAAGGGAAGTTGAAAAGGGCAGCTGGCGTGCGATTCTTGCCAATCGCTATCTGAAACTGATTGCCCTGATTGTGCTGCTGGCACAGATGGTGGCGCCGTTGGTGGAATACCAGTTTATGAGTGTCATCGAAGCGACCCTGAGCGGTCGTGATGAGCGCACCGCCTTTTTGGGTGAAATATTCAGCCTGCTGGGGGTCGTGGCGATTGCTGTGAACGTGCTGATTGTACCGCTGGTGCATCGCTGGCTGGGCGTGATTGCAGGCCTGAGTGCACAACCGCTTGCCGTATTTATCAGTTCCCTTTTCTATATGGCCTCCCCGAGCCTTGTGACGGGATCGGCACTTCAGATTGCGGATCGCGGTTTATCGTATTCCATCAATCGTGCATCGAAAGAATTGCTGTATATTTCGGTGAACCCGCTGTTGATTTTTCAGGCCAAGGCATGGATTGATATGTTCGGCTATCGCCTGTTCAAGGTGTTGAGTTCTTTTTTGATTCTGTTGCTGACGCAGTGGCTGCCATTTACGCTGCCCAGTGCCGATTTGATCTGGCTGGTGCTGTTGATCTGTATTGTCTGGGGGGTGACACTGCTGGCTTTGAGGCGTGAATACAGACGAAGGTCTTCGGGTGCATACGATATGGACCAATAAAAAATGCCCGGCATATGCCGGGCATTTGTAAACAGAAGCAGAAGACTTACATGATGCGTTTGGCCGCCGATAGCGGTGCCTGCGCAACCTTCGTGGCGCTTGCCTGAGCAGCAAAATCGGCATGCTGAAAAATAATATGATCCATTTCACGAATCAAACGGGTCATCCAGATACCGCCTTTTGCATCATGTGCCAGTGCGACGGCAATGTAGCGGCGTCCGTTATGTTCAATCAGGGCGCTGTCCGCATGGTAGGAGCGCCAGCTGCCTGATTTTCTGTAAATTTTCGCGTTGGTGTCACTCAGGCCCTTGACGAATTTATGATGGATACCGGGCTTGGACAGAATTGTTTTCATTTCGTGTGAAAAGGTCGGAGAAACGAGGCTGCCGGTTTCCAGCATATAGTAGAAGCGGGCGACCTGCATGGCTGTGGCGCCATGCGACAGATTATGCAGCGGGTCGCGATGGAAGGCGGCACTGCCGGCATATTCCTTGCCAACCCAGAGACCACCGTTGTAGTTCGGGTCATAAAGCTTGTATTTCGGGGATGCCAGCACCTGGTTAATATATTCCTTGCCGACTTTTCTGATCATGGCCGTGGCATCTTTGTTGGATGAGTGGCGGATCATTCTGGTCATGGTTTCGCGCGTGTCTTTATTCAGGCTCAGTTCGCCATGCGCAATGCGCTCGAAAGCAGCCAGCAGGATGGCGATTTTAGGCAGGCTGGCAGCATACATCATTTCGTCGCCATTGATCTGTGCCATGCTTGGTGCAGACGGGTCGGTGACATCGACCAGCGCAATCGAGAGGTGTTTTTGTCTGACGGCCTTGTTCAGATGGAGGTATTTGATACTGGCATCAAGGCGTTGTTGCAAATCAGGACTGGAATACTGGCGAATGGAGGTGTGTGTGGTGCCCGATGCAAGGGAATAGGCAGGCATCATAACGATCACACTGTAGAAAAAGGCGAGCAGCATTTTCAATGCCATGTATATCTCCTTGTTTTTTTGAATCGCTGCATAGTAGTGATGAAAATGATGATGAATCAACAACCTATCTGCAGCATGTATCATTTCGTCACGTTTTTATTCTGTCTGCTGCGAATATTACAGGCCGGTAAAAGAAATAAAGTGATATAACTTACATGTGGTATTTTTCATGTGAGTTAAACTGATACAGTTCAGCTGGGCGTTCTTGCCGGTGGTTTGTTTTTCCAGCCTTCAGATTCAGCGTATTTGCATCGGGCAGGCAGGGCTTGACCGTTTACCGGCATTATTGATAATGCGCGCCTGTTTTGAATCGCCTGGAGGTTGGCATGCAGCGGCACTGGCTTGTGACATTGCAGAACCTTGCGGCAACCGGCAGGCAGTGGGATGCAAATGTGTCCGGGTCACTGTTGCAGGATCAGGGAATCGGTTCTGTGCAGGCATTGTCCGGCCTGTCATCCGATGTGCACTGGCAGGTTGAGCTGGAACGTGTTGGCGACGTATACCGGTTATGGGGACAATGGCAGGGATTGATCAGGCGTCAATGCAGCCGTTGCAATGTGGAATTCGACTGGCAGGCTGAAGGCCGGACAGCATGGGAGTTCCGGGTCGGTGAAGATCCGCAGGATGCAGAATCCGACAGTGTGTGTGAATATATGGCACCACCCGGCGAGATCAATATGCTTGATTTGCTGCGCGAAGATATCTGGCTGGCCTGGAAAGCTGATGTGATTTGCAGTGATTCATGCCGGGGTCTGTGTCAGGGTTGTGGTGTCGATTTGAACAGGGAAACGTGCCAGTGTGCGCAGGATAAGAGCGATCACCCTTTCGCTGCCCTGCGTGGTTTGAAGCTGGACGACGAATGAGTTGATTGTAGGAGAGTAGAATGGCAGTTCCAAAGAGAAAAACGAGCACATCCAAGCGCAACATGCGTCGTGCACATGATCGGATTGTGCCTGCCGGCATGTCTGAATGTCCTGAGTGCGGTGAAATGATGCGTCCGCATCATGCATGCCCTCATTGCGGTACCTACAAGGGCCGCGAAGTTATTACTTCCAGCGAAGATTAATCAAAGATTGTTCATGATCTCCGGTACGAACAGTCATTCCATTGTCTGAGCCGGACCAGAATACCCTCAGCCGGAGTCTCCGAATTCTGATTGACGGACATGGCGGCGATCATGCCCCCGGCATGGTTCTGGATGCCCTGGAAACGGCATTTTCGGCCAGTTTCTCAAATCGTTTTTCCGATACATTAACGCTGGGTATTGTCGGGCAGGAAGAGATTCTTCTACCGCTTTTACAGCAACGGGGCATGGCTGATCGCGTTGCTCTGGTGCCTGCAACCGAGGTCGTCGGCATGTGTGATTCACCCTCACATGCATTGCGGCGCAAAAAAGGTTCTTCGATTCATGTCGGTGCACGTCTGGTGCGCGACGGTGAATGGGATGCGCTGGTCAGCGCAGGCAATACCGGCGCTCTGATGGCAATTTCCAAAGTCATTCTGAAAACACTGCCCGGTATCGATCGGCCGGCCATTGCTTCGATGATTCCCGCTGTCGATAACGGCCGCACGCTGATGCTCGATGCCGGCGCCAATACTGAATGTACTTCTGATCATCTGGTACAGTTTGCTATCATGGGATCCTGTTATATGCAGGCGGCCGAGGGCGTGCAACAGCCGCGAGTTGGCCTGCTTAACATTGGCAGTGAAGATATCAAGGGTACAGATGTGATTAAAATGACATCAGCCAAGCTGGCTGAAACCGGTTTGAATTATATCGGCAATGTCGAAGGTACGGATTTGTTCGGTGATGATGTCGATGTGGTGGTTTGTGACGGATTCGTTGGCAATGTGGCTCTGAAAACTATGGAAGGTACGGCAACATTTCTGGCCAACAGCATGAGACGCGAGCTGACTTCAGGCGTGGTGGCCAAGACCGGTGCATTGCTGGCGCGCAGTGCCCTGAAGCGATTCAAGGACACCGTGAACCCGGGAAAATATAATGGTGCTCCGTTACTGGGGCTGAACGGGATTGTGGTGAAGAGTCACGGTGGTACTGATGCTGCAGGCTTCGTCAGCGCGATCGCCGTGGCATGTCGCGAAGTGAGTGAAAACCTGACGGATCATATTGCCGAATCTGTGCATGAGCTGGTAGAGGTATGAGTCTGGCTTCGGTTCATATTACCGGTATCGGCGGTTATCTGCCGGAACGTATCCTGACCAATGCCGAGCTGGAACAGATGGTGGATACCACGGATACGTGGATTACCGAACGCACGGGCATACACCAGCGACATATTATTGCTGCCGATCAGATGACATCGGATTTGGCTGTTGAAGCGGCGAAAGTCGCATTGGCTGATGCCGGTATCACGATTGATGATATTGATGCCCTGATCGTTTCGACCACGACACCGGATCTTATTTTTCCTGCTACGGCAACAGTGGTGCAGGCCAAGTTGGGTGGCAGGGATTTCCCTGCATGGGATGTTCAGGCCGTGTGCTCCGGGTTTGTTTACGGTCTGGCTCAGGTGGAAGGCATGATGCGGGCCGGCATGTTCAAACGTGTACTGTTGATTGGTGCGGAAGCCATGAGTCGTATTGTGGACTGGACTGATCGCGGTACCTGTATCCTGTTCGGAGACGGTGCCGGTGCCGTGGTGCTGGAGGCAGGCGAATCCGATGCTGAAAATGGCATGATTGGATCTGTATTGCATGCCGATGGCACTTACCGCGACCTGTTGAAGGCAGATCATCCACACCCGCCCTCCAGTCCGGATTTGCATCAGCAGGTACGTCATGAGTCTGCCGATTTCAGTCTGGACTCTGCCGGCACAGCTGCGGTCGAAATGAAGGGCAACGAAGTGTTCCGGGTTGCCGTGACCAAGCTGGGCGGCGTGGTTAACGAGATTCTCGCCAGATATGAACTGTATGATAGCGATATCGACTGGCTGGTGCCGCATCAGGCCAATATCCGTATTATCCAGGCAACCGCGAAAAAACTGAAAATGGATATCGATCGCGTGGCATTGACAGTGGGTTTGCATGGTAATACATCATCGGCCAGTGTGCCTCTGGCTTTGAATGATCTGTATTGTTCCGGCCGACTGAAGAAAGGGCAGCTGATTCTGCTGGAAGCTTTTGCCGGCGGTTTCGCCTGGGGTGCCAATCTGTTGCGATGGTCGAAGTAGCAGAAAAAAGTATTTACTGCAGGCATACAGAGGAAATGCACAACCCTGACGCGCCGTTTTTTATTTCGCGTTACCCTGCATTCTCTGTGGTGCAAGATTTGAATGGAATGATTTAAACAAAGGATATAAACGTGACTGAATTTGTATTTTTGTTTCCGGGGCAGGGCTCCCAGTCGAAAGGCATGCTTGATGCTTTCGACGACGTGCAGGTTGTGCAGCAAACGCTGGAAGAGGCATCCGATGCACTGGGCTATGATATGGCTGCATTGATCCGTGACGATGCTGACGGAAAGCTGGGGCAAACCGAATTCACGCAACCGGCACTGTTGACGGCATCCACGGCCATGTTGCGTTTGTGGCGTGAGAAAGGCGGGCCGGAAGCGGCACAGGCGGCCGGGCATTCTCTGGGTGAATATTCTGCGCTGGTAGCAGCTGGTGCAATCGATTTCAGTGATGCGGTTCAGCTGGTGGCTTTTCGCGGACGTGCCATGATGGAAGCGGTACCTGCCGGTGTCGGCAGTATGGCGGCGATTCTGGGCTTGTCGGATGATGTGGTGGAATCACTGTGTGAGTCCGCTTCTTCAGAACAGGAAAAAGTATGGGCCGCGAACTATAACTGTCCGGGTCAACTGGTGGTGGCCGGTCATGCGGCTGCTGTTGAGCGAATGATGGTGGCAGCGAAAGATGCAGGTGCCAGGCGCGCGTTAGCATTAGCGGTCAGTGTACCGTCACATACACCGTTGATGCAGCCTGCCGCTGATGCCATGGCGGATCGACTGCAGGAAATCAGCATTCATACGCCGGCATGTCCTGTATGGAGTAATGCCAGTGCAAGGCCGGAACAGGATATCACAAATATTCGTACCGCACTGGTGTCTCAACTGGTATCGCCGGTGCGTTGGACTGAAACGGTGCAGGAACTGGCTGCATCAGGTGTTGTGCAGGCCGTGGAAATGGGGCCGGGCAAGGTATTGTCAGGGCTTGTCAAACGGATTGATCGCAAGATGACTGTTGGTGTCAGCATCAATCCTGAGCAGTTGGAAGCCAGTCTGTCCATGATGGCAGGGGGATAAAGAGATGAGTGATGTCATAAAAACAGCATTGGTGACCGGTGCCAGCCGCGGAATCGGTTTTGTTGTCGCCGGGAAGCTGGCTGAAGCAGGCTATAATCTGGCTATTTGCGGAACCACGCAGGCCACCATTGATCAGGCGGCAGAGAATATTCGCGATGCTTACGGGGTTGAAGTTCTGGCCAAAGCGGTCGATGTGTCGGATCGCGAACAGATTCAGGCTTTTGTACAGGAAACCGCCAAACATTTCGGGCGTCTTGATGTGTTGGTGAATAATGCAGGTATTACCCGGGACAATATTTCCATGCGTATGAAAATCGATGAGTGGAATGCCGTGATTGATACGAATCTTTCCTCTGTATTCAATGCCATGCAGGCAGCCCTGCGTCCGATGATGAAAGCGCGCGGTGGCCGCATTATCAATATCTCGTCCGTTGTGGCGGGTATGGGCAATCCGGGGCAGCTGAATTATTGTGCCAGCAAGGGGGGCGTGGAGGCGATGACCCGTTCTTTGGCGCGTGAGATCGGTTCGCGTGGTATTACTGTGAATGCGGTGGCACCGGGCTTTATCGCCACGGATATGACGGCTGATCTGGGCGAAGATGCGCATGCACAGCTTACCGACCAGATCCCGCTGGGTCGTCTGGGGCAGCCGGAAGATATCGCTGCAGCTGTCTGTTTCCTGGCCAGCGATGCGGCCGGTTACATCACCGGGCAGGTATTGCACGTTAACGGTGGCATGCATATGTAATAATGGTAAAATCCTGAGTATAGGTTTTTTACCGTTGGCTCATGCTTGTGCGGGTTTGAGCCTTATGATAGAAGCCGCACCTACAAAAATTTCGGGAGGACTTATGTCTGCAGAAATCGAAGCTAAAATCATTAAAATCGTATCTGATCAGTTGAATGTTGATGAGGGTGAAATCAATCCCGATTCTTCTTTCGTTGATGATCTGGGTGCTGATTCACTGGATACCGTAGAGCTTGTGATGGCTTTCGAAGAGGAATTCGATGTTGAAATTCCGGACGAAGATGCCGAAGGCATCCAGAGTGTTCAGAACGCTATTGACTATATCGCTGCCAAAGCAGATTAATTATGAGTAGACGCGTTGTCGTCACAGGAGTCGGGCTGGTTACGCCGCTCGGTACAGGTACGGATGTTAGCTGGAATCATCTGATCGAAGGCAAGTCCGGTATTCGCCGGATCAGCCATTTCGATGCGGAAGCAACGGGCATGGCCTGCACTATCGCGGGTGAAGTGCCTGATTTTGAAGTTGCCGATTACATCAATCGCAAGGATGCACGCAAAATGGATACCTTTATCCAGTTTGGTGTGGCTGCATCGTTGATGGCCCTGGAGCGTTCCGGTTTAACGATTGATGAAAACAATGCAGAGCGTGTCGGTGTTGCGGTTGGTGCCGGTATCGGTGGTCTGGTGACGATTGAGAAAACCATGCGTGCTTATGAAGCCGGTGGGGCTCGCAAGATTTCGCCGTTTTTCATTCCGCAGACGATTATCAATATGACATCCGGCTGGGTATCGATGCTCAGTGGTGCCAAGGGACCGAACGTGGCAACAGTCACGGCATGTGCAACCGGCACCCATGCGATCGGTGATGCATTTGAAATCATTGCCCGTGGTAATGCGGATGCCATGATTGCCGGTGGTTCGGAAGCCTGTATCTGTGAACTGGGTGTTGGCGGATTTTCAGCTGCCCGTGCTCTTTCCACGCGCAATGATGAGCCTGAACGCGCATCCCGTCCCTGGGATGTGGATCGTGACGGTTTTGTCATGGGTGAAGGCGCCGGTGTGCTGGTGCTGGAATCGCTGGATTCTGCCAAAGCCCGTGGTGCTGAAATTCTGGCCGAAGTCACCGGTTACGGCATGTCTGGCGATGCCTATCATATGACTTCTCCTTCTCCGGGCGGTGAAGGTGGTGGCCGTTGTATGAAAGCTGCGCTGAAACGTGCGGGTATTAATCCGGAAGATGTTGATTATATCAATGCCCACGGTACATCCACACCGGCCGGTGACGTGGCCGAAACCGAGGGTATCAAATCAGTCTTCGGCGATCATGCCAAAAAGCTGATGGTTTCATCTACCAAGTCGATGACAGGCCATTTGCTCGGTGCTGCCGGCGGCATCGAGGCTGCTTTTTCGGTGCTGGCTGTGCATCACGGTGTGGTGCCTGCCACCATCAATATGGATAATCAGGATCCCGCCTGTGATCTGGATTATGTGCCGAATACGGCGCGTGATGCGGATATCAGGGTGGCGATTTCCAATTCATTTGGCTTCGGTGGAACCAACGCATCAGTCATCGTGCGCAAGTTCGACTGATTTTCACCGTAATCCGAACCGCAAGAAACCTGGCGTGATTTTCCGCGTCATAAAAAATCAGGGCCGTAAGCATTCCGCTTACGGCCTTTTTTCATGCATGCCGGATCAGTTCGCAGCGATACTTGAAGATCCGTCAGGCAGGGGGAAACAGTTCCTGATTTCCAGACAGGGTGAGTCCCGAGCATTGTCTGGAGAGGATGATGATCAGGCTGCTGCAGTTTTCTTCAGGGATTGGAAAAACAGACTTTCCGAACAGTCGACGGGTTCTCCTGCTGTGCGTTGTCTGGTCTATGCCGCTTACGAAGCGGGAGGTTTAGTTGAAACATTGCCAGCACCGAAAACTGAGGTTCCCGGCCCCTGCTTATGGGCATTGTATCCGGATTTTTCCCTTTGTTTCGAGGATGAAACGATTTATCTGGCAGCCGGAGACGAATGCTCCCTGCAGGCAGCACTGGCTATGCTGGATGACACTCCTGTATCATTACCTGCACAGGCGCTGTCTTTCAGTGCTATTGCACCGGGCGCTGCATCATCAGAACAATACAAACAGGCAGTGCAGCAGGTAAAGGAATATATTGCTGCAGGGGATGTTTTTCAGGCCAATATTGCCCGTTTCTGGCAGATGCCGTTTGAGACTTGCGACCTTATCGCGTTATACGACCGGCTTCGCCAGGTGAATTCGGCGCCGTTTTCGTCTTTTGTGCGGATCGAATCGCCTGCTGGCAGTATACATCTGATTTCGGCTTCACCTGAGCGGCTGTTTCGCATGCATGCCGATGGCAGGGTGGATACCAGGCCCATTGCCGGCACCAGGAGGCGGGCTGAGGGCATTCAGGATGATGCCCT
The DNA here is from genome assembly GCA_046753565.1 of Mariprofundus sp. Taxonomy (GTDB): domain Bacteria; phylum Pseudomonadota; class Zetaproteobacteria; order Mariprofundales; family Mariprofundaceae; genus Mariprofundus. Next base: position 15,850 of record JBHHTY010000001.1, read on the forward strand.
CAGGTCAGAGATGCTGTTGTCGGAAAAAGAGCGTGCCGAGCATATTATGCTTGTTGATCTGGAACGTAATGATCTGGGTCGGGTATGCAGGCCGGGTACTGTCGAGGTTAATGAACGTTTGATCGTTGAGCAGTATGCTACTGTACAGCATATTGTATCCAATGTGCGCGGTGTTCTCAGGGAAGGATGCGATTTTATCGACCTGTTCAGGGCCATGTTTCCGGGCGGTACGATTACCGGTTGTCCGAAAGTGCGTTGTATGGAGATCATCCATGAACTGGAGGACAATGCCCGCGGCCCCTATACCGGTGGACTGGGTTATATTGCCTGGGATGGTTCCGCCGATATGAATATTCTGATACGCACTTTCTGGCACCATGATGGCAATCTGCGCTGGGCTGCCGGTGCAGGCATCGTGGTCGATTCTGATCCGGAACATGAACTCATCGAAACCGGCCATAAAGTTGAGGGGCTCCTCAGAGCACTGTTGGCATAGCGCGATCAGTTTCAGCGTTGTTTTTGTGCCGGCGGAAAGAGATGCGGTTAAAATTGTTGAATACAAAAAAAGAGGCTCTATTGAGCCTCTTTTTTTATGCCTGCTATTGGTTGAAGTAGTGATACAGACGATGGCTGCATCATGATTTGAATACAACTCTACCCCTGTCAGAAGGCGGCAGCTGGAGAGGAGATCAGTCGTCGAAGCCGGTAGAAGCGTGGTTTTCGAAACGGGTATATTTGTTCACGAATGTCAGTTTCACATCGCCAATCGGTCCGTTACGTTGTTTGGCAACAATGATTTCGGCCAAGCCTTCGTTGTCAGGTTTCTTGTTGTAGACCTCGTCACGATAGATAAACATGATTACATCGGCATCCTGCTCGATAGCGCCGGATTCGCGCAGATCGGACATCATCGGACGTTTGTCGGCACGTGACTCCAGCGACCGGTTGAGCTGGGACAGGGCAATGACAGGAACATTGAGTTCCTTGGCCAGGCCTTTCAGTGAACGGGTGATTTCTGACAGTTCCTGAGCACGGTTATCCGAATCAGATCGACCGGACATCAATTGCACATAATCAATCAGCACCAGGTCCAGCCCCTTGGCCTCGCGTTTAAGACGGCGGCATTTGGAGCGCAGTTCAAGCACTGAAATAGCCGGTGTGTCATCGACAAAAATGGCCGATTCAGCCAGTGCTCCACTGGCCGCAGCCAGTTTGCGCCAGTCTTCTGCCGAAAAGCGACCGGTACGTAAATGCTGCATATCCACACGTGCCTCACAGGCCAGCATGCGCATGGCGATCTGCTGGGAGGACATTTCCAGCGAGAATACTGCAACCACAGCAGTGTCATCAGAACGAATGGATGCATTCTGAGCCAGATTCATGGAGAAGGCGGTTTTACCCATACTCGGGCGACCGGCCACGATAATCAGATCACCGCGCTGCATGCCTGCGGTCATTTTGTCGAGATCTTCAAATCCGGTCGGGATGCCTGTGACCAGCTTTTTCTGGGCATATCGCTCTTCCAGCTCTTTGTAGCTTTCCAGCATCAGATCGGACATTTTGTTGAAGGATGGGCTCGAACGGTTGAAATTCTCGGCAATAGCGAGAATATTTTTTTCAGCCAGATCGAGGTGTTCGTTTACATCGCGGGCCGTTTCTTCATAGACATTGCGGGATACATCACTGCAGACAGAAAGCAAATCACGCAGTACGGATCGTTCCCGTACAATATCGGCATAGTGTTTGACATTGGCAGAGGTGGGGACGGCAACGACAAGTTCGGAGAGATAGGCTTCGCCACCAATTTCATCCAGCTCGTTGCGGCGCTCGAGCTGATCCTTGATCGTCAGCGCATCAACAGGCTGCCCTTTGGTTGCCAGTTCGTTGATGACATAGAAAACCCGGGCATTGGCCTCAACATAAAAGTGCTCGGGTTGAAGCGAGCCCTCCAGTCTCTCCAGTGCCTCGGCATCAAGCATGATTCCCCCGAGCACCGCCCGTTCCGCATCATGGGCGTGGGGCGGGATACGCTCTCTGAGCGTATCAGTGCGCAGGGGAATCGCCTGGTTCAATAGTGGCTGCTCAATGTTGCTCGGAAATAACCGTAATGCTCAGTTCGGCAGTCACGTCCGGATGCAGACGCACGCGGAATGCATGTTCGCCTACTTCCTTGATGTGCTCATCCTGCAGGATGTTGCGGCGCTCGACTGCGAAACCGTTTTCATTCAGCAGTGCGGCCAGCTCAGGTGCTCCGACAGAACCATACAGGTGTTTGCCGTCAGAAGTGGCCAGAACCACTTCCAGAGACAGACCTTCAAGTTTGGCAGCTTCAGCTTGCGCAGTAGCCAGAACTTTAGCCTGCTTGCTTTCCAGCAGCGCCCGACGACGTTCGAATATCTTGCGGTTGCCGGCATCGGCGATGGTTGCCTTGCCCTGTGGCAGCAAAAAGTTGCGGCCATAGCCCGGGCGTACATTGACTTCGTCGCCAACGTTTCCCAAACCTTCGACACGTTCCAAAAGAATCAATTGCATTGTTATCCTCCAACTGCCGGCATATTCCGGCGATAGTCAAACCAAATATCCATCAGGCCAATGATCATAAAGGGTATGATCAATATGGACCAGACGATTAACATAAAATACATCATCGCGATTGAAAGCAGCATGCCTTTTGCTTTCAACCAGCTGTGCCCTACGGCAATACCCTGGGCAGCCAGTAAGCCGCCAATCAGGATGCCTGCATTGGCGGCAAGATAGTGCAACTCACCTGAACCCAGGTTCATCATCACCAGCAGCACCAGAAACAGATAAGCTACCGGCTTGCCGAAATTCAGACTCAGCAGCCCGGTATACTCACCCTGATAAAAGCCATACTTGCGGGCAAAATTCCTGGCAAATACAACATCGCCCCACCAGGTGAACCACAGACCCAATGCTATCAGACCAGGCAGGATTTCTACCATCATCTGGCGTGACTGCTCAAGCATTTGCACCGCTTCCTGCTCACTGGCCGGTATCTGCTGTTCAATATCCTGAAACATCGGATTCAGCAGTTGTCCGATAAGTTCCCTGACGCCTGTATCCTGCATTGCAGCTGTAAGCACCAGCCCCAGCAGGGTCAGGCCACCAAGCGCGAATGCCAGATACTGGGCGCTGAGCCGAATGCCGTCGGAGCGCATGATCAGAACCGCTCCCAGTATGGGCATCAGACCGTACAGCACAAACACGACCAGCCCCGGGACAACAGCAAAACCTGTGGCTATTGCAATACCAATGGCCACAAGTGCCGCAACATGGCTGGCAAATATCAAGCCGCCCCCGAAAGTAACGAGGGCAATCAGTGCCGGCGCAAGTATATGGATGGAGAGTCCCATGGTGGTCATCAACATCACAAAAAATGCCGGCATTCCACTGCTCAGTGCGGGCAGCCATACCGCACTCATTAACATCAGCAGCATCAATGCCGCGCAGGGCAGCCGGTGTGTCAGCACATAGGTGACAAATGCTGGCATGATCTGCGGGACAGGTGCCTGATCCTGCATCAGATCAGTTTACCACTGATATGCAAATGTTGTTGCAATCAGTCGTGGTGCAGTGGTGTAAACGGCACCAGCGCCAGCACACGGGCACGTTTAATGGCGGTTGTCAGAAAACGTTGATGCTTGGAGCAGGTTCCGGTTACGCGTGACGGAAGAATCTTGTAACGCTCGGTAATGAAACCGCGCAACAGATCCGGATCTTTATGATCGATAGTCAGGCTCTTGTCTGCACAGAACTTGCAGAATTTGCGGCGACGCTGGAAACGACCACGCGGGCCGCCACGTTGCGGGCGCTCACTGCGCTGCGGACGATCTCCCTGCGGGCGATTGCCTTGCGGACGTTCAGCTGCAGCTGGTGCAGGTTTTTTTGTTGCTTCTTCACTCATATTCAACTCCTCAATCTCTTTAGGCGCTATTCGGGAATTTTCGCTTGCATGGCCGGATCTTTTTCATCGGGCTGTTCAACAAGCCGGCATGCACCCACCCAAATTTCTACCTGTCCCCAGCAAGGTTCGTTATCCCTGCTGTAAAAACGTCTACGCAAACAACCGTCAATCATCACATTTCGACCATCCATGGCCATCATGGTGTTGACGATATCTCCACTGGCACGCAACGGCATCGGTTGCTTGTCCTGAACTCCGGCCCGAACAGGCCCCAGTTCAGGACGATGTGTTACCAGTTCAGCAATCAGTGCCAGAGAACCGTCCGGCATCCAGCGTTTGCGTATATTGCCGAGTCGACCCGAAACACGGGCGCGATTAAACTCAGGCGCTTGCTTCTGCTCCATCAGCATTGTCCTTGGCTTCGGCTTTTGCTTCAGCAGCAGTTTCTGTGGCTTCAGCAGCTTTTGCTTCAGTCGCAGCTTCTTCACGTTTGGCCGCAGCCTGAGCGCGACGCAACAGCGGAGATGGCTTGTCGGACAGTTCGGTCAATCGGGTGGTCAGGGAACGGATGATACGTTCTTCCAGGCTGATGGCACGTTCCAGCGTATTGATGGCTTCAGCACTGCCGTCGGTGACCAGCAGGATATAGCTGCCACGCTTGCGGTTGGCAATGGAATAAGCCAACGGACGTGAGCCCCAGTTTTCGCGTTTAACAATGCGACCGCCGACTTTTTCAACTTTGGCGATCAGATCATCGGTCAGTGCTTCGGTGTTTTCCTGAGAGATGTCAGGGTTAACGATAAAAATAGTTTCGTAATACAAACGGCGCTCCTTTCGGTGTACTTACGTACGCCCCGGTACGATAAAGCGCGTCCGGAGCAAGGTATGTTTCTGCCAGTTACCTGTACAGAGCGGCGCATGATATGCAGCAGAACGGTGAATGCAAGCAGTGTAATGGAGTTCTTGCCTGATTGCAGTGGTGAATGACAGGCTGAATATATGGTGTGCTTACGACCATCCCTATCATTCTTCTTTATAATTCCCCAATATACAGTACTTTGCATAGATGCCGGCATCATCGGCAGTCCACTCCCCCTTGGGTTTCTGTTTCATGCTGTCACACCATGCCTTGCTGCCTGGCTCCGGCGCGCAGCCGGAAAAAGAGAGTGCGACCAATAGTGTGAACAGTATCATTACCAGTTTTTTCATATGTGGTCCTCCTTTGCGCAGCCAGTCCAAATGTTGCGATTCCCGGTATTATAGTCGGGATCGGATCAGATTGCCGGTTTCAGTCTCGGACAATGTCACAGGATTGGTTTGCATGCTGCCGCTGCTGGTATGGGCAATAAGCATTGGAATATCATGTTCAGCGATGCCGTAATCAGACAATAACGGCATATGGAATGCGCTTGTCCATTGCTCAAGCAAGGTCAGTAGCTGTTGTCTGGCCGTTTTATCATCAAGACTGTTATTACCACTTATGATGCGCCCGGCCTCGGCATATTTAAACAGGGCGATGTTCTCGGGCTCTCTGGTTAGCATGCATGCGATATTCAGTTGCGTGGCTTCGAATAACAGGCTGCCGCACACTGCGCCATGCGGCATCGGGAAAAAGGCACCGATCGGTGAGGCTAGGCCGTGTACGCTGCCGAGTCCTGCGTTGGCCAGCGTCAGTCCTGAAACAGATGAGGCATAAAGCATGTCGGACCGGGCCTGCAGATTGGAGCCATCGGCAATGGCAGTCGGTAATGAACGGGCGACTTTTTGCATACCGCTCAGGGCAAGCGCATCGGTCATCGGATTGGCATTGCGGGATACATAGGATTCCAGCAGCTGTGTGAAGGCATCCATACCGCAGGCTGCAGTGATACTGGCCGGGCAGGACAGGGTCAGTTCAGGGTCAAGAATGATGTGCCGGGCTACGAGAAGTTCATGCCGGAATGATTTTTTAAAACCATGTTCGCCAATGACAGAAAGCACAGCATTCTTGCTGGTTTCTCCACCTGTCCCGGCTGTTGTCGGCAGGGCAATCAATGGTGTGGACGGCCCGGTGTAGTTTTTCCCGTTACCCACACCTTCCAGATATTCCATCACCGAATCGCCACCCGGTAGCAGGCCGGCAATGGCCTTGGCGGCATCAATAGGACTGCCTCCGCCGATTGCAACCACACAATCCGGTGGTGTGGTACAGTATTCTGCTACCGTGTGGTCAACCTGTTGCGGTGATGGTTCGCCATGAATACGGATTCGGTGCACATCAAACTGCCTGTTCAGTTCATCAAACAGGCTTCGGCACAACGGTGATGAATCAAAGGAGGCATCACCGGTGACCAGCAGAATCCGTCTGCCGTATTGCCGGATGATCGAATTCAGCTGAGAACGTTTTCCCGGTCCGAAATGAATGTGCGGCGTTGCAGCGAAGAAGAAATCGGATATCACGGGAATTTTATTGTGGCAATCAGGCCAGCAGTAGTTTGATTTCGGCCTGACTGAGCGGCCGTGGAAGTCTGGCGCCGAGCTGGGAAACAACGCGTGCGGCAGCATGTGACCCCAGATGTCCGGCCTGCTGCCAGCTTAATCCGTTGGTAATGCCGTACAGCACGCCGGCTGCATACATATCTCCGGCTCCGGTAGTGTCGACGGCTTCAACTTCAACGCCTTCGATTGGAAATGCTTCGCCTTCATGCATGATAATGGAACCGTTCCTGCCCAGGGTCAGGGCAACATTCCGGCAGTGCTGATGGATGGCATGGGCACAGTCAATCGGGTCTTGCAGCCCGGTCAGTGCGCGTGCTTCTTCCTCGTTGCAGAAAAGTAAATCCACCGGGCCTTCGATCAGCTCCTTGAACTGATCACGGCAAATATCGATCAGGAAAGGGTCTGAAATGGTCAATGCCACTTTAACATTATTGGCTTTGGCTATTTCAATGGCTTTCAGTGCGGCTGCTTTGGTGGAGTCACCGGCAAACAGATAGCCTTCGATATACACGTATTCAGCTTTGGTGATTTCTTCTGCCCTGATGTCATCAGCATTCAGTGATGATGAAATACCGAGGCTGGTCAGCATGGTGCGTTGTGCATCCGGCGTGATCAACACCACACAGGTGCCGGTTTGCCCTTCGGTTTGCGGTACTTCAATGGTGATGCCCAGTTGTTGCATTTCATCGAGGTATTGGCAGCCGAATTCATCCGCAGCGGTTTTGCAGGCATAGGCTGCGCTGCCCCCCATATCGGCGATACCAACAATGGTGTTGGCTGCGGAACCACCGGAGCAATAATTAATGTGGTGTCCGGCCAGTGCATCGAGAATATTCTTTTGGTGCTCGTCATCCACCAGCGTCATAACCCCTTTTTCAATGCCGGCTGTATCAAGGAAGGTATCCTCGCACTGCACCTGCATATCCATAATCGCGTTACCCACGCCGTAAACATTGTATGTCATGATTTTCTCCTGAAGTGGTGGCCAAGTGTGGGTGCGCGGGTGCTGTCGTCAACCATGATTCGCAGCGGTCTGTGTGATTTCCGTGGCAATCAGCTTGATTGATGGAATGCTCGTTGATTTGGTAAAAGGTGATTCTGCAGAGGGCGCTTTCTGTCAGAAGCGGTCAATCTCCTTGTTGATCAAGCTGATACAGGGAATTCATGCGGCGGATGATATGCGGTAGTACATTCATGCGGGAACGATCCAGATGCATGCGCAGGCGCGGCAGGTGGTTGTAACATTTGTCATCCGATTTCGGCCATTGAAAGACCTGTTCAATGGAGCCATCGCTGAGTACATCGGAAAATTCTGCGTTCAGGCGTTTGATGGCGTGATCGGAAAGCGGATGGATGATGCGCAGCAGGATGCATTTCCCGACATAGCGAAAGCTGTGGTAATTGATATAGAAATCACGAATATGATTGACTGCGGCTTCGATATTGTCGGTATGATAGAGGAGTTGATGATCTTCCGAATCAATGAGTCCGTCTTTCACCAGACGGCGCATCCATGAGCGCATGAATGGCCCCCAGAAGTCATCACCGGGCGCTTCCAGCATGACAACAGGTAGTGGCGGATTACGGCCCGTTTGCAATAATGTCAGTGTTTCAAACGCTTCATCCAGTGTGCCGAAGCCGCCGGGCGTGAGAACAATGGCATCGCTTTCCTTGAGAAAAAACAGTTTTCGGGTAAAGAAATACTGGCAGTAAAAGTGTCGCGGAGAATCGATCATGATCGGGTTGGGCTGTTGCTCCATCGGCAGATTGATATTGATGGCAAAGGAGTGTTTTTCCCCGGCGCCTTCATTGGCGGCTTGCATCATACCGCCTCCGCCGCCGGTGATAATCATAAATCCGGCCTGTTGCAGGGCTGCAGCGCAACTGTACGCATGCTGATAGCGGGGGTGATCTTCCGGTGTTCTGGCCGATCCGAAAACAGCTACCTTGCGGCATGACGGATATGGCTTGAAGACATCAAGTCCCTGGCGCAATTCGGATAACATTCTGGACAGCATTTTCATGTCCACATTTTCATAATCGCCGGATGCCAGCTGCAGTGTTTCCAGAATCAGGCCACGCCTGTGGGGTGATTCGTTCTTATAATCTGCGAGCAGGGCCCGGGCATGATGACGGATGTTTTCCGGCAGGTCATTCAGGCAAGTTGTTTCGCTCATGTGGCCGGGCTCATACAGGCCGTATCAGGCACTTACTCCGGCGCATTGATGATGACATCAATGCGCCGGTTCATGTCTCTACCCTTTGCGAATTCATTGCTGGCAATAGGCCGGACTTCACCATAACCCAGTGCTTTCAGGCGCGAGCCGTCAGCACCGGCGGCAATGAGAAAATCACGCACGGCCTCGGCGCGTTTCAGTGATAACACCTGATTGGGTTTAACATCACCACGATCATCGGTATGGCCTTCAATACGCAGGCTGCGATCCTGATAAATGGCCATGGCCTCTTTCAGTCTGTTCAACAGGTCGAAATATTTTGATTCGATTTTGCTTCTTCCTGAACGGAATTTCAGTCCGGTGAGTCGAATCAACAGTGAGCCGTCGAGATTGACAAGGATTTCTGCATCACCCTGTTTGAACAGTTGCTGTAGTTGCTGTTGCCGTTTTTTCTCGAAGGTTTCCCGTTCCAGTTTGGCTTTGAATGCCTCCCTGATACTGGATAAGCGGTTTTGCTGCTCCTGCATGATTTCATCGGTTTGCGCAGCCAGTTTGTTTTGCATTTCCTGTCCAAGACGAGCCATGTCCAGACGATGAGCCTTGCGTTCATCGGCCAGTTCCCTGTTCAGTTTTTTGACTGCCCGCAGCAGTACGCTGTCTTCGATATCTGTCAGCATGGGACTGGATTCGTTACTGATGCCCAGTTCATGGGCCAGCTGAAGTTTCAACGCCCTTGTTTTCAGAATAAGTGTCTCATGGCTGCTGTGGTCTCTGCGCCATGCCCTGACCTGTTGTGCGATATGCGCGGCTTCACGCGCAAGATACAGGCCGGATTCAGGGTAGTCGGGCACCTTGCTGATCTTTCCCCGATTGAATGCTTTCAGTTCAGCCAGTTTATCTTTGGCAGCCTGATAAATTTTCGGGGCGTATTGTCTGGCATTGGCATTGCTGGCCTTGCCAATGGCACTTGCTGTCAGTTTGGTGAGCCACGGCAATGTTTTATCCAGCACCTGGCGGTATAGTTTTGCCGCCTTGTCGACATGAATCTGGGTCTGGTTCAATGCTCCCCGTTCATGGGTTTCAATGGCCAGCGCCAGTTCATGTTCGGCATCATTCACTACCTGCGTGGGCGACAGGTCACTGATGGCCTTGCCGGATGAGGTGATGATTTCGGTTATGGCGACAGCACCTTTGCGCAGGTTTAACAGTCTGGCAAAGCGTTGTTTGAAATCTTCGGCCGTGTGTTTTGCTTCGGTCAGTTTTTCAGCTGCTTTGGCCAGCGCAGTATCAACTTCCTGCTGTTTTTCCTGTTCGCTTGCCAGCATGGCAGCGCCCATATAGGCCTCGGCGCGTTCGATGGTTTGCGGTGCAAAACGATAATTTTCACCATGCTTGAATGTTTTGATCTGTTGCTGCAACAACTTCTGATTGTTGTCTGCCGCCTGCAAGGGTGCGCTGAACAGCATGGTAGCCAGAAGAGGGATGAGGAAATAACGGAATTCAGGCAAGGTTTAACATCCTTTCAAGTGCCATTCGGCCCCAGCGTTTCTGTTGTTGGGGTACTGTGATCTGATTGCTGATGGGAATATGGTTATCCAGGGCATCACGGATTGATGTCAGTGCTGCACACAGGTGTTGCGGATCGGTACGGAACATGGTCGAGCACATACATATCATCGGGGAGAGAAACCAGATCGGTTTGTCCGGGAACTGAATACGCAGGCGGTTAACCAGATTCAGCTCGGTGGCAATGGCGAATGTGCAGCCTGCCGGAGATTCGGCAACATGTTTGATAATCATTTCTGTGGAGCCAACAAAATCTGCGGTTTCGCAGACAGCCCGTGAACATTCCGGATGCGCCAGAATTTCGATGCCGGCATGATTGCGGCGCATGGTGTCGGCATGTTCCGGTTTGAACAGTTGATGCACCGAGCAAAAACCTTTCCATAAAATAAGACGGGCCTTTTCAATATCAGCCGGCGAATTGCCGCCCAGTGGCAGGGCAGGATCCCAGATGATCATATCGGATTCGGGGACGCCCATTGCGACAGCGGTATTTTCACCCAGATGCTGGTCGGGAAAAAACAGGATTTTTTCGCGGTTTCCCCAGCTCCATTCAAGAATTTTTTGCGCATTGCCGGAGGTGCAGACAATACCGCCATGCTCTCCGCAGAATGATTTCAGGGCTGCAGTGGAGTTGATATAGGTCACAGGGGTGACGCACTCGTCCGGATTGATGATTTCGGAGAGTTCGGACCAGCAGCGTGTCACCTGCTCATCATCCGCCATATCCGCCATCGAACAACCGGCAGCCAGATCGGGAAGGATCACGCTCTGCTCATCACCGGTCAGGATATCGGCCGTTTCGGCCATAAAATGCACGCCGCAGAAAATAATATACGGCGCACTGGTTTCAGCAGCCTGTTGCGACAGTTTTAACGAATCACCCGACACATCGGCGAAAGCGAACACCTCCTCGCGCTGGTAATGGTGACCGAGAATCAGCACCTGATCACCGAGTTCGGCTTTCAGTGCATTGATTTGTTCGAGAATATCGGTTTCGGGTGTATCGTAAAGCTGCGTCAGCAGCGTCTGTGCATTCATACGCCAAAGTTTCCGGTGGTGCGGCTGGCTTGTCAAATTTGGCCGGTCAGCGCTATGCCAATCCTGTTGTGGCGAAACACGGTGGGGATGCATAAGGGGGTCACAGGAAAGTTTGTGGCCAACCACTTGCGTGCAACAAGCTGCAACTCTGGGTACGCTTCGCTTTGATTTCTTAAACGGAGAGAGTTTATGCCTGTTTATCGTTCACGCACGACTACCCATGGCCGCAATATGGCCGGTGCCCGCTCATTGTGGCGCGCCACCGGCATGAAGGATGGCGATTTCGACAAGCCGATTATCGCCGTCGTTAATTCGTTCACGCAGTTCGTGCCGGGGCATGTGCATCTGAAAGATCTGGGTCAGATGGTGGCGCGCGAGATTGAAGCTGCCGGTGGCGTGGCCAAGGAGTTCAACACGATTGCCGTGGATGACGGCATCGCCATGGGCCATGGCGGCATGCTGTATTCATTGCCGAGCCGCGAGATTATTGCCGATTCGGTGGAATATATGGCTAATGCCCATTGTGCCGATGCGCTGGTATGTATCTCCAACTGCGATAAAATCACACCCGGTATGATGATGGCGGCGCTGCGCCTGAATATCCCGGCCGTGTTCGTTTCCGGCGGCCCGATGGAAGCCGGCAAAGTCACCATTGATAATCGGGAGAAACACCTTGATCTGGTTGATGCCATGGTCATGGCTGCTGATCCGAACGAGAGTGATGCGGATGTGGCTGCGGTGGAGCGTTCTGCCTGTCCGACCTGTGGTTCCTGCTCCGGCATGTTTACGGCCAATTCGATGAACTGCCTGGCTGAAGCACTCGGGCTGGCCTTGCCGGGTAACGGATCATTGCTGGCCACGCATGCGGATCGCAGGGAACTGTTTCTCGAAGCCGGTCGTCTGGCGGTGGATTTGTGTAAACGTTATTATGAAGGCGACGATGCATCCGTATTACCACGTTCGATTGCCACCGTTGAGGCCTTTGAAAATGCCATGGCACTGGATATTGCCATGGGGGGATCCACCAATACCGTGCTGCATCTGCTGGCCTGTGCACAGGAAGCGGGTGTGGATTTTACCATGAACGATATTGACCGTATGAGCCGCAAGGTACCCAATCTGTGCAAGGTGGCGCCTGCGGTTCAGCATTATCACATGGAAGATGTGCATCGTGCCGGTGGTGTGATTGGAATTCTGGCCGAACTGAACCGGGGCGGTTTGCTGCATCGTGATGTGCCGACAGTGCATTCACCCACACTGGGGGATGCTGTTGATGCCAACGATATTGTCCGTGAATCCAATACAGATGCGCGTGAAATGTTCCGTGCAGCACCGGGCGGTATTCCGACGCAGGAAGCATTTTCACAATCCGAGCGCTGGAAATCGCTGGATACCGATCGTGAAGCCGGCTGTATTCGCAATATCGAGCATGCCTATTCGAAAGAAGGCGGACTGGCGGTGTTGTTCGGTAACATTGCCGAGCGTGGCTGTATTGTGAAAACCGCCGGTGTGGATGAATCCATCTGGACATTCAGTGGCAGGGCGCGCGTATTTGAATCACAGGATGATGCTGTGACAGCGATTCTGAATGATAAAATCGTAGCCGGCGATGTCGTGGTTATCCGCTATGAAGGTCCGAAGGGGGGGCCCGGCATGCAGGAAATGCTGTACCCGACTTCATATCTGAAATCCAAAGGCATGGGTAAGGTTTGCGCCCTGCTCACCGATGGCCGTTTCTCCGGTGGCACCTCCGGTTTATCGATCGGCCATGCCTCGCCGGAGGCCGCTGAAGGCGGTGCGATCGGGCTGGTGGAAGAGGGCGATATGATCGAAATCGATATCCCGAACCGCAGGATTCATCTGGCTGTTTCCGGTGATGAACTGGCCAGTCGCCGGACCGCTATGGAAGCCAGGGGTGCTGCTGCCTGGCAGCCGGTTGATCGGGATCGAGTTGTATCCAGGGCCTTGCAGGCCTATGCCGCATTGACAACTTCAGCAGACAAGGGCGCTGTACGGGATCTGGAGCAGTTAAAGTAGGCGCAGGTTGAACGGGTGAAACTGTCGACAAAAATCATGGCCGGAATCGTTCTGGCTGTCGTCATACTCGGCGGGCTGGAGCTACTGATCAGCAGCTATTTCATGGGACAGTTCGAGGATATGCGGTAAAGGGCGCGTGTCCCTTTATTCTGTTTGACAAAAACCCGGACATACTTCTGACGATTGGTCTATCATAAGGATGACACGTCCTGTGAAAGGCAATCGGGTTTCCGGTCCGGTGATGAGACTTTTACAGAGCAGGATGGAACTGCAGTGGAGGTGGTGATGAAAAAATATATCGTTGTTACGGCAGTTCTGATCCTGTCTGTCTTTGCCCCGACTGCATATCAGGAATATTCTGCCACACAGACAATCGCTGTGGCAGGTTCGACAGTTATGGCCAGTGACCGGATTATTGAGGAGGACGATGCCATTATCGGCACCGTGCTGGGAGGGCTGGTCGGAGGCTTCCTGGATGCGGACAGGGATGACCGGATTCATGCATCCGATGCGCGTTATCATCGTGCATGCAATCAGGGTGATGCCTATTTCAGCAAGGCAAGGCAGACCAGTGATCTGGATGAACGCATTGCTTTCATGCAGGAAGGTATCCGGCATTGCCCCGATAATCCGGCCGCCCACAATGATCTGGGACTGGGGTTAATGATCTGGGGTGATTTGACTGCGGCTCGCACACATTTTGCCCAGGCACTCAGAATTGATCCTGATTACAGTCCGGCCCGGATCAACCTTTCCCGCATAACTTATCCCGGGGCGACAGACCAGAAAACAAAGCAGCAGGCGGCACAGGCCAGTCATGCCGGGGGTGGCAAACCTGCTGCCGGTTTGCCTGCACATCGCGGCAACTGGGAACGACATTTTCAAAACAGCAAAGAGGCTTTGGAACGGCGGAACAGATGGAGCCAGCGGCAGGAAAAACTCATCAAACAAAATGGCGGCTATGACTGATCAGTCGTTTTGATCTGTGCTCCGGCAGGAGTGGTAGGCGCTGATGCTCGACAGGGTTGAGACGGTATAGGGCACAACCATGGTCAGGGCGCTTTTCAGCCATGCGGTGGCGTCCATGCTGCCGGCCAGAATGGCATCGCCATGATTGATGAAAACCAGAATCGGCCCGACAACCAGTGCAAAACGCAGGGCAGTGCGGATGACTTCCGGCTGACGGGCTGTGTGCAGATGTTTTCTCATGGATATTGCCGGGTTAATGACATGAGCCTTGGTCTGTTATTCTACAGGATCCATTACAGGGTGTGTCACGGCGCATAAGTTCCGCTTGCAAAGTGTACGTCCGTACACCATGATGCGCCTATGGTGAATAAAGACCCTTTCTATCTGGGGCGACTGCAGGATTATTACGCGCTGCATCGTCTGATTCCATCCTATGCAGAGATTGCATCGCTGGTCGGTGTGAGCAAGCAGGGCGCGGTCAAGTTTATTGATCGTATGATTTTTGCCGGTTATATCCGCAAGGGCGCCGGCGGCCGGTTGAGTCCGGCCAATATGTTTTTTGCGCGCCCGCATGTGGGGCGTGCACCGGCCGGTTTTGCCAGTCCGGCAACCGAGGCGCTGGGTGATGCCATTACTATCGATGAATATCTGGTGGAGCGTCCATCCAGCACGGTGCTGGTCAGTGTGCGGGGCGATTCGATGATTGAGGCCGGTATTCATGACGGTGATTTCCTGATTGTCGAACGCAATACCAATCCGAACATCGGCAAAATTGTTGTGGCGATTGTGGATGGCGATTTTACCATCAAATATCTTCGATCCGGTTCTGACGGTTTGTTTCTGGAGCCGGCCAACGCCGATTATCCCAATATCTATCCGGAAACATCGCTCGACATCTATGGTGAAGTCGTCGGTCAGTTTCGGAAGTTTTAAAGGTTTTTGCCTTTGTGAAACTTTGCGGTTCAAATGGTTTTGCATGAAAAAACGGCTAACTGGCCCAATGCGATTGCACATGTAGATTGTGATGCCTTTTATGCTTCCTGCGAGGCAGTACGTCACCCTGAGTTGAAAGGAAGGGAGATTTGCGTACTTTCCAGCCAGAATGCTATAGTGGTAGCCAAGTCCTACGGTGCCAAAGCGCTTGGTGTCAGCACAGGAATGCCTGTATGGGAGGCCAGAAAGGTGGCGCCGCAGGCGGTATTTCTGGCCGCCGATTTTCATTATTACGGTCAGATGTCCGAAAAGGTATTTTCCATACTGCGATCCTACAGCCCCGGTATCGAGGTGTATTCCATCGATGAGGCATTCATGGATATGAACGGTATCCGTCGCCTGTGGCGCAAATCATTCTGCCAGCTGGCCGATGATATACGTTTGTCTGTCTGGCGTGAGACCGGGATTACGGTCTCGGTGGGCATTGCCGGTACACGCACACTGGCCAAGATGGCTTCCGAATCCGGCAAACCGAACGGTATCACTGTGCTGCCGCAGGAGAGAATCAGGCATTTTCTGGGTGGGATGGCCGTGACAGATATTCCGGGAGTCGGCCGCAATCGTGCTGCCTTATTGCACAGATCAGGTATCCGTACGGCATTGTCCTTTGCCGATCTGGATGGTGGCATGATGCAGCGCGTGATGGGCCGGAGTGGTATGCAGCTCAAACATGAACTGTCCGGCCGATCTGTATTGCCATTGCTGTTGAAGCCGGTGCTGCCGAAAAGCGTTGCCCGCACGGCATCGATGGGACAGGTGGCGGGGAATCGGGATATATTGATGGCACATCTGAGCTGGCATGTGATGCGTCTGGTTTCCGAGCTGGTGGCCAAACAGCTGTTGACCCGTCGCGTATATCTTTTTCTCACGCTGGCTTCATTTGAACGCAGTGGCATCCCCCTGTCGCTGGAAGTACCGAGTAACAGCCTGAGACGGATCATGAGCGTGATCAAATCGGGGTTTTGCAGCCTGTTCAGGCCGGGACAGCAATATCGCGGTTGTGGCGTGGTGGCAGGTGATATCAGTCGTGAAACAACAGCTACCCATGACCTGTTCGGTCTGATGCTGTCAGATACACGTCAGACTGCCCTGATACAGACAGTGAATGCCATGAACAGAAAATACGGTCGCCGGATGTTGTTGCCGGCAGCCGCCACCCGGGTAAAAGGGCTTTCCGGGCAGCCGCGATTTCATTACCCGCTTCTGATTGCATATTAGCGATCGTGGCACTTCCTGTGATAAGCATTGTGTAACTGGTCGGGTATCTGACAGATTTGCATGGCGATGAACGACAGCCATGAACGACAAATGACAAAAGCGGACTTGCGGACAGGTTTGCGATAGACTACATATAAGTAACGAATGTCTTTGACCGGACGAAGGAGCTCGTATGGCGACACGGAGTACTGGGCAACACAAAACCGATGTGGCGATTGTGGCTGGCATACGCACGCCATTGGGAAAAGCTTCCGGAGTATTTGACCGGTTGAGTGTCGTGGATCTGGGTGTGCTGGCTGTGCGGGAAGTGCTGGCGCGTGCACCGGTCAGTCGCGACGATATCGATCAGGTCATTATCGGCAATGTGATTCAGCCGGCTGAAGCGGCTAATGTCGCCCGTGTGGTTGCATTGATGGCCGGAGTTCCCCGCAGTATTCCCGCCCACACCGTGCACCGCAATTGTGCTTCGGGCATGCAGGCGCTCACCGATGCGGCGGAAAAGATTCAGCTGGGCCGTGCCGATGTGGTGTTGGCGGGCGGTGTTGAATCGATGACGCATGCGCCATTGTTGTTTCATGATCGTTTCCGGGCCGCCATGGCCCGCTTGCCTCGAGCCAGAACATTGCAGCAGAAATTACCCGTTTTGATGGAGCTTGCCAAAGCGCCGTGGAAACCGCGTGTTGCCCTGCTTGAAGGCTTGACCGATCCGACCGTTGGTCTCGGCATGGGGCAGACAGCGGAAGTGCTGGCGCGTGAATTCGGTATTTCGCGTCGTGAACAGGATGAGTTTTCGGTTCAAAGTCATCAGCGGGCTGCAGCAGCCTGGGATGCGGGATGGTTTGATGATGAAGTGATGCATGTGTTTGCACCACCATCATTTTCTGCAGTGCATCGCGATGAGGGCATTCGACCCGATCAGAATCTGGAGGCACTGGCCAGATTGAAACCGGTGTTCGACAAGCCACTCGGTTCGGTCACGGCAGGTAACAGTTCACAGATCACCGATGGTGCGGCCATGCTGCTTCTGGCCAGCCGTGAAAAAGCCGAGGCGGAAGGCTGGCCGGTCATGGGCTATCTGCATGACTGGGCCTATGCCGGTTGTGACCCGGCCCGTATGGGGCTGGGGCCGGTATTTGCCACACAACGACTGCTGACAGAGGCCGGCATGAATATTTCCGATCTGGCCAGAATGGAAATCAATGAAGCTTTTGCCGCACAGGTGCTGGCTTGCCTGAAAGCAATGGATTCGGATGCATTTGCAAACAAACACCTGGGTATCGGCAAGGCGATTGGTGTTCCGGATATGGATATTCTGAATGCCCGTGGCGGCGCAGTGGCTTTCGGGCACCCGGTCGGCATGACCGGCGCCCGGCTGGTGCTGACATTGCTCAGGCAATTGAGGGATGATACGGGCGGTGGTCTGGCTGTCGGAAGCCTGTGTATCGGCGGCGGTCAGGGTGGTGCCGTGCTGGTTGGCAGCGAGCCGGCCGGGGGTGGATCATGAGTGTTATCAGTCTGATACGTGGAGAGCATATCACCCGCCTGCATTTTGAACGTGAAGACAGGCCGGTCAATGTGCTGGATGAAGCATGTATTGCACAACTGGAAGCGCATCTGGATGCACTGGAGGCGGAGCCGCCGCAAATACTGGTGCTGGAAAGTGGCTTGTCCGGCTGTTTTATCGCCGGTGCCGATCTGGACATGATTGCAGCGGTTACTGATGCAAAAGAGGCTGCGCAACTGGCGGAACGCGGGCAGTCACTGTGCCGCCGCATCGAAGTGTTGCCATCGGTGTCGATTGCGCTGGTGCATGGTGCCTGTATGGGGGGTGGTCTGGAAGTGGCACTGGCATGCGATTATATCGTGGCGGTGGATGATCCGCGTACGCAGCTGGCGTTGCCTGAAATCAAAATTGGCATTCACCCCGGTTTCGGTGGTTGTGTGCGCCTGCCAAAACGGGTTGGCTGGGTACAGGCAGTTGAGATGATTCTCAGCGGCCGGGCGGCCGATGCCCGTCGCGCTCACCGAATCGGCTTGGCTGCCCTGTGCAGCAAACCGGAACAACTGGATGATGCCGTGTCTTATCTGGCAGCGAAGGGCAAGGTGAATGCGCGGCAATTCAGCCCGTGGTGGCTGAATCTATGGCCGGCTCGTGTGCTGTTTTTTCAGCAGGTGGAGAAAAAGACCTATGCGCGCCTGAAACATCTCGATATCGAATCGGCGTATCCGGCCATACCGGCCGTTATTGCATTGCTCAAGGAGATCATCGGCATGTCTGATGGTCTGGCGCTGGCGCGTGAGGCCGAATCGCTGGGGCGCATGGCAGTCACGCCAACCTGCAAGAGTCTGATTCATGTGTTCCATCTTGGTGATGCACTGAAAAAACAGGATGCGGCCAAACGGGGCCACAAGGCTATAGCCGGATTCAAAAAAACAGCGGTGTACGGTGCCGGTGTGATGGGTGGCGGTATTGCCTGGGTGGCATCGAAAACGATGGATGTGGATTTGCATGAAGTGGCCGCCGAACCGCTGGCACGCGGTATGAAAGGAATCGGGCGACTGGCAACCCGTCGGGGGCGTACCGACAGCAAACGTCTGAACCGGATCAGGCCGGTGCTGGATAATAGTGGTTTGCATGATACCGATGTGGTGATTGAAGCCGTGCTGGAAGAGATCAAAATCAAACGCAAGTTGTGGGCTGAGGTTGGCAAGCATGTGCCGAAAGAGGCGCTGTTGCTCTCGAACACATCATCCTTATCCATTTCCGAAATGCAGCAACGGCGGGCCAATGCCGGGCGTATTGCCGGTTTTCACTTTTTTAATCCGGCTCCGAAAATGCCGCTGGTTGAAGTCATTGCCGGCGAAAAAACAACGGACGATACGCTGGACAAGACCTGTGCGCTGGCGGCTTCATGGGGAAAATATCCGATTATCGTGGCGGACCGCCCCGGTTTTCTGATCAATCGCTGTCTGATGCCGTATATGGGAGCTGCGCTGCGATTGCTTGAGGCAGGACAGAAGCCCGAACATGTTGACGGTGTATTGAAGCGATTCGGTATGCCGATGGGGGCGATTGAACTGGCGGATCGGGTCGGGCTGGATATCTGTCACCATGTGGGTGCGCATCTTGCCGGGGCATTCGAGCATCAGCAGGCCATGCCGGCATGGTTTGAGAAGATGGTGGATGCAGGCCTGCTGGGCGAGAAATCCGGCCAGGGTTTCTTTCTCTATGAAAAAGGCAAGCAGGGGGCGCTGAATCCGGAACTGGGCACCTATTTGCCATCGGCCCGGGCGAAGGAGAAGGAATTCGATGCTGATATGGCATCGTCTGCCGACGTGATGACGGCTGCGGATATTGAAGATGCCTGTCTGATTCCGATGCTGGCAGAGGCATTGCAATGCTTGTCCGAACAGGTGGTGAAAGATCCGCAACAGCTTGATGCGGCTTTTGTTTATGGTATCGGATTTCCGCCGTTCCGGGGCGGTTTGCTACGTTATTTCGCATCATACGATATAGCCTCGCTGGCGCAGAAAATCGAATCGCTCGGATTGGCTGTGCCGGACAACCTGGAGGTGTTGCATGGATTCCAATGAGCAGAAATGTCCCGGCCTGAAACTGGCGGAGCAGGCTGCATGTCTGTCTGATCTGTTGCTGGCTTCCCCTCCGGACTGGCTGGATAAACCTATGCTGCGTTTCAGGCAATATGATGGAAGCTGGCAATCCTGGCCCCGGATTCGTGTGCAGCAGGCAGTACTCAGGGTGGCGGCATGGCTGGAGTCGGAAGGCATCCGGCCGGGAGATCGGGTCGGAATTCTGGGGCATAACTCACCGGAATGGTTTATTGCCGATTTTGCTATTTTGAGGCTGGGTGCTGTGACAGTGCCGGCTTATTTTACCGATCCCCCGGAAGCTGTTCGTTATGTATTTGATGATGCCGATGTGGCGGTGATTTTTGTTGAAGAGGGCGAACAACAGGCCAAGCTGGAAGGCAGTTCAGAGATCGCTGATAAGCGGTTTATCTCTTTCCACGGTAATGGCGAGAGCATTGCGGCAATTGCTGATGATGAGGCGTGGGACAACAGGCTGGAGGCACCGTGTCCCAGGCGTGAACAGCTGGCCACGCTGATTTATACATCCGGAACCACCGGACACCCCAAGGGAGTGATGTTGACCCACGGCAATTTACTCAGTGATGTGGCGGCGGGTGTCGGTGCGGTGCCGGTATTCCCCGATGATTTGTTTCTCTCGTTTCTGCCGACATCGCATGCTTTTGAACGCACTGTCGGCCATTTCCTGCCGACTGCCTGCGGTGCTGAAATTGCCTATGCCGAGGCGGTGACAACATTGTTGAGGGATATGCCGGAAGTGCATCCGACCATCATGGTTTCCGTTCCGCGTTTGTATGAAAAGATTTATGCCGGTGTTCAGGCCAAGCTGGAAGCCGGATCAGGCCTGAAACACAGGCTGTTCAACCTGGCCCAGAAACTGGGTTTGGAGCGCTTTGAATTGAAACAGCAGGGCAGGGACTTGTCTGCCGGCAAGGCATTGCTGTGGCGATTGCTTGATCAGCTGGTCAATGCCAAATTGCGTGAAAAAATGGGCGGTAACATCCGGCTGTTTGTTTCGGGTGGTGCGGCATTGCATCCGAAAATCGCCCGTTTTTTGCTGGCGGCTGATATCATGGTTCTGCCCGGTTACGGATTGACAGAGACCGCACCGATATTGTCGGTAAATGTGCCCGACAGGATTAAACCGGCGACAGTCGGGGGGGCTCTGGCCGGTGTCGAATTCAGGATCGCAGACGATGGCGAATTGCTGGTGAAAGGGCCGATGGTTATGCAGGGCTACTGGCATCAGCCTGAAGCGACGGACGAGGCATTCGATGCCGATGGCTGGCTGTATACCGGCGATATCGTTGAAATGGATGATGACGGCTATATCACCATTGTTGATCGCAAGAAGGAAATCATGGTGCTTTCCAACGGTGAGAATGTTCCTCCGGCGCTCATTGAACAGCATCTGAATCAGGATCCGTGTATTCTGCAAAGTATGATCGTGGCTGACGGGCGCCCTTATGTGGCTGCATTGCTGGTGCCCGATGAAGCGGCACTGGCCGTGGCATGGCGTCAGGAGAAGGGCAAAGCGTTGCCGGATGACTGGCGGGATAATAAGGGATTTTCCGACTGGCTGCTTGACCGGCTACATGATGATGAACACGACCTGTCCAGCTTCATGCAGGTGAAGCGATTTGCTTTTGTCGATGAAGAGTGGACCCAGGCTGACGGTTTTTTGACCCCCACCCTGAAACTCAAACGCAGAAAAATCATTGAACACCATGCCGATCTGATCGAATCACTCTATCCGGATAGCAGGCAACAGGCATAAAACCACAGCGCTGTTTTTGCAGGCCGCCGCGGCCTGCACGAAAATACTGAATGAATCAGCGTTTCCATAGTAAGCTTGCCCGATGACAGAACGGAACAATCATGCTGTGTCCGAGTGGCAATGGATGGGTAAACAGGCGTATGAAGCTGTCTGGCAGATGTTGCGACAACGTGCTGTCGATGTGGCGGAGATGTGTGCCGATGAAATCATTGTCTGTTGTGAGCACGAACCTGTCTACACGACCGGGAAACGCGGCATCGACAATCGTCTCGGCGCCGAACTCCCGGCTCCGGTTGTATATTCTGACAGGGGCGGGGAGATGACCTTTCACGGCCCCGGTCAGCTGATGATTTATCCGGTGATTGATTTGCGCAGGCGCCGGATCGGTGTGAAGCAATATGTCCATATGCTGGAGCAATCCTGTATCAATATGTTGAAGGACCTGGGCGTGGATACAGCCCGTCGTTGCGGGTTTCCGGGAGTGTGGGTCGGTCAGAACAAAATCGCTGCACTCGGTATACGCATTGCGCGCGGCGTGGCTTATCATGGCATGGCATTGAATGTGGATGTGGAGGCCGAATGGTTTGCCGCCATCAATCCCTGTGGCATGCAATCCGGTGTTGTCAATCTGGCGGATTTTGCGGATACACCCCCGCTATCCGACCTGGCAGAGCGCTGGCAGTGTTGTTTGAACGATCTTCTGCAGGCACAATGATCTGGAGTGTCGTGCCTCGGGATCATCACGGTATCCGGGCTAGGGAATTATTCTGGTAGCGATTTCGGCCAGATGCGCGCCGTAACTGCGGGCGGCAGCCAGTGCGGCTTCCGAAACGGTGTCCGGCATGCCTTCATGATTGCCGCTGCGTCCGTAGGGCCCCCATTGCAGGCCGCCATCAGCATAGCCGGGCAGTGATTTGGGGAAGCCGACCACCTGCATGCCGTGTGCAAGAAAATTGGAATAGAGCGCAATCATGGTTTGCTCCACGCCGCCGCCGCTGCCGCCGAATCCGCCGCCGCTGGCAAACACACCGCCCACCTTGCCTTCGAGGGCGCTTTCCATCCACAGTTTGGCGGCGCGATCAATAAGCTGTTTCATCTGCCATGCCATCGAACCCATATGTACCGGTGTACCGAACACGATCACATCGGCAGACAGCAAATCCTGCAGTGATGTTTCTTCGGCCGTGTTCAGGGTAATGGACGCAGCGGGCTGATCTGCCCGAACTCCGGCGGCTATGGCTTCGGCCATTTTTTTTGTGTTTCCGTAATCGGAATGATATGCAATCAAGATATCCATCAGTTCCTCCATCCGGCAGATTTCTGCGGAGATTATCACCAATACAAGTGGAAAAACCATTGCACTTTAGAAACGGCGCAAATAACGCTAGTGTGCGCAACCTTTTTTCAGGTACAGGAGATGATACATTGAGCAACAGTTTCGGCGCAAAAGACACTCTCAAGGTTGGTGACAAGACCTACACATATTATGCTCTCAAGGCGGCTGGCGATGTGTCGCATCTGCCTTTTTCGATGAAAATTCTGCTGGAAAACCTGCTGCGTCGCGAAGACGGCGAGGTTGTGAGCAAGGCCGATGTGGATGCCATTATTCACTGGGATGCTGCTGCGGAACCATCCAGAGAAATCGCCTATATGCCTGCGCGCGTGCTGATGCAGGATTTTACCGGTGTGCCTGCTGTCGTTGATCTGGCAGCCATGCGCGATGCTGTGGTTGAGCTGGGTGGAAAAGCTGATCAGATCAATCCGCTGGCACCGGCTGAACTGGTGATCGATCATTCCGTGCAGGTCGATGCATTCGGATCGGATTCAGCGCCGGGTATCAATGCCGATATTGAATTTTCGCGCAACCGGGAGCGCTATAATTTTCTCAAGTGGGGCCAGAAAGCCTTTGATAATTTCAAGGTGGTGCCGCCGGATACCGGTATTGTACATCAGGTGAACCTGGAACACCTGGCCCGTACGGTGTTTGTTGATGACAATGGTTCTGACAACGACGGCATGGCCTATCCCGATACCCTGGTCGGAACCGATTCGCACACCACGATGATCAACGGTCTCGGCGTCCTGGGTTGGGGTGTGGGTGGTATCGAAGCCGAGGCCGCCATGCTTGGGCAGCCGGTTTCCATGTTGATTCCGAAAGTGGTCGGTTTTGAACTGACCGGTTCTTTGCCGGAAGGTGCGACAGCCACTGATCTGGTATTGACCATTGTGGAGATTTTGCGTTCACATGGTGTGGTTGGAAAATTTGTCGAGTTTTATGGTGAGGGGCTGGATCATCTGCCGCTGGCTGATCGGGCCACCATTGCCAATATGGCACCGGAGTATGGCGCCACCTGTGGTATTTTTCCGATTGATGACGAGACATTGAACTACCTGCATCTGTCCGGTCGTTCCGAAGAAAATATTGCTCTGGTTGAAGCCTATGCCAGGGCACAGGGCATGTTCCGGGACCCTTCGGTGACAGCGATTTACAGCGAAACCCTGGGGCTGGATATGTCCACAGTTGTACCGTCCATTTCCGGCCCGAAACGGCCACAGGATCGTATTGCACTGTCCAATGCCAAAATCGCTTTCACATCCGCAGTGAAAAACATCAAATCCGAAGCCGGACTGAGTTCCAAAGCGGTGCAGACCAGCATCAAAGGGCAGGATGTCACCATCGATGAAGGCGCAGTCGTGATTGCCGCCATCACATCCTGTACCAATACCTCCAACCCGTCCGTTATGCTCGGTGCCGGTCTGGTAGCCAAAAAGGCTGCTGCACTGGGACTGAATGCGGCGCCATGGGTGAAAACCTCCCTCGGCCCCGGCTCGCTGGTGGTGACCGAATACCTGCAGGGTGCCGGTCTGATTGAACCGCTGAAAAAACTCGGCTTCCATGTTGTGGGTTATGGTTGCACTACCTGTATCGGTAATTCAGGGCCTCTGCCTGCTGAAGTGTCCGCGGCCATTGCTGAGGGCGATTTGGCTGTCTGTTCGGTATTGTCCGGTAACCGTAATTTTGAAGGACGCGTGCATGCCGAAGTGCGCATGAATTATCTGGCCTCGCCGCCGCTGGTGGTGGCGTATGCCATTGCCGGTACGATGAATATCGATCTGTACAATGATCCGATCGGTACGGCTGCGGATGGCCATGATGTGTATCTGAAAGATATCTGGCCGACACAGGCCGAGGTTGCTGCGGCTGTGGCCGGCGTATCGCGCCAGCAGTTCACCAAATCCTATGCCGATGTGTTTGCCGGTGATGCCAACTGGCAGAATCTTGCGGCGCCGGAAGGTGAGCGTTTTGCATGGGAAAGTGATTCCACCTATATCCAGAATCCGCCCTATTTTGCCGGCATGAGCAGGGAAGCGGGCAGCATCGGTGATCTTGAAAACGCACGTGTTCTGGCCTTGTTGGGCGATTCTGTCACCACCGATCATATCTCTCCGGCCGGAGCCATCAAGGCCGATTCTCCGGCTGGGCGTTATCTGCGCGAAAACGGTGTTGAGCAGAAAGATTTTAATTCCTATGGCTCGCGTCGCGGTAATCATGAAGTGATGATGCGTGGTACATTCGCCAATATTCGGTTGCGCAATCAGCTGGCACCGGGCACAGAAGGTGGTGTCACCGTTCATTTGCCGGACGGTGAACAGATGAGCATTTATGATGCGGCCATGCAATATCAGGCTGAAAATATTCCGGCCATTGTCATTGCCGGGAAAGAATACGGTTCCGGTTCCTCGCGTGACTGGGCTGCCAAAGGGCCAGCCTTGCTGGGCATCCGTGCCGCAATTGCCGAGAGTTATGAGCGCATTCATCGTTCCAATCTGGTCGGCATGGGTATTCTTCCATTGCAGTTCAGGGACGGGGAATCACCTGCCTCACTGGGTTTGAGCGGACGAGAAGTGTTCAATATCACCGGTGTGGAGGAAGGTGCTCGCGAAGTCACCGTCACTGCCGATGATATTTCGTTCACAGCCATTGTGCGCATCGATACACCCAAGGAATGGGATTACTACCGTCACGGTGGTATTCTGCATTATGTGTTGCGCCAATTGGCAGGTTCGTAACGGTTACGGCTGAGTTTCCCTGATGCCTGAACTGCCCGAGGTTGAAACCGTCCGGGCCGGATTGCAGCCATTGCTGGCGGGCAGGAAAATCACATCGGTTGTTTGCCATCGCCCGAACCTGCGTTATGCACTTCCGGATTTGTCCTCGCTGGTCGGGGGCAGGGTGCTTGATCTCCGGCGTCGCGCCAAATACCTGTTGTTTGAACTGGAGCGGGACGGCCAGACACTGGTCTGGCATCTGGGCATGACCGGTCAGTTTCATGTTTTGCCCGGCCATGCACCGGCCGGAGCCCATGAGCATGTGCGTGTTGATTTCAGTGATGGTAGCAGCCTGCGTTATCGGGATGCCCGTCGTTTCGGTTATGCCGGTATGCTGCAAACAGGGGAACTGGATGGTCATCCGTGGTTCAGCAACCTCGGGCCGGAACCATTGTCAGATGCATTCAATGCTGATGATCTGGCTTTGATCTGCCGTGGGCGCAAGGCACCGATAAAAAATATCATCATGGATGCATCTGTTGTGGTCGGGGTCGGAAATATTTATGCCTCGGAATCGTTATTCCGGGCAGGTATTCACCCGGCTCGTGCTGCCGGCAGGATTGCTTCCGCACGGTTCGTCCTGTTGGTAGATACCGTCAAAGAAGTATTGGCAGAAGCGATTGAAGCCGGGGGGAGCACGATCAGTGATTTCGTGCATGCCGATGGCAAGCCCGGCTATTTTGCCCATCAGTTTCAGGTCTATGGTCGCCAGCACCAACCCTGTTACCGTTGCGGTGTAGCGATCAAACACATGACACAGGCCGGACGCAGCACATTTTATTGCGGTGGCTGCCAGCATTGAAGCGGATGTGTATCATGCGCGCCGAATCGATTATTTGGAGACAGATGTGAAATCAGCACTGGAACAGGCACTCAGGGCAGCACTGGATGAACTGCTCAGGGATTATCCCGAAGCAAAAACACCGCAGGTGGTTTTGAACCGCCCGAAACAGAAAGAACATGGCGATTATGCCGCCAATGTAGCCATGCCGCTGGCGCGTGTGCTGAAACAGAGCCCGCAACAGATTGCGGCGCGTATTCTGGAAGTGGTCAAATGGCCGGATGCGGTTGAAGGTGCCGAAATTGCCGGTCCGGGCTTTATCAATATCCGTTTGCAGCAGGCCAGCGAAGCAGCTGTGCTGAAAACCATCATCCGTGCCGGCGAGCAATATGGTCGTGTGAATGAAGCGGATGCTGTCGAAAAGATCAATTTGGAATTTGTCTCGGCCAATCCGACCGGTCCCATGCATGTCGGTCACGGCCGCGGGGCTGTGGTGGGTGATGCACTGGCCAATGTGCTTTCCGCTGTCGGGCACGATGTGCAGCGCGAATATTATATCAATGATGCCGGCGCCCAGATAGGGGTGCTGGCGAACAGTGTCTGGCTGCGTATGCAGGAACTTCAGGGTGAAACGATTGTGTTTCCTGAAGGAGCTTATCCGGGCGAGTATATTGTGGATATTGCCCGTGAAGTACTGGCGACACACGATTATCAGGATTTTCTGGCGATGGATGAGAAAGCACGCCTGAAACAGATCGGTCAGCTGGCCATCGATGCCAATATGGCCATGATCCGTGATGATCTGGATGCCATCGGCATCCGTTTCGATCTGTATTTTTCCGAGCAGGGCCTGCACAGCAGCGGCAGCGTAACCGAACTGATCGAGCGTTTGCAGGCCGACGGTGTAGTTTATAGCGGCATATTGCCGCCGCCCAAGGGCAAGGAAGTAACCGATTATAAACCGGTTGAGCAGTTATTGTTCCGCACCACCGATTTCGGTGATGATGTGGATCGTCCGCTGGCCAAGCAGGATGGTACGGCCACCTATTTTGCCGCTGATATCGCCTACCATTTCGACAAACACCGGCGCGGTTTTGATCGCATGATTGATATCTGGGGTGCGGATCACGGCGGTTATGTCACCCGTGTACAGGCGGCGATGAAAGCCCTGATTCAGGCCGATGTGCAGCCGGACGTGTTACTCGTTCAGATGGTCAACCTGACCCGCGATGGCAAACCTGTAAAAATGTCCAAGCGGGCCGGTACTTTTGTTACGCTGCGGGAAGTGGTTGATGAAGTAGGTTCCGATGCGGTGCGTTTTAATTTCATGACACGGCGGGTGGAATCCCAGCTTGATTTTGATCTGGAAGCGGCCAAAAAGCAGAACGATGAAAATCCGGTGTATTATGTGCAATATGCTCATGCCCGCATTGCCGCGATTCTGCGCCGGGCGGCGGAAGAGGGTGTGGATATTGCGGATATTGATGATGTGGATGTGTCTGTTCTGGTCTCGCACGAGGAGCAACGTTTGATTTCCCATTTGCTGGCCTATCCGGATACGCTTCAAAAAGCGGCGGCGCGACTGGAAGCCTATCGTGTGGCGACATATGTGATGCGTCTGGCGGCAGATTTCCACAGCTTTTATCACAAGCATAAAGTGGTGACGGAGGATGTGCGTCTGAGTGCGGCACGTATCGTCTTGATCCGGGCAGTTGGCCAGGTGATTCGCAATGCTCTGTCCATTCTGGGTGTGTCCGCACCGGAGCGCATGTAATGCCCGGCTGGCAGTTGATGGCAGGGGTGCCCAATGGCTAGACAGGATTTCGCACAGGTGAAATCGACCACGCAGAGCAAATCCGGATCAGGTTTCGCTGCGGCAATGAGTGCTGTGGGCATTGTGATGATTGCAGTCCTGTGTTTCGGTGGCGGGTATTGGTTGGGCTCGTCGAATGAGGATCAGGCCGGAGGCAGCGCCGGGATACATGCGGATGTGGCTGCCGTTGAAGCCAAACTGGCGGCACAGGTGGCGGAAAACAAGTTGTTGCAGGCAAGGAATGAAGCATTGCAGGATTCGGTTGGGCAGTGGAAACAGAAAGCCCAGCAGGATGCCCACAGCAAGGTGGGCGATCTCAGTTTTTACAAGGAACTGCCCAAACAGTCGGTAACACCGGCTCCGATGCCCGATACGCCGGCAGCTACTGCGAACCCCCGGCCTGAGGTCAAAGCTGCTGTATCAGAGCAGTCTGTGGCATCGGTTATAGCCAAATCGTCCGGGTTGGAAAGCCATGCCCCGGATAGCGTTAAACAGGAAAAAGTGCAGGGCGGTTACCGTATCCAGCTGGCTTCGTTCCGGGCCAGATCGGATGCCATGGTGATGCAGGGAAAACTGGCAAAAGCAGGTTTCCGTGCTTTGGTGCATCAGGTGGATCTGGGTGAGAAGGGCCAGTGGTACCGGATTTATGCCGGCCCCTACCATTCCAGGGCGGTGGCCGAAGCCGACCAGAAGAAGATTGAAAAGAAGATTAAACTGAGAGGTTTTCTTGTTCGTGGCGGATAAGAACAGCAGAAGCGAAAGCCGCCGGCGCTGGTTGCAGGGAGTGCTGAGTCGGGATTTTCACATTGTGCCACTGGCCGGCGATGCCTCGTTCCGCTGTTATTTCAGGGTCACATCCCTGCCCGGGCAGGCAGCGGAAAAACACTATGTGCTGATGGATGCACCGCCTGAACATGAAGATGTGCGGCCGTTTCTGGCCGTACGTACGTGGTTCGAGCAGGCCGGCCTGCGGGTTTCCGCACTGGAAGGTGTGAATCTGCAACAGGGTTTTTTGCTGCTCGAGGATTTCGGTGATGAAACATGGGCGACTTATCGCGGTGGTGGAGGAGATTTGTCTCCGCTGTTTGAAGATGCCCTGCGTCAGCTTCACCTGTTGCAGGCATCCAGCCCCGGCATGGATCTGCCGTTATTTGATGTATCACGCATGCAGCGTGAATGCGATTTATATCTGGACTGGTATTTGCCCCGCGTAGCCGGTTTCACACCTTCAGCCGCTGAGCGGGATTCATTCCATGCCGCACTGGCACCGACTCTGGAAGAACTGGCCGCATTGCCCCGTGTGCCGGTACATCTGGATTATCACAGTCGCAACCTGATGTTGCCGGACGGTTCACTGCCTCTGGGTCAAATTGATTATCAGGATGCGGTGCAGGGGGCAGTCACTTATGATCCGGCTTCGTTGTTGTATGACTGTTATCAGCTCTATCCGGAAGATGAGCGCAGCCATTGGAGCCGGGCGTTTTTTGAAACCATGCCCGCCAGCCTGTCCGCCGGTTTTGCCGACTTCGATGTATGGCACAGGTTTGTACGGCTGACGGCTTTACAGCGGCACATCAAGGCCATCGGTATTTTTGCCAGGCTGGCTTATCGGGACGGCAAAACACAGTTTCTCGATGAAATTCCGCTGACCCGCCGGCACCTGATGGATGAGATGGCGGCACTGGATATGTCAGAATCTGATTTTCCGCTGCTGGCGCGTCAGTTCCCCTGAATTGTCAACGGGGGAGGCAGAGGCTTGTTTGCATCTGCTGATCGCGTAGGGTGCCGCCGCTCAAACAGGAGACGAATATGCAAATCGCCAAAAATAAAGTTGTATCCATCCATTACACGCTGAAGAACGATGCCGGTCTGGTCATCGATTCATCCGAAGGTACAGAGCCGCTGGTGTATCTGCACGGTGCGCAGAATATTATTCCGGGGCTCGAAAAAGCACTGGAAGGCAAGGTTGCGGATGATGCGCTGGAAGTAAGTATTGAAGCTGTGGATGCGTATGGTGAATACAACAAGGAACTGACCCAGGTTGTGCCGAGCAACATGTTTGAAGGTGTTGATGCGCTTGAAGAAGGCATGGAGTTTCAGGCCGAGACCGCACAGGGCGTGCAGGTGATCCGGGTTGCCAAAGTGGACGGTGATAATATCACCATTGACGGCAATCACCCGCTGGCCGGTGAACGCCTGCATTTCGATGTCAGTGTTGCCGAAGTCAGGGAAGCGACGGAAGATGAATTATCCCATGGCCATGTGCATGCCGATGGCTGCTGCCACTGATTGAAACAAATGATTGTTGCAAAGCCGCCCTTCTGGGCGGCTTTTTAATGCCCGTATTATGCACAGGGCAAATGATAAATACCGCCACGCAAGAGCCCGGCCAGATCATGGATTGACTGTTGGTAGGTCAGGTTGTCGGGTGTGTCGGGTAATCCGCAGGAGCCTGTTTCCAGCATGATATAGCCGCCTGTTTGTAAATATGCAGGACCATTGCACAGGATAGTGGTCAGGTGTTCAAGGCCATCCTGTCCATCGGTCAGGGCATGGCGCGGTTCCTGCGATAATTCTTTTTCCAGTTCATCCATTTCCGCCTCGGCCACATAGGGCGGATTGGAAATAATGCCGTGAAACGGGCCGTCGCTTTTTTGAAATGCTGACAGCATGTCGCCCTGTCTGAATGTGATGCGATCAGCCACAGCATGTTTTTCGGCATTGTGCCGTGCAATGTCCAGTGCTGCATCGGAAATATCCGTGGCAACGATGCGTGCATTGGGGTATTCGCAGGCCAGCGTTACAGCAATGCAGCCGGAGCCGGTGCCGATATCACAGAAACAACTGTTATCGTTGCGATTCGGGAAATATTCCAGCACGGCTTCGATCAGATGCTCGGTTTCCGGTCTTGGAATCAGCACATCGGGTGTGACATGAAACGGGCGTGACCAGAATTCCTTTTCTCCGGTGATATAGGCCAGTGGTTCGCGACGGCAACGACGTTTCACCAGAGTTCTGAAACTGTTTTCCATGCCTTCCGGCACTGTATCACCGGAGCGGATAATCAAATCGGTGCGGCTGACGGGCCAGACATGCATCAGCAATAATTCCGCATCCAGCCGCGGTGCATCGCAGCCTGCTTCTTTCAGCAGGCGACTGGCATCATGCAGTAATTCCCTGATTGTCAGTGGCATGTGCTTGCGTTCCTCTGCGTATTTTGCGGTGAAAGATGTTGACTGATTATGATGACTGGGAGGCGAGCAGCTCGGCCTGATGGTGGGTTAATAACGCATCAATCAGTTCGCCCATATCACCGTTGATAATCTGTTCCAGCTTGTACAGGGTCAGGTTGATGCGATGATCGGTGATGCGTCCCTGCGGAAAATTGTAGGTGCGAATGCGTTCCGAGCGATCGCCCGATCCGACCATGCCTTTACGGGCTTCGGCTCTTTCTGCATGGGCCTCGGATTGTTCCTTGTCGAACAGCCGCGCCTGCAGCACTTTCATGGCCTGCGCCTTGTTTTTATGCTGGCTGGCCTGATCCTGGCAGGTGACCACAATACCGCTGGGCAAATGGGTGAGGCGGACTGCCGATTCGGTTTTGTTGA
This sequence comes from Mariprofundus sp., assembly GCA_046753565.1. GTDB lineage: Bacteria > Pseudomonadota > Zetaproteobacteria > Mariprofundales > Mariprofundaceae > Mariprofundus. Next base: position 47,949 of record JBHHTY010000001.1, read on the forward strand.
CATGCTGACCGCCAGCGCCGGAAGCGCGGTACACATCGATGCGCAAATCCTCAGTGCGGATATTGACATCGACTTCTTCTGCCACCGGCAATATAGCCACGGTGCAGGCCGAGGTATGGATGCGGCCGCCGGATTCGGTTTCGGGTACGCGCTGGACACGATGCACGCCGGATTCAAATTTGAATCGCGAGAACACACCCTGACCGCTGATCTGGGCAATCACTTCCTTGTAACCGCCAATGCCGGTGTCACTGGCCGACAGTATTTCCACCTTGAAACCCTGTGTCTCGGCATAACGGCAATACATGCGAAACAGATCGGCGGCAAACAGGGCAGCTTCATCACCACCGGTTCCGGCCCGGATTTCCAGAATCACATCACGGTTGTCGTTGGGGTCTTTGGGTAACAGCAGCAGATTCAGGCGTGCTTCGCTTTCAGTGATGGCCTGCTTCAGTTCGGCAATTTCCGCCTCGGCCAGTTCACGTAATTCGGCATCGCAATCCGGATCGGCAGCCATTTCACGGTTGTCCCGCAACTGCTGTTCCAGTTCCAGATAGCGTGTCGCCTCTTCGGCAACCGGTTCGATTTCGGAAAATTCGCGGGATAAGCTGGTATAGCGCTGATTGTCGGAAGTGATATCGGGGTCGGCCAGCATGACAGTGATTTCTTCGCGCCGCCGGAGAATATTATCCAGACGAGTGTTCATTATTCCCCTTTCTTGCGGTATTCAGTGCAGCAGGCTCATGCAACGGGGATGAGATGTCGAACAGCCGCGTGGCTGCACCCATCAATAAATCGCCTTCGATATCATCTGGCAGCTTTTTCAGCGTGCTCAGTGTCGGATGCATATAGCGTTTCATCAGCGCCTTGCTGAACCGTTCCACCGCCTCGATCTGGGCATCATCGAAATTTTTCATATAGCGCAGGGCTTTTTCCATTTCTTCACTGCGCCGGGTTTCCATCTGTTGCTGAATGCTGCGGATCAGTGGTACGGATTCGAGCGATTTCAGCCAGCGCTGGAACTGCGTGGACTCTTCATCAATAATGTTTCCGGCCAGCTGTGCTTCCTGCTCACGGTGTTCAACATTGCCCTGCACCACCTGCTGCAAATCATCAATATCGTATAGATAGGCACCGTCAATATCGCCGATACGTGGATCAATATCGCGTGGTACAGCAATATCCACCAGGAACATCGGTTTGCTGCGGCGTTTTTTCATGGCGGCTTCAACGGCATCGGGCAGCAGCACAAAGGTGCTGGCGCCGGTGCTGGAGAGCACAATATCGGCGGCATCCAGATATTCCGGCAACTGATCCATGGTCAGGGCATGGCCTTCAAATTCCAGCGCCAGATTCTGGGCGCGTTTTAGGGTGCGATTGGCGACCAGAATATCGGTGCAGCCATTGCCTCTGAGGTGGCGGGCAGCCAGTTCGGCCATTTCTCCGGCCCCCATGAGCAAAACGGTTTTTCCGGCCAGATCACCGAAAATATGACGTGCAAGTTCCACGGCGCAGGAGGAGATATTGACCGCCTGTTTGCCGATACCGGTTTCACTGCGGGCCCGTTTGGCCGCAGCAAATGTACACTGATAGAGCCGGTGCAATACATGGCCGGCAGTGCCGGCTGCCAGTGCATGTTCATATGATGCCTTGACCTGTCCGAGAATCTGGGGCTCACCGAGCACCAGTGAATCCAGACCGGAAGCCACGGAAAACAGATGTTTGATGGCCTGATCCGTGGTGTAGGAATAGAGATGCTCGCATACTTCTTCCATATCCATACCGGCCTTGCCGGCAAACCATTCGTGTACGGTGGCAATGGCGGCATCCGGATCATGGGTGACCACGGTCATTTCGACGCGGTTACAGGTGGACAGCAGGGCTGCTTCACGGATCGCAGGGCTTTGAATCCGATGCTGTAAAATACCGGCGATTTCATCCTCGCTGACAGCAAGGCGCTCGCGCAACTCAACAGGTGCGGTTTTGTGGTTCAGTCCGATATGGCAGATGCGCATGGCGCAAACCTAGCGATTTACAATGGCAGGGTACAGGCCTCCGTCTTCCTGCAGGTTCAGTGTAATCGGTGTGCTGAACTCAGCATCGGCAAAAAGCAGGGCATCCACCCGGCCTTTGTGACCAAACTCAAGCAGCAGATAGCAGACGGGGTTGCTCCGATGATGTTTCCGGACCAGTTCGCATAGTTTGTGGACCCGGGCCGAGTCATCGGAGCATGCCTCATGGGTGGAAATATAAACGCCGAAAAAAGGACTGCTGTTGAGAAAATCCGGTATGCAAGGATTGTCCGAATATGAAGATTCCGTGACAGCAAGCCGTTTTTCTATCATATTGCCGCCGCCTGCAAGCAGACCCTGGCAGCAATGTTTCCCGCCGGATATGGCTTCGTGGAGCAATTGTTGCATGCAGTGCCGGTGAATCGACAGTGTCTGAATCGGTAAACTGGTTGTTGGCATGCTGCAATGATAAAACCCTGACGGGTGCCGTCAATGAAGGTTTGAAGTGCCGCATTGATGTGAGGAGAATTACAGAAACAAGACATCCTGTTTTGGGTGATCGGTTTCAATGTTTGCCATGGAGGCTGAGCTCAGGTGAAAAAGAAGATATCTATATCACGTTCAGATGAATGGATCGCTTTGAAGATGAGCCGGCATCTGTTTGTGGCCAGTGCCCTGTTGCTGGCCGGTCTGGCTGTTTTTGGCCTGTGGGGCATGTACGGTGTTTATCAGAGTGAGCGTGTTTCTGTCATGCTGCAGCACAGCGAGGCCGAACTGGAGAAGATCCGGCTGGCCGGTGATGCACGTCTTGCCGAGCTGAACCGGCAATTGCAGACAAAAGAAAACAAGCTGGCGGTATATGCGCGTACAGTGGGCCAGATGCAGGCACGCATGAGCCGGCTGGATGCACTTGGTGCGCGGCTGGTGGATGTTGCCGCACTGGATAAATCTGAATTCGATTTTGGGCTGGAGCCTGCTTTCGGCGGCTACAGTCCGTTACTGCCCGTGGTACTTGATGCGGAAGCTGTTCTGGATAAACGCCTGTCCATACTTGATGATCGTTTGAGACAGCTCGATGTGCAGCTTGCTTCTGTCGATTATCTGCTGGAACAGCAGCAGACACTGGAAAAATCCCGGCCACATGGCTGGCCGACCGTGGGCGGCTGGATCAGTTCACGATTCGGCCCGCGTATCGATCCGTTCAGTGGGGCATCGGCTTATCATCATGGTGTGGATATCGCCAACCATTACGGGGCGCCGGTAGTGGCTGCCAGTCGCGGTGTGGTTACCTTTGCCGACAAAATGGAAGACTTCGGCTATGTGGTCGATGTTGAACATGGCTACGGGTATAAAACGCGCTATGCCCACATGTCCAGCCTGAAGGTCAAGGTCGGAGATGTTGTGGTAAGTCATCAGGAACTGGGCCGAATCGGATCGACCGGCCATTCCACAGGTCCACACCTGCATTACGAAGTCAGCCGTTATGGAAAACTGATTAATCCGGGAATATTCCTGCCCAGAAGCTGAATCACCCCGGCATAAAAATCGCTGAGATATCTGTATTTGCCGGGTTTCTCTTCAAAAATAGGCCATACAATGCCTGAGTCTCCACGATTTTGTTTGGCTACGATGATTTCTGTCAGGCATTCATTGTCCGGTTTGCGGTGATAAATTTTGTCGCGGTAGAGAAACAAAATCTCATCGGCTTTTTGTTCGATGATGCTGGCGGCATACAGATCGGAAATGACCGGCCGTTTGTCAGTCCGATAGTCAATGGCATGTTTGAGATGTGATGTCACTACGATTGCGATTTCCAGTTCCTGGGAAATTCACCGGCGATTTTTTCAGGGAAAATCAGGGGAGTGCATTATCGAATTCAAATCCCGGTGAAGACAAAATCCAATGCGGTGATAATGTCATCTCGGTGACTTCGAACATTGCCTGCTGGTTCCCCCAATATCGCTACGGAAACGCCTGCCAGCTCCACTGTGGAAAGCACAAGCTTTTCGCCGTCGACCTCAAGAACCGGGTTCAAATGGCGCAATGGCTTTGAGAGAGATTCCAACGTATGAAGCGGAATCACAACTCGCGTGCCTAAGATATCCAACAGGTCTGCCTGCACATCAAGCAAATATGGAATGAAAGCGTTTGTTTCAGGGTTAGGGTTTCGGTACAGATCAAACTGCGCCATCAGAATTGCCGTAGCCCATCACTAAACACACCTTGCTTTTCGATGCGCCGATTATATGCAATGATGGCATCTTTATTATCTTCCAACCATGCCCGCTGCTGTTTCTCACGCAGAACTTCAACCAGAGAAGTTTCCAGCGTTTGCGAAAGATTAATGTGCAAGGCTTTTGCCTGATCAATTAACCTTTCGTTGATTCGAAGGTTCACTGCCCGTTTCGCCGACTTGCTCATAGTGCCTCCATTATATTAATGCGCACAAACTATACGCACAGTATTAAAGCACATTATGAGCGGTGAATCAACGCCGCTGATGAAGGTGTCTGCTTTAAAGCGGCAAAGAATGGTAATGCGTTTGCCCAGAATATTTTGGGCGTCAGTTATGCTTCCGGAGCTGTAGTTCTACCTGGTCCTGACTTTTATGACGAAGTTGGACTTCTTATGTCGTGTGCCGGTGTAGCAGCAGTTTTCTGCGGTATTCTTCCGGGTCTTTGGTCTGGGTCATGGCTCCCTCACGGGGGAACAGGGCATCGTACAGACGCGAAACCCAGAAACGCAGCGCCGCCAGTCTGAGCAGTAAAGGCAAGGCCATGTGTTCATCTTCCTGCAGCGGGCGCACCGATTCGTAGCCATTGAGGAATGCCCTGATGCGGGCGTCGTCGTGCTCGTTCAACAGTACGGCCTGTGCATTGATCGAGATGGCGATATCCATGGCATAGGCGGCATCATGGGCATAGTAGAAATCAATAATGCCGGACACTTCATCGCCCTTGAACAGGATATTATCCACGAACAGATCGCCGTGAATCACGCCGCGGGGCAATGAATCCCAGGCACAGGAACGTTGAAAATCCAGCTCGTCCGACAGCAGGCTGGCTGCATCCTTTCCGTACACGGAAGCTGTTTGTTCGAGCACAGTGGCGATCTTCTCTTCCAGCCAGTTTTCCCCGGTCGGGTTATCGCGGCGCTGCTTGAAATCAGCGCCGGCCAGATGCAATTGTGCCAGAGCCTTGCCGGAAGCGGAGAGTTGGGCTTCATTGAGCTCATCCAGCGTTTTTCCGGGCAGGCATGAGACAATACAACCCTGTTTGCCCTGGATCTCGAACAGCAATGAACCGTCCCGGCGCTGCATGACATCGGGGCAGGACAGGCTGTTGGCGGCCAGGTATTTCATCAGATGCATGAAATAGGGTAGCTCTGTTGCATCCATGCGTTCAAAAACCGTCAGCACATAGCGTCCGGCATGTTCTTCCTGTGTATCAATGAAAAAATTACTGTTTTCAATGCCGGCGGCAATACCTTCAAAAGAAGACAGGCTGCCAAGATTGTAGCCGGAGAGAATGTGGCTGATATCAGCGAATGTGAGTTCTGTATAGACGGACATGGTCCGAAAGATAGCCGCCTGAGCCGATCAGACATAGTCCGGATTGATCGTGCTGACCGGTACATTGCCCTGATGTCACAGGCATTGTTCGGTCAGCATTCAACGGTTAGCGTTCGCAGCCTTTCTTTGGCAATACATGCGGCAGGTAAACTATGGATAAAATTATCATTCAGGGCGGTATCCCGCTATCGGGTACCCTTGAAGCCAGTGGCGCGAAAAATGCCGCGCTGCCGTTGCTTGCAGCGGCCATTCTGGTGGATGGTCCTGTAACCTACCGCCGTATTCCGCATCTGCGCGATATTTCAACCATGATGACCCTGCTGGCATGGCAGGGCGCGGACGTTGAATATGATGATCAGCATTGCCTGCATGTGGATGCACGGCCGGCCAGCAAATCCGAGGCGCCGTATGAACTGGTGAAGACCATGCGCGCTTCTTCACTGGTGCTGGGGCCGTTGCTGGCACGTTTCGGTCAGGCCCGGGTCAGTTTACCCGGCGGTTGTGCCATCGGTGCGCGGCCGATTGACATGCATCTGAAAGGCCTGGAAGCGATGGGCGCGAGTATTGAAGTGGAGCAGGGTGATATTGTGGCCCGGGCAGCCGGGAGATTGAGCGGTGCCCGTATCGATTTTGATCAGGTCACGGTAACCGGCACGGAAAATCTGATGATGGCCGCTGTACTGGCCCGGGGCACCACCGTTCTGGATAATGCGGCCAGGGAGCCGGAGATTGTGAATCTGGCTGAGTCGCTGCGCGGCCTCGGTGCCGATATTGAGGGTGATGGCAGCAGCCGTATTGTGATTCAGGGTGTGAATCGCCTTGAAGCCGGTGAAATGACCACCATTGCCGACCGTATCGAAACAGCCACCTATCTGGCGGCCGGCCTGATGACCGGCGGTGATG
>JBHHTY010000002.1:0-27494 GCA_046753565.1 Mariprofundus sp.
GAATGTTGGTCAAACTCACTCAGAGTTTCAGGCTCATTTCATATTGGAAAAGGCTTGGGCTTGCATAGTTTCGTCAGCTTGGCAGGTTATGTCAGCCAAAAAGCGGTGAGGTGACATGTATGTATGTCGGAAAAAAAGATTGCGGTAGCATCATCCGATTGTCAGGGCTGCTGTTGGGTCTGGCCAGTTTTACGGCTCCTGCCCTGGCGGAAACCAGCAATGAGGAACTGGCAAAAAAACTTGCCAACCCTATCGCCTCCCTGATCAGCCTCCCCATTCAATACAACACCGATCAAAAGATCGGCCAGGCAGAAACCGGCACACGTCAGCTGACAAACATCCAACCGGTGATTCCTTTTTCCCTGAATGACGACTGGAATCTTATTTCCAGAACCATTGTCCCCGTGATTTCCCAAAAAGATATCTTTGCCGGAGCAGGGAAACAGTCCGGCTTCGGCGATGTGATACAGAGTGCATTTTTTTCGCCAAAACAACCCACGGCAACCGGCTGGATCTGGGGCGCTGGCCCGGTGTTGTTATTGCCTACGGCCTCTGATCCGCTGCTGGGCGCAGAAAAATGGGGAATGGGCCCGACAGCCGTGGCACTTAAGCAGAATGGGCCATGGACCTATGGACTGCTGGCCAACCATATCTGGTCTGTAGGCGGTAAAAGTTCGAGAGCAAATATCAACGCAACATTTCTGCAACCATTTCTGTCCTATACGACCCCAACCGCAACGACATTATCCTTATCTACAGAAAGCACCTATGACTGGCGCTCCAACCGTTGGGTCGTCCCCGTCAATTTACAGATATCTCAGGTGCTGAAACTGGGCGGCCAGCTTATCAGTATTCAGGCAGGAGGCCGCTATTGGGCGGCAACGACGCCGGCCAGTCCGAAAGGCTTCGGTGCCCGCCTGTCGTTGACATTCCTGTTCCCGAAATAGTTTTGAAAGGAACGAAAGTATCAAATGGCGGAAAAGAGATTGGGAGGCAAACCTGTAGATAAACAAGGTGGCACAACATGAAAAAGACAATATGGGTCGGCATGTGTTTGCTCGGCATGATGATTTACCAGTCTGCTTCTTTTGGCACAGAACATAAGCAGCTAAAAGCCTATCCGGCGGCAAAACACGGTATGCAGCGCATTGTGATCACCTTGCCCGAAAAAAATGATCATGAAGCTGCCAATTTCAAAATCGAACTGGTCGCTGGCAAGCAGTTGCTCAGCAATGGTATCAATCGCTTGCGCCTTGCGACTTCAATCGTGCGCAAAACCCTTACAGGCTGGGGCTACAGCTACTATGAAGTCACCGGATCAGACAGCATGGCATCAACCATGATGGCCGTGCCTAAAGGCAATAAAAAGGTCAAAACCTTTGTTGCAGGAAGCCCGTTGATGATTCCCTACAACAGTCGATTGCCTGTCGTGATCTACGCACCGAAGGAGTATGAAATCCGCTATCGAATCTGGCATACAAGTGGCCGACTGTCTGCCAATCTCACAGGATCATGGGTGCAGCCCGTCAAGGGAAACAGCACTGAAAAGCAAGGCTTCACCCTGTTTGCCGATGGCTCTGCGGCATCCATCAATATGGCAACGCTGCTGTATCAACAATGGAAAATTAGCAACGCATCCATCACTTTGACTGTTGAAAGCCTGGGTAATCATACACATTCTGAAAGCATTGAAACTTATGCATATGAAACGCCGGATGCCAACACATTAATTCTGAAAAAAGGGTCGTGGTCGCAAGAATACAAACGGCTGATATCTGACAAGCATCCATAACCCTCCCCCGCAAAAAGCCATCAAAAAAAATGCCAAAGCCTGATCGATCTGTTTGGTTTGAACCGATAGTGTCAATGACGACGAAATTGACTTCACCATGCACAGGCTTAATCATCAGCAACAAAAGGCTCGGAGTTACACTTGCTCGGTGAATCCGGAAACTCACCCTGGCCGGGAAGGGGTCATTTGAAACTATTGCCACTCAGCTTGATGATATTGCTGCTGGCCGGATGTGCTTCACATGGAAAAACAGTCAATCAACCACTCACAAAACCTGTTGTTTCTCAGTTCTATACCCATCAAACGATTTCAACTCTCAAGGGGGACCGTTCCAATAAAATAGCTCTGATTCTGAGTTTTTCGGGTGGTGGCACACGGGCCGCAGCACTGGCCTATGGCGTACTTGAAGAATTACGCGACACCAGAGTCATCATAAATGGGAAGTCCCGGCGACTGCTTGATGAAGTGGATGTCATCAGTTCCGTTTCCGGTGGCAGTTTCACAGCGGCTTACTATGGCCTGCATGGCGATGGCACCTTTGAGGATTTTGAAAAAGTTTTCCTCAAATATAATTTTCAAACACCGTTAATTACCAGTCTGTTAAATCCCCTGAACTGGTTCAAATCTTCGGAACGGACAAGAAGGGCGGTGAAACTCTACGAAACAAATGTATTTCGAAATGCGACCTTTGCAGATATGGAGAAAAGAAATGGACCGGTGATACTGATCAACGCATCCGATTTAAGCTACGGTGTACGTTTCTCTTTTGTGCAGGAATACTTCAATCTACTGTGCTCCGATTTGTCTTCATATCCGGTTGCAAATGCAGTAATCGCATCATCTGCTGTGCCGATCTTGTTCAACCCGATCGTGGTCAACAATTATCACCACTGCAAGAAAAATACCCCTAAATGGCTGGAAACTTCAGCCCTGCGTTTTGCCGGGAATGCAGATATGTCGCAAGTCATCTCCAGATTGGAGAGTTATTATATCGATGATAACAGAAAGTATGTGCATTTTGTCGATGGCGGAATTACCGATAACCTCGGGTTGCGGGCCATCTATGAATATATCGAATTGAGCGGCGGAGCCAAAAAACTACTGGACAAAACCGGAAATAAAGGCGATCTGAAACATCTGGCAGTCATTGCAGTTGATGCGTCCACCGCACCTGAACGAAGAATGGATGTGAACAAGGAATTGCCCTCCATGGAAGAGGTGGTCGATGCGGTCAGTGATGTACAACTGCATCAGTACAATGCGGCCACCTTACGATTGATACAGCGCAGCATAAAACGCTGGGCACAGGAAATGTCCATCGGGGACACTCCGGTGATGCCTCACTTCATCCAGCTCGGACTCCAGAATATAAAACAAGCTGATCTGAAAAAATTTATCAACCATATCCCGACCAGCTTTTCACTGAGTTCTGAGCAGGTTGATAAACTTATCGCTGTCGGCCGCAGCCTGTTGCGCAACAACCCCGACTATCAAAAGCTGCTACTGCGTCTGAAAGGCACCCCCATAGCACAGGCAAACCGTCAAAAATAATTGCTGCACAATAGCCCCGAAGGTATATGAAGTTCATCGTTTCTCTCTTCGGCACAAAATCATAAGAAACGTATTGTCATTGCTTTTCTCCACTCTCCGCGCAACCACCTTCCAGCCAGGCATCCAGCGCTTCCAGAGCGCGGTCCGAAACAGAGCGGCGACGTTCGGCACGTGAAAAACGGCGTTTACCTTCACGTTTTTTGCCCGGAGGAAGCAGACCGAAATTGATGTTCATAGGCTGGAAGTCTTCCGTGCGTGTGCGGGAAATATGGCTCAGCAAGGCACCGTGTGATGTGATTTCCGGTGGCACATCGGGCTCTTCGCCTTTTGCCATGGCAGCCAGAAAACGGCCAGCCATCAGGCCCATGGAAGCAGATTCCACATAGCCCTCGACACCGGTAATCTGGCCGGCAAACAGAATACGCGGATGGCTTTTCAAACGCAGCTTGCCATCAAGCAGGGCCGGAGATTTGATAAAGGTGTTTCGATGCAATGAACCTAGCCGGAAAAACTCAGCCTGCTCCAGACCCGGAATCATGCTGAACACACGTTTTTGTTCGCCATAGGTCATCTTGGTTTGAAAACCCACCATATTGAGCAAAGAACCCATGCGGTTATCGCGCCGGAGCTGTACAACAGCATAAGCCTTTTCGCCTGTTTCAGGGTGATCCAGTCCAACCGGTTTCATCGGCCCGAAACGGGGAGTATCTTCTCCGCGTTCCGCCATTTCCTCAATCGGCATGCATCCTTCAAAAAACGGAATATCCTCGAAATCCTTGAACGCAACCTTTTCCGCATGGATCAGCTCTTTGATGAATGCCTTGTATTGCGCTGCATCCATCGGGCAGTTGAGATAATCGCCCGCTTCACCATCCGCCACATTTTTATCGTAGCGGTTCTTCCAGTAGCAGATATCCATATTGATGGATTCAGCATCCACAACCGGTGCAATCGCATCGAAGAAACAGAGCCTGTCTTCGCCAGTCAGCTGTTGGATCTGCTCATACAGTGCATCGGAAGTCAGTGGCCCCGAGGCAATAAGCACCAGTCCTGCTTGCGGGATTTCCGTTACTTCACCTTCGATCAATTCGATCAGCGGCTCAGCCCGAAGCCTTTCCGTAACCAGTTTGGCAAACTGTTCGCGGTCCACAGCCAGCGCTGTGCCGGCCGGAATACGCGCCCTATCGCCGCATGCCATAATCAACGAATCCATGCGGCGCATTTCTTCATGCAGCAAGCCCACCGCATTCTCCAGATGATCGGCGCGAAATGTATTGGAGCAGACCAGCTCGGCGCATTTGCCCGTATGATGGGCCGGTGTCATTTTTGTCGGGCGCATTTCGTGCAGGCGTACCGGCACGCCGCGCCGGGTCAGTTGCCAGGCGGCTTCAGAACCGGCCAGGCCGGCTCCGATAATAGTGACTGTTTGAACCTTGGAAGGTGTTGTATTCATGCCCGCAATCTAGCCTGCATGCCACACAAATGCAGCTTTACCCTGGCAGATTTTTTTGCCTGTACAGCACAGCTTTCAGATGAATCCGGATGTTTATCAATCAGAAAAGACATGGCTCCCAGCTCACCCTGTGATACTGTTTCATATCACGGGGTGGAAAAAGTCCATGCGCGTTAGAGAAGGTTTTTATGTGCATAGCGATCCAGCATGGTTTCGTTGCCACTCAGGCCACCGCTGTGGATATAAAGGATTGTTCCATCAATATCGTCCATGTACTGAAGCAGCGTGTTCCACATATGAGGAGCATAAATCAGGTCAAATTCGATACCGGCTGATTTCAGTTCACGGTACATGGTCAGCAACTCGGGACAGGGTCTGGCGAAATGATACCTGTTGCTGTTTTCGAGTATCCGCAGATTATCAGGAATATGACCGAGCCTGTTCATCTGGGCGGTAAGATAAGCCGTGTCAGCCACGGAAGCTGTGGTCAGCACCGTCGCCTCAGGCAGATTCGTGGCAAGAAAATATGCTGTGGTTCCTGTGCCGGACGGAATGACAACATGGAGTTTTTCAACCTCGTTCACATGTCGCCATCCGCGAATTTCCTGCGCCAGTTTGCCAACACCATGTCGGGCGAGCGGATCGGCGCCGCCCTGAGGCATAAACAGCGAGCCGTCATCGGCCTGTGATGGCAGTGCAAGCACAGCATGTTCGTATGCAGCATGTGCCACCTCATGCAACTGCATGCCCAGTTCCAGCGCTGTTTTCAGATTGCCGGCCGGATTCTTTTTGAGTCGGGCCGGCACGGATCTGGCCGTATAATGAAACTGCCAGCCTTTTTGATAGCACAGGGCAGCTATGGAAAGCATGGCATTGGATTGGGTGCCGCCATAAGACATGATTTTCCTGTAACGATCGGCAGGGGTTTGAATCAGACTGTAGAGTTTGCGGTATTTGTTGCCGCTTAACAGCGGATCAATCAGATCATCGCGTTTGATAAAAAAATTCCGCCCGCGAACCCGAATACAATCGGTGCGTGACAACATTTCATCATGGCCGCCAATTCCCACATCCATGGCTGAATCTTTATGCATTGTTTTCCGCTTCATCGCGGCGGAATATTTCAGGCTCTGCATCATCGCGCAACAGCCCATGACATACAGCCATGCTTATCCTTGCGTATGCGTCGAAGAAACCTATCTTACCGGCATGAATGAACTGACCACCAATCCGATTCTGCAGGGTGCAACAACCGCTCTCCCCCTGTTTCATGAGATTCAACCGGAACATGTCCTGCCTGCCCTGGGTCATGCCCTGGATGAAGCCCGGAAAACGGTTACCGAACTGGTTGAACTGACCGACCCGACATGGGATTCCCTGATGTTGCCATTGGAAGCACTGGATGAGCGTTTATCACGCATCTGGGGGCCGGTGACGCACCTGAATGCGGTTTGCGATTCGCCAGCACTGCGCCCGGTATATCAGCAGGGTGTATCGAAAATGACCCAATGGGGCGCTGAACTGGCTCAGAATGAAGCCCTGTTCGCCGCCATGAAAGCGGTCAGGGAACGGGATGATTTTGCAGATTTAAGCAATGAGCGGCAACAGGTGCTGGAACATGCCCTGCGCGATTTCCGTTTATCCGGCGCCGAGCTGGAAGGCGATGCCAAAGAACGTTTCAAAGCCATCAAAATGCGCATGTCGGAACTGGCCACCACGTTTGAGCAACATGTGCTGGATGCCACCCGCGCGTTTGAATTGCTGCTGAGCAATGCATCCGAGTTGACAGGGCTGCCGGAATCGGTTCGCGATGCAGCACGGCAACGGGCTAAAGCAGACAAAAAAGAGGGCTGGCTGTTCACTCTGGATGCGCCATCGTATATCCCCTTCATGCAATATGCCGAGCGGCGTGATTTGCGTAAGCAGATGTACACTGCCTTTGTGACCCGGGCAACATCCGGTGATCTGGATAACACCCCGGTCATCGACGAATTACTCAGCTTGCGGGCCGAAGCGGCAACACTGCTGGGTTTTGCCAACTATGCGGCCTGTTCGCTGGCGACCAAAATGGCGGTTGATGTCGATGAAGTCACTGCTTTTTTACGCCAGCTGGTGGAAAAAAGCAAAACAGTCGCTGAAAAGGAAATGGCCGAACTCAGGGCGTTTGCAGCAGCTGAACTGGATTTGCCTGAACTGGAAGCCTGGGATATCCCGTTCGCCTCGGAAAAACTGCGCCTGAAAACCTATGCTATTTCACAGGAAGAGCTGAAGCCATGGTTCCCTGAAAAGCGTGTGCTTGCCGGCATGTTCGGTCTGGTGGAAAGGCTTTATGACATCACGATCAGGGAAAACGCCGCTGCCCCGAAATGGCATGAAACCGTTAGATTCTTTGAAATTTTCGATGATCATGCGCAGAAAATAGCGTCTTTTTATCTGGACCCTTATGCGCGTCCGCACAAGCGCGGTGGTGCATGGATGGATGAATGCGTGGTACGCTGGAAAAGAGCGGACGGCTCATTGCAATTGCCGGTGGCATATCTGGTGTGTAATTTCGATGCGCCGGTTGGCGATAAACCGGCCCTGTGGACCCATGATGAGGTGACCACCCTGTTTCACGAATTCGGGCATGGCCTGCATCATATGCTGACCCGGGGAACCGAACTGGGGGTATCCGGCATCCGCGGTGTGCCGTGGGATGCGGTGGAACTGCCCAGCCAGTTCATGGAAAATTTCTGCTGGGAACGCGAAGTCGTCAACCTGTTTGCCCGCCACTTTGAAAGCGCTGAATCATTGCCGGATAAAATGTTCGATAAAATGCTGGCGGCCAAAAATTTCCACTCAGCCATGCAAATGTTGCGTCAGATTGAATTTTCCCTGTTCGATATCGTGTTGCACAGTGAACATCAGCCGGATACCGGAGAAACGGTACAGGATGTGCTGGACCGGGTGCGAAAGGAAGTTGCTGTTGTCAGGCCGCCGGCATTCAATAAATTTCAGAACAGCTTTTCACATATCTTCGCGGGTGGTTATGCTGCCGGTTACTATTCCTACAAATGGGCAGAAGTGTTATCCGCCGATGCCTATGCGGCTTTTGAGGAAGAGGGCGTGCTCAATGCCGATACGGCCAAACGTTTCCGTGAGCACATTTTAAGTGTAGGTGGCAGCAGGGATATCATGGATGCTTTCATTGCCTTCAGAGGGCGCAAACCCACAGTCGATGCACTGTTGCGGCATGCAGGCTTGTTATCCGCTGATAATACCAGGATTCGCGATGAACATGAAACAAACAACGCACCTGCATGACTTCTTTCCATGCGCGTTAAGGAGACTATAATGGACAACGTTACCATTACCGATATTAAAATGCCTTTTCTTTCCATGGTGGTTTTCATGGTCAAGCTGGCCATTGCATCCATTCCGGCATTTATCATTCTATCTGTCATAGGATCGATCACATTTGCCTTGCTGGGCATTACCATCGGCTCGATTGGCAGCCATTTTGCACCGCAACAGTTTTAGGCTCCAGTAGCGCATGCCTGTGAGAAGAGCACAGGATGAACCGAAAGGAAGGGCTATCTTCCTATAAACTGACCCAGCCATCAGGGCCTGGTAACAGATAAAAACCGGTCCCGGCAACGGCATAAAGCAACACATAGGAAAACCATGATGATCTGTTGAACAGGGTGAGTGCGCTGCCAAATGACTGTTTGAGGGTGCTGTCCATAAAGTTCACGCTGTAGATTTCGTCCAGTATCAGGTGTAACAGATAACCGCCACTGACAAAGGTCGCGGCAATCCATGCAAAATCCAGTTGCCAGCCCAGAACATGGATGCCTGTTGATATCGTCATCAGGCCGAACAGCAGTGCTGCCGGCAGGGAATGAAACAGGCCACGATGTTCTGTAATACCGGCAAACAGTGCGTAAACCACATAACGAATAAACAATGCACTCAGCAAGGATACCGCCAGCATGACCATCAGGTGAACCTTGCCCTGCAAAATCAACAGGGCTGCCGTTGCAACGGCAAAACTGATAATACTGAATACCAGCCGGGTCGGTACAGAATGATCGGAATCGATATCGGGTAAAATACCGGCTAGGGTACCGAGAGCCACCAGCAGCAACGCTTCCGGCTGACTGATGATTCCGCTCTGAATACATACGGCTGTTGCCGTAATGGATCCGGCAGCGGCGACCGTAAGATGTGTCCGGAAATTGGCCATTAAAAGCTCCTGATTGAAATACGCCGAAGCTTATCGCATCATTATATGGTCACTGTGAGCCAAATCACGCCTGAAATATTACTTGATGCGTTTCACGTATGCGGCATCGTGAAGCACCGGTGGCTTATACCCCTTTGGGGCCAGATCCATCATCTTCTTCCATGAGTGGTTGAAGCATATCGTACAGCCAGTTTTCAAATTTCCGCATGCTGTCACGCACATCGTCGAAGTCTTTTTCGGACAGGACGCCATCCTTGTTATGATCCAGACGGTCAAAGGCAGGACGCGCTGATTTTTCCAGCTTTTTCATTACTTCTTCAAAGGTGATCTTTCCATCACCATTGGCATCAAACATGTGTGATTGATCTTCGCCTGCCATGGCCGGTGCCGCCAACAGAAAGGCGGCCAGAAAAAGCGATGAAACAGCTGTTCGTATGGTATGTGCATGCATAGAAAAAACCTCCTGATCATATCAACTCTACGGACAATAAATAGCTGTACAGCTCGGGGCTTACGCCAATGCTTTGATTAGCTATAACAATATTCCAGCTCAGTGAGTCTCACGGCAGCATCACTGAGTTGTCGTTCGCTGAACACGGAAATGCCATGCCGTGCCAATAACCGGGCCGTCACACCCTGCCCTTCAATTTTATGGCTGGAAAAACTGCCGTCATTCACACACGCCACACCACAGGACGGGCTTCCCTCTTTCAATATCGCAATCCGGATATGGTGTTTCATACACAGGGCCAGCGTCATTTCGGCACCGATCAAATACGCTTCGGTCACATCAATCCCGTCTTTCCGCCGGATGTCCGATTTACCCTGCAAGATAGCATCGGCATTTCCCCGTTCGATTTCAGCCGGTACTCTGGGCACCGACAAGCCACCGCTCATTTCCGGACAGGTAGAGATCAAACGCCCCTGCTGCTGCCACTGGCTTAATATGTTTGAGCTGACCTTGCTGTTACCTCCATCATAACGAACATTTTCTCCCAGAAGACATGCGCTGATCAGAATTTTTTCACTATTTTCTGCAAAAACAGGTGATGTCATATGCATGGCTGTCAATTCACCTCCCTCGCTATCGGTGGCCACAATCATGCTTGTTAGCCCAATCATCACAGCCAGTCTTGTCACATCCATATTGGGATCATAGTCCAGAGTATGCCAATCGGAAAGGCATGCTGTTCAGTTCCGGTGCAACAAGTCCTGAACCTGACTCGCATACGGAAGTGCTATACGCGCTCCCAGTTTTGTACAAGCCAGTGCGCCGGCTGCCGAGGCATAGTGCAACAGCGCCTGCCAATTCATGCCCGCAGACAGCCCAAAAGCAAAAGCAGCATGAAAAGCATCACCTGCGCCGGTGGAATCAAGCACATCAACTGCAAAAGCATCCATTGCACCGGCCTGATCCTCCCGGCTCCAGATCAGGCCTTTTTCACCCATGGTAATCACCACACAGGAGATGGTTTCCAGCATCGCGGACATGGCCATATGCACATCATCCGAACCGCTGAATTGCATGGCAAACTTTTCCGAGGCAACCAGATAATCAACAGAGCCGGCCAGCTCCCGTGTCCCATGATGCAGGGAACCGGCATCCAGCACTGTGGAAATGCCATGTGCTTTCGCCCATTGGCACAGCGCCACGGAAAGCCATGGTTCATGTCCATCGAACAATATGACTTTTGGTCTGCTGGAAAGGGTCAGAGCATTGGCCGCCAGCCAGGGGGTGTCTGCCTTGAAATTGACCACCGAACGGGATCCATCGGGCTTGGCCAGAATCTGTGACACAGGCGTAGGGTTCCTTCCCTGTACAATCAGCGAAGTATCCACGCCTTCCGCTTCAAGCTCTTGCAGATGTGCTGTTCCGAACAGATCCTCGCCCAGGTAGCCGCAAAACCCCGCCTTGCCGCCAAGCCTGGCGATGCACACCGCCGCATTGGCTGCCGGGCCGCCACC
Source organism: Mariprofundus sp. (assembly GCA_046753565.1). Lineage (GTDB taxonomy): Bacteria > Pseudomonadota > Zetaproteobacteria > Mariprofundales > Mariprofundaceae > Mariprofundus. The sequence goes on from JBHHTY010000002.1 coordinate 10,987, forward strand.
GGCCAGTTGCATCGCATCGGCCAGCATTTTCTCATCGGCTTCAGGGTGATGATCTGCCGCCATGGCAATATCATATGAAGCGTGTCCCACGCACAATACATCAGCCATAGCAAAAAATTAGCATGCCAGACGTAAAAAAACACTATTCGGACTTTTCGCCCCATATAGACACAACACATCAAACGCCTGATATAAAAAGAGGGAGTGACTTGATGTCACTCCCTCTTCATGTTTTTCATCCATCGGCTCATGCCAGGGCATGGGCAAAAAAATTATTCGGCGGCGGGCAAACCATCGCCGGTTGAAACCGGTGCATCGCTCTTCAGTTTGGATGGGTCAAAACCCTCCTGTGCCGGCTGGCTGTTGGCTGGCTGCTCAAGCGGAACCTGATCAGCAACAGAACGTTCTACTATAGAACCGGTCTGCTGCTGGGAAAAGAATGCCAGCGTCAAGCTGGTCAACATAAAGGTTGCTGCCAAACCACCTGTCAGCTTGCCCAGAAATGAACCGGAACCACGACTGCCGAACAGTGTTTGCGCACCGCCACCGCCAAAGGATACGCCCATATCCGCACCCTGACCGCGCTGGATCAGAACCACGCCGATCAGTAACAGCGCCACCAGCACATGTACGATAATTATAATTGTTGTCATTCCTGTCTCCTCAGCTCACCACTTTAACGGTGGCTTTAACAATATCCATAAACGAGTCGGCCTTCAGGCTGGCACCTCCCACCAGCGCACCCTCCACACCCGGGCAGCTCATCAGTTCTTCAGCATTTGCCGGATTGACGCTGCCACCATACAGCACACGACAGTCGTGACCAAGCCGGGTCAGTTCTTCATGTACAAATGCGTGGGTTTCGGTAACCTGTTCCGGAGATGCCGTTCTGCCGGTGCCAATGGCCCATACAGGCTCATAAGCCACGGTCAGCGGCATCTCTTTCGGTGCGCCCTTGAGAATCGATAACTGTTCGGCCAGAACAGTATTGGTGATACCTTTTTCACGCTGCTCCAGTGTTTCACCGATACACAGGATCGGCTCCAGACCATGCAACCATGAAGCATTCATTTTGGAGCGGATTTTGGCATTGCTTTCGCCAATGATACTGCGGCGCTCGGAATGGCCGAGAATCACATAATGACAGTTGGCATCGCGTAACATCATCGGGCAAATCGATCCGGTAAAAGCGCCCTTGTCTTCGTTATAAACATTCTGCGCACCCAGCACCACACCCATGGATGCCAGTCGATCAGTCATAGGATGCAACAGCGTAAACGGCGGCATCAGTGCCACTTCGACATGATCAGGGGCAGGATTACCACCGAAGGCATCCATGAAATCATTGGCCTCCTGAAGTGACCCATTCATTTTCCAGTTTCCCGCAATCAAACGGCGTTTTTCACTGCTCATGCCAGACCTCCCAGGTATGGTGATCGGATGTTCCAGAAAGCTGGGCATCCGTAGCCAACGGCTCGAAAAAGGTTGCGGATTCTAGGATCAATCCCTTATAAGGCAAGGGCCAATAAGCCGGCACCAAGAAATGTTATCTCTGATGCCAATATCAGCTACGATTGCCCGATGACAGATCAACACGCCCAACGCCCCAAAAAGTCACTCGGCCAGCATTTTTTGCGCGATCACAATGCTATTCGCCGCATCGCATGCGCAATCCCCGAAATGGCATCTGTCATCGAAATCGGGCCCGGGCCGGGAGCAATTACCGAAGCACTGCTCGAACGGGCCGGCAAGCTGACCGTGATTGAGATGGACGATCATTTTGCCACCCACTGGAAAGGTATAGCCGAAAAAAATACGAAACTCGCCGTGATTCACGGCGATATCATGCAGGAACTGGATGGCGCAGTAGCAGCCATCCGGCCGGACTGGATTGCCGGAAACCTGCCCTACAATATCAGCGGGCCGCTGACAGCCATGCTGGCAGCGCATTCGCTTTCCGGAGGCATGGTGCTGATGTATCAGCGCGAAGTGGCCGAGCGCATTGCTGCAGACCCGGGCAGCAAGGTCTATGGCGGCCTGTCTGTACTGGTGCGCCATTATTATGATGTGAAACGCCTGCTGACATTGCCACCCGGCGCGTTTTCACCACCACCCAAAGTGCATTCTGCAGTGATTCTGCTGACTCCGCATGGTAAAAAGCCGGCATGCGCGTATCAGCAATTACAACAGACGGTGCGCCGGGGCTTCGCCCATCGTCGCAAAACCATCACCAATAATTTCAGGGGATCCATTTCAGCCGGGCAGTTTGAGTCCATTGGCATTGATCCACGCCGGCGACCGGAACAGCTGGATTATGATCACTGGGTTGCGATCACCAATCGGCTGAGTGCTATTAAGGGGCAGGCGGACGAAATCCGCCAGCCAATATGACCATCGCAGATGACTACAGCCAGCTATCCAGTTCACCCTTGCTTTCCAAAGCATAGAGGTCATCACAACCTCCGACATGGCGATTGTTGATGAAAATCTGGGGGATAGTACGTGCACCGGGAGCACGCTCGGACATCTCAATCTGACGCGTCATATCTTTGCGAACATTGTATTCGGTGAACTCAAGGCCCTTTTTCTTTAACAGCGCCTTGGCGCGGACGCAGTAGGGACAGAAGTCCCCGGAATATATTTCAATCGTTGCCATACCTGGAAAACCTATCCTTTCAATGATGTGCGTGCCAGTGACAGCACATTGATCGGCACGCCCAGCATCAGGCTGGCACGGGCGGCAAAATGCAGTGTGGAACCTGTCGTTAAAATATCATCGACAATCCAGATCGTTGTCACGCGATCCGCCAAATCCTGCCAGCGCGATGCATAGTCGTCAGCCAGTGCAAATGCCTTACGCAGATTTTTCCTGCGAGCCTGCCCTGAAAGTGCAGATTGCCTTGGCTGTTCACCGATACGCCTGAGCAGCTGCCAGTCCCAAAGACATTCCGTACCATCAGCCAGCCATTTACAGAGATTGGCAGTATGATGCTGACCACTTTTACGCATGCGGGAAAGCGGCATGGGTATAGGTAACAACAGCGAATGCTCATTGAGACTGTTTTGTAAGCGGGGCATCGCCGCATCCACCAGCCAGCGCACTCCTGTATCATGGCCATGTAATTTCCATTCCAGAATCGCATCCCGTACTGCGCCGTGATAGCAATACAGACTGCAAGTCTGATGTTGTGCCGGCGGTTTTTGCAAACAATGCCCGCACGGCCCCGGCTGCATATCTGCAGGCAATGGAATTCCGCAGCGCCTGCAAGCTGAATGCGGCCATACTTCAATATTTTCAAGACATGCAGTACAACAGCCTTTGCCGAAAGACATCGGGACATGGCAAAAAATACAGGCGGGCGGAAACAGCAAACCGCCCAGCCGGTTAACCATCTTTATACCTTTGGTTGACAGCATGTTCATGCCAACCAGCATGCCGGACATGGTCGATTCACGCAATTGGTTTGCAGAAATCCCCGAAACACGCCGACGCCGGTTTCTGGCATCGCAACGTGATGGTTTCGGCATCGAAGTTCACGGACAGACTTTGATCAATTTTTCCGGCAATGATTATCTGGGGCTGAGTTGTCATCCCGATGTTTGTCAGGCCGCACAACATGCATGTGCCCACACTGTGGGCAGCGGTGCTTCGCGACTGGTCTCCGGTGACGATCCGGCACTGCACCGACTGGAAGAAAAACTGGCCCGCTGGAAAGGCTACGAAGCCTGTCTCATTGTCGGATCGGGTATGCTGGCCAATCTCGGGCTGATTCAAGCACTGGCAAACAGGCATACCCACCTTTTTAGCGACAAGCTTAATCATGCTTCGCTGGTGGATGGTGCACGTTTGTCTGGTGCCGCGATCCACCGTTATGCCCATCTGAATACAGACCAGCTTGCCAGCCAGCTTGAAAAATTTCCGGCTGAAAAACGCATCATTGTTTCGGATGGCATATTCAGTATGGATGGCGATTGTGCTGATGTTCATGCCCTGCTGGCGCTGGCCGAAGCGCACGACACCCTGCTTGTCATCGATGATGCACATGGCATCGGCACGGTCGGGGAAAACGGCACAGGCCTGACATCCGCCCACAACATAGCCGGCCACGCCCGGCTGATCGAGGTCGGTACCTTCGGCAAGGCTTTTGGCGGCTATGGCGCATTTATTCTCGGAACCCGGTCCTTGGTCGAGGGGTTAAGGCAACGTCAGCGCACCATGATTTATTCCACAGCCTTGCCGCTTGCCATGATCGCAGCGGCAGAAACCGCACTCAGTCTGATTCAAAGCGGTGAGCAGGTATCCCGATTGCACCGCAACCTCGACCGCTTCAAAGCCGGCGTGTCGGGTCTGGGCTTTATGGACTCCGACACGGCCATTCAGCCTCTCGTTATCGGTGCCGACAATCAGGCACTGGCGATGTCGAAAACACTGGCTGAATCCGGCTTTTTCGTTTCAGCCATCCGCCCGCCTACAGTGCCGGAAAACACCGCCCGGCTGCGTTTTACCCTGAGCGCATCACATCACACGGAACAGATTGGCCGGTTGACGGATTGTCTCAGGAGACTGTTATGAAGCCACTGGTTTTTCTGCATGGCTGGGCGCAATCGCAGCAGATATGGTTTCAGCAGCATGAATCATTTCCCGATGCGCTTTATTTGAATCTACCCGGTCACGGTGGCGCTGACGATCATCAAGCCGATGCATGGGTCGAATCCATCGTTCAGCAGCTACCTGCCGAACCCTCTGTATTGGTCGGCTGGTCGCTGGGTGGCATGCTGGCTTTGCAGATTGCACACACTTTTTCTGACCGTGTAGCTGCGCTGGCACTGGTTTCCACCACGCCCTGTTTCCGTCAGAAAACAGACTGGCAAACCGGTTGTGAAACATCGCTGTTTGAAGCGTTTGAACATGCTGTTGCCACCGGATCGGGCAGGTTGTTGAACCGTTTCTTTAGCCTGATGTTGCATGGCGATAATCTGAACCGACATGATTATAATCATCTGGCCAGACTGGCTGTAGATCGGGAGCATCCGGCATCGGCATCCGGCCTGGACAACGGACTGGCATTGCTCGGCTCACTGGATATTCGGTCATGTATGGCTGACATATCTGTGCCAACACTGGTGATGCATGGAGATCAGGACGCGATTGTATCAGTAAATTCCGGCCGATGGCTGGCAAAATCCATCGCCAACAGTCGCATGCATCTGTTTGAAAAATGCGGGCATGCCCCATTCCTGACACAGACAAATCTGTTTAACAAAAATCTTTTCAACTGGTGGAAAACCCTGTGAATAACCCCGCTATTGATTCCCATATTCAAACCGGCCACGTCAAACGCGCTTTTTCATCCGCAGCAGACAGTTATGATGCACATGCCGTATTACAGCGGGAAATTGCCGACCGGCTGCTGGCTCATCTCTCGTTCACCAAAATCGAGCCGAAACGCATTCTAGATGTCGGTTGTGGCACAGGCTATTTCACCCGTCTGCTGCGTGGTAAATTCAAACGAGCCGAGATTGTGGCGCTGGATCTGTCCGAATCCATGCTGAAAAACACACGCCACAGTCATGGCAGGCGTTTGCCCTGGCACGGACATCACCGGCATATTGGCGGGGATGCTGCAGCGCTGCCGTTTAAAGCAGAACAATTCGATCTGGTCTGCTCGAATCTGGCCATGCAATGGTTGCCTGAGCCACAACTTATGTTGCAGGAAATGCGCCGGGTTCTGGCACCGGGCGGATTGATGCTGTTTTCCACCTTCGGGCGACGAACGCTGGCCGAATTGCGACAATCGCTGGCCAGCATCGAATCCGACCGTGCCGCTCACGTTCTACCGTTTCCGGATGTGACATCTCTGGGTGATGCGATGATGAAGCTGCCTGTTGAACTGCCTGTTACCGACAGTGATCTGTTTACCCTGACCTATCCCGATACCATCAGCCTGATTCGGGAACTGAAAGGACTGGGGGCCTCTGCCTCCGCCATTCGCGGTCGCAAGAAAGGGTTGTACGGGCGTTCGCTGATTCAACAGCTTGAGCGTGCATATTCAGACCACCATCATAACGAGGAGGGTAAAATTTATGCCACATTCGAGGCACTCTACGCTCAGGCCTGGTACAAACAGGCCGGCTATGAACATGGAGACAACATGATTCCGATTCGCGCAGAAGGAGATCTCAATCTCCATGGCCTCTAGGGTTTTCATCACTGCAACAGATACGGATGCCGGCAAGACATGGGTAACCGCTTCCGCAATCCGGACTCTGGTTCAGCGAAACATCTCTGCCAAAGCAATCAAACCCATTGCCTGCGGGCTGGATCCGGCCGGCAATAATGCGGATATCCAAACATTGCTTACCGCCCAGAGATTGAAGCATGCCAGTCACATTAATTGTTATCGTTTTACCCTGCCTGCGGCCCCGTCCCAGGCTGCCGTGGCGGAAGGACGGGAGATTGATGCAAACAAGCTTGTGTACTGGTGCCGAAAACAGGCCAGTGATGTTGAAACCTGTCTGATTGAAGGTGTGGGCGGGCTGATGACACCGATAAGCAATACCTGGCTGGTCTCTGACTGGATTGCAGCCATGCCGGAATATGATGTATGGCTGGTGGTCGGATGCAAACTGGGTGCGATCAATCAGGCGCTGCTGACACTGGATAAGCTCAAACAGATGAACCGGACACCCGCACGCACTATTTTCAATGCCTCCACGGCTGAACAGAATGCATGGATTGCGCCGGTGATGGATGCCGTGATGCCTTTCATCGGGGATGGTTGCCTCACCAGCGGCGTTCGCTATCTGGAACCGGTCACACTGTAAAAAAGCCCTGTTTTTCAGGGCTGCCTTAATCTTCGATATTGATGACACCCTTCCAGCCGAAAGCCAGCAGCAATGCCAGCATGGGAGCACCGGAACCTATTTTTCCCTCCTGTAGCATTTGTAAGGCCTGCCGCCGTGATACCCAGTAACTGCGAATATCTTCATGTTCTTCTGCACAGCCCCCGCCCTCGCCGGCCGGATGGTTTTTATCCACCAGACCGAGGAACAGGTCAATGCGCTCCGAGCATGCTCCCGGCGTAGTATAGTACCGACCCAGAAAACTGACTCTGGACGGCACAAATCCCGATTCTTCCCGGGCTTCCCGAATCACAGCCTGTTCAGCACTTTCCCCTGCATCGATAATGCCGGCAACAATCTCGATCAGCCACGGATTTTCATGCCGTACCGCAGGCCCCACGCGGAACTGTTCCAGCAGCAATACTTCGTCGGTATCCGGATCGTAGAGCAGAATGGCAGCCGCATCGCCGCGTTCCATGTTCTCACGACTGATTTGCATACGCCTGCCATCAAAGCAGTCATGTTCGATGAGATATTCATCCATGGCAAAAAAACCCTGATAAACCCGTTTTTTACTGACCACCCGATAATCCATGGCTATCCCCCTGCTTCAGCCTTAGCGCATTCGACAGATGGATGCTACACTAAGCCGCATGAAAATTCTGGTTGTTGAAGACGAAGAGCGTGTTGCTCATTTTATTCAGAAAGGGCTGAAAGAGGAAGGCCATGCCGTTGATGTTTCCTACGATGGCGAGGACGGTGAATTTCTGGCCGAAATCAACGATTATGATTTGATTATTCTTGATCTGATGTTGCCGAAAAAAAACGGCATCGTTGTCTGTCGCGAATTGCGCGCCAGTGGCGTGGCAACCCCTGTGTTAATGCTGACTGCACGCGATTCCATTGAGGACAAAGTGCGTGGCCTGGATGCCGGAGCCGACGATTATCTGGCCAAGCCGTTTGCCTTTGAAGAATTGTTGGCCCGTGTGCGTGCCCTGCTGCGCCGCCAGTCCGACAGCAAGTCACCGATTCTGAAAATTGCCGATCTGGAGCTGGATCCGATCAGCAGACGCGTCACCCGCAATGACGAGCCCGTTCGCCTGACCACCAAGGAATACGCCCTGCTCGAATATCTGTTGCGCAATAAAGGAAAAGTACTGTCCCGTACCCTGATCGGTGAGCATGTCTGGGACATGAATTTTGATCCGGAAAGCAATGTGATTGATGTGTATATCAGCCATTTGCGATCCAAAATCGACAAAGGCTTTGAGCCGCCGCTGCTGCATACCCTGCGCGGACAGGGATATTTACTCAGCGATGATTCTCCACCAAACTGACTGGTTTGACTGATCAAATCAGACACCGGGAACTACCCTGACTATTCGTCCAGCAGGCATACTGAACAAAGTACGTTCCAATATGTTCCGCACTTTCCGGGGCAGGCTGGCACTGCTTTATATTTCGCTGGAATTCGGCATTTTACTGTTTGCAGCCGTTGTGTTGTACACGGTTCTGTCCAACCGCGTTTATTATGAACTGGATGAACAGCTTATGGCACAGGCTACATCGCTGGCCAATGAGCTTGAAAGTTCACCTTTCTATTTCTGGTCCGGCCATCTGGGCACGTTTGCCGACCATTATCCGGGAGCCATTCAACTGGTTGGTGCCAACGGACGTGTGCTGTTTCGCTCCGATCGATCACTTATCGACAAGGGGGGCAATGATGTCAGTCGCGCACTCGGCCATGCTTTTCGTTCCGGGACACCATCTTTTGCTTCGACAGAGTCCTTACTGAACAAAGCCAATGTCCGGGTCATTGCATTTCCAATTCATAACGCGGGCCGAATCGTTGCCACGCTGATGCTGGGACATAACACAGCGGATATTCGTGCTGTATTCAATCTGCTGTACATCGTCGGCGGTATTCTGGGGCTGATTTCCATCATCATCAGTGCCGGTGCGGGTTACTACATGGCCAAGCGGGCGCTTGAACCGATTCATGAAATCACCAATACGGCCCGTGGCGTTGCCGCGGGAGATCTGACACGGCGTCTCAAATCGAAGTCGCTGGATAAGGAAATCCAGGTGCTCGTGCGGGTATTGAACAAAATGTTTGCTGATCTGGAAGCCAGTTTTCAGGCCCAGAAACGATTTACTGCCGATGCATCGCACGAACTTCGCCTGCCGTTGACCATTCTCAAGGGTGAAATCGAGGTGGCACTTCGCCATACCCGGACAGAGGATGAATACAAACATATTCTGCGCCAGCAACTGGATACGATTGATCGCATTCAGCGTATCGTCAATGATTTGCTGACGCTGGCCCGTGCCGATGCCGGTCAGCTTGAAATTGTACAATCTCCCGTTGATCTGTCACTGCTGTTGCAGGAAGTGGGGCAACAACATCTGATTCTGTTCGACAGTCAGCATGTTCATCTGGATATGCAGATTGAGGAAGATCTGGAAATCATGGGCGAAGCCAGTCAGATCGAACGCACCGTGATGAACTTGCTGTCCAATGCCTTCAAACATGCGCCTGAGCATTCATGTATTTATTTAAGTGCTGTGGCGCGGGAGGGATCGGCAATTATCTGTGTTCGGGATGAAGGCCCGGGGATCGTCGAAGATCAACAACAACGCCTGTTCGACAGGTTTTACCGTGCCGATGATGCCCGCTGCCGCAAGGAAGGCGAAGGTGCAGGGTTGGGGCTGGCAATTTGCAAACGCATTATAGATGCCCATCACGGAGAAATTCGGGTCGATTCCCGGCCGGGAGAAGGCGCGGCCTTTTATGTTCGCCTGCCATTGAGTGGCACCCATCCCGCCCACAGGAAACGACTGGATCAAATCATGATCGAGGGTGAAACCATATAGGGTACAGTGGCATTACTGGAAACCCTTTCCTGATTAACGGCGCCTGGCCAGAAAGTATGATGGATCATGTTTGTTTAAATCACCGGCCACACTTTCTCCTGCAACACCTGCGACAAATTTCAACGCCGACGAACTTTCCCTGGCATGGGATATCAACGTCTTGAAATTGCGGTAGAAATAGCGTTGATCGGCCACGTGGATATTGGTCATATAACTGATTTCAAGGTCGAATTTGGAAATATCCTCCTGATCGTAGCCGACATTGTATACATTGGACGATATCAGCTTGCGATCCTTGGTGGATATTAAATCGGCAGCCACCACCATGCCTGGCCGATAAGGCTTGAACGGAGAAGCGGAGAAATAGCCGAAACGTTTGATATCCACTTTCAACAGTGCATCAACCCCTTTCAGGCGAGCATGCTTGTTGCGATAGGCCGACTGGGCCTGCCAGTATGTCATGTTCAGATCCCTGACCTTATACCCCAGCTTGCGCAACCGCCGTTTGATTGTCTGACGCATATTGTTGATGCAATAATGATGCAGGGATGGATTGGCATCCTGATATTGAACCCGTTTGTATTCCCGGGCAAGTTGCTGGAAGGCCTTGGCTGTAATGCCGATAATTGCATAGACAGGGTTCTCGCGGCGCACATCAATACGCTTGTTCTTTTCGAACTGGGGCAAGCCAATCACCATTACGGCATCGGCTCGGGTTTTTCCTTTATCCATTGCAACAGGCTTTTGATGTGTGGAACAGGCTGACAGCAGCATTAGCATGGCCATGGCACACAGTGCATGAAGCCGCTGTGGCCTGAATCTTTTACCATTGGGTTGCATTTTCCCTCCATCGCCATGGCATCTGGTTTATGCATCAACCAAATAACAGCTGCCGCGAAACATGCCGATAAACACTGTGCGTTATGTGATTTGGCACACAAAAACCTTGAGAGTTTATTCCTAAGTGATTATTTTATATGCTATTTAGGGAGATGCTGGTGAAAGGCATCCTGCCTGTAATCAGCTCGCCGTCCATGGCCTGCACGAAAACACTGAATTGATCAGTGCTTCCTTAGAGGGAGCGCGTTGGGAAATCGCCCTTCAGGAGTCAACTTGCTGCCGGAGAGTTCCAAATCACCTTGCGACCATCAATGCTGAAACCATCGTTCATGATGCGTTTGAGGGTGGCCGGATAGATTTGATGCTCTTCCACCTGAATGCGGGCATGCAGAGAATCGCATGTGTCATCATCAAATACCGGCACGACACTCTGGGCGAGAACAGGCCCTCCATCGAGCACTTCATCCACCAGATGAACCGTACAACCGGAGACCTTCACCCCGTAATTCACAGCATCTTCAACGGCATGTGCGCCTGGAAATGCCGGTAAAATCGCAGGATGAATATTGATAATGCGGCCACGGAAACGCCGCACGAATGAGCTGGAAAGAATTCTCATATATCCGGCCAGCACAATCCACCGGCAGCCATGCCGATCAATCAAATCGGCACAGGCGGCATCAAATCCGGCACGGTCCTGATACGCTTTCGGGTCCAGATGCGCGATATGCGGCACACCTGCATCACGGGCAACTGCAAGCGCTGCAGCACCGGCTTTATCAGAAATCACCAGCTGCACATCGACAGGGCAATCCCCCGCAGCAACCGATTCGAGTATTACTTTCAGATTACTGCCACGGCCCGATGCCATCACCGCAATTGCTTTGGAATTCATAAATCACCCGTTCAGACGTTTATGCAGTAAAAGCACTGCTCCGCAAATTCTTTATCATCGGCACCAGAAAGCAATGTTTTATCATAGATATCCGATGGGGCTGTGCTGCAAGGATCAACAGGCTTGCAGCCCTGTTATTCGAAATCGACCCAGACTGGCGCATGATCGCTGGGGCGCTCCAGGGCGCGGTAATCTGTCGCAACATCCGCTGCAAGCGGTGACAAGGATGGCGTAGCCAGAATATGGTCAATACGAATGCCCCAGTTGCGCCGGAACGCATTCATGCGGTAATCCCACCAGCTATGCATAGGTTCATTCGGGTGGATATGCCGGACAGTATCCACCATCCCGAGATCCACCAGAGACTGAAACCATTCGCGTTCAGCCGTGGAGCACATGATTTTTTCATGCCAGCGTTTTGGATCGTGAACATCCTGATCTGTCGGAGCAATATTATAATCACCGAGTACAATCAGCCGCTCATGCTCGGACATCTCTGCCTGCAAGTATTGGTAAAATGCATGCAACCAGCGAAATTTATAGGCATATTTGTCCGATCCAACTTCCTGCCCGTTGGGAATGTACACATTGATGATGCGCACCGACTGGATCGTTGCCGCCAGCAAGCGTCGTTGAGGATCATCCAGTTCCGGTAAATCGGTCACAACCGCATCAATTGCACTGCGGCTGATGATACAAACACCATTGTAGGTTTTCTGGCCGGCGTACGCTACCCGGTATCCGGCCGCATGAATCGCATCGACCGGAAATTTATCATCCGTCAGCTTGGTTTCCTGCAGTGCAAGCACATCCGGCTGTTCCTGCTCAAGAAATGACAGCACATGGGGCAAGCGAACATTCAGGGAATTGACATTCCAGCTGGCGATTTTCATGGCCCGATGATGACCGGGCTGCATACATGCCTCAAGTGAAAATCATGATGAATCCGGATATGGTGCCTGCTCGAATCGAAGCAGCTTTTTCTTCCAGTCGAGGCCGCAGGAAAACCCGCCCAAACCGGCGACCGCAATCACACGATGACAGGGAATGAGAATCGGCAGCGGATTCGCCCCCAACGCCTGCCCCATGGCGCGCGGTGATGTTCCCAGCATTTTCGCCAACTCGCCATAAGTGCGCACTTCACCGGCTGGAATGGCCGGCAGTGCGGCACGCATTTTTGCCTGAAATAGCGTAGCCGGCTCAATCAATGGCGGCAATTCCACGGCTGTTCCATCAAAACCGACCGCATCAAAATAGGCAGCCAGCCAAAGAGACACCGGATCATCATGACCGGACTCTGAACACCCCGACTTTTCCAGCCAGACATGGCGGCATACCACGCCATCCCAAGCATAGGATATTGGCCCCAGCGGTGAATCAAAGGGATAAATCATGCAGTAATGGTAACACAGGGCTAGGCTTCAGGCATGGACTGGTCACTCTTTTTTTCCGCCCTGATCTCCTCGACTCTTTTGCCCGGAGGCTCGGAAGCATTATTGCTGTACAGGCTGAATGAAGGCGGCCACGCCATGGCTCTCGTGATGGTTGCCACTGCAGGCAATGTGCTGGGAAGTCTGATCACCTATGCCATGGGGAGGCTTGGTAATGAGGCAGTGCATAAGAAATGGCTGAGAATTTCCGAGCATCAAACACAGAAAGCAGAGCGCTGGTTCGGAAAATGGGGAAAACCCGCCCTGCTTCTGGCATGGCTTCCGATTATCGGTGACCCGCTATGTCTGGTTGCGGGACTGCTGCGCTGTAGCATCATCCCGTTCCTGCTGCTGGTGACGGCAGGAAAATTCACGCGCTATCTGATCCTTTCCCTTCCGTTTCTCTGAAGCGGTCAGGATGCAATCTGCAACCACATTGGCAGCGTCAGCATGGAACATACGGTCGTCAGGGTGACTGCTTCGGCATAAAATGCCACATCCAGCTTAAATCGATCGCATATCACCAAGCCCAGCACCATGGTCGGCATGGCAGCCTCAATAATGGTCGGTGCCAGATACTGTGCCGGCATGCCGACACCAATGGCTGCAGCCCAGGCAATCAGCGGCATCAGCAATAACTGAATCACCAAAACAGGTAGCAATACGGGAATCCGCGCAGCCCAGCCGGATTGCCAGCGCAGCGCCATACCGACTGACAACAACATCAATGGCACCACCGCAGCACCAAGCGTAACCAGTGCGTTGTCCACCCATACGGGTACAGAAATGGAGAAAGAACTCAGTAATAATCCTCCGACAGCGGCCCAGATCGCCGGCACCTGTAACAGGCTGAGCAACGGATGAATACCGGTTCCGGAATTACCATAATATCGCGCCAGAATAATGCCGACAGAAAACAAAATCGGGGTGCTGGCCAGCAGATCAAACTGAATGGCAATCACCTGGGCCCAGTCACCGAAAGTCTGACTGAGCACAGGCAAGCCCAGATAGGAGAAATTGCCAAAGGCGGAAGCCAGCAACAAGGCACCGATGGTCTTATTGGCATTACCGGGTAAAAAAGCCCGAACCAGCGCACCATTGCCATAAAGCAGGAATGCCGCCAGCAGTGACAGCAGCACGGCAAGAGCAGCCACCACAGGAATACGGATGGTGTTCAGGTCAATCGGTGATTGCCACAAGACATGCAGCACCAGAGCGGGAAGAAAAATATGGTAGACCGACTGCGCCAGATGGGAACGAATGGTTTCAGCCAACTTCCCACCCAGCAATATGCGCCAGCCTACACCGGCAACAATAATGGCGGCCATACCGAGCAATACATTGAACATGGCGGGAACACTACATGCTCATATCATCAATCACTATGCCGCCTGTCCGCACGGTTTATTTCAAAAGGAAATGACCTGAATGAAGCTGTGACGATCACATCTTGTAACGCCGCTGCAAATCACGCTTGATATCACGTTCCTTGATATCATGCCGTTTATCATGCGCTTTCTTACCACGTGCCAGACCAATTTCCAGCTTGGCGAAATTGCGGTCATTAAAATAGAGTTTTAACGGCACCAGCGTCAAACCCTTCTCTTTTAACTTGCCCATGAGGCGTTCCAGCTCACGTTTGTTCAGCAGCAATTCACGTGACCGGGCCGGCTCTTTGGGGTTATTCATGGCAGCCGGTTTATAAGGGCTGATATGGCAACCGATCAGGAATACGCGGGCATGACGGATGATACAATGCGCTTCAGCCAGATTGACCTGACCGAGCCGAATCGACTTGACCTCGGGACCCGTCAGGATCAGACCCGCCTCGATGGTTTCCAGTATATGATATTCGTGCCGTGCACGTCGATTAATAATGGCCATGGCGGAATGCTAACCCAAACCCGGATTCAGGCGATAGCCGATAATTGCATCAGCGCCGGAAATAGCTCCGCAAGGATGCAGGGGGATCGCGTTTCAATCAGTCCTTGTGGAAGGGCTAATATCTGCCCCAGCGATCTTTCCGGCGAACTTTCAAACGTGGCAGAATCAGCCCCAGCAGAATACCGAATAAAATAGCACCGCCGCCAAGCATAAACCAGCGTTGCTGGGAACCGTTTCTGATTTCGCTGGTTTCCTGACGCAGAGCTTCAAGCGCCTGACTGGCCTGCTCCGCATTGGCTTTCAACGATCTGTTTTCATCGGCAATAGCAACAGCATTGGCCGCCGTTTTACGAATCAGCGTTAGTTCTGACTGCAGTTTTTTGTTCTCATCTGCCAGCCGGGAGCGTTCCTGATCCAGCTTTTTTTTCTCCTGTTTGAGCGCCTGAAGATGGCTTAATTCTTTCTCGATCGCGGCCAGCCTCACTCTGGCTGCTGGCTCTTTCATCAGATATCTGCTCAGAATCCAGCCTTCTTTTCCGCTGCGCGTGCGAATATGGGTATATCCGCTGGATGACTGCCCGAGCACTTCAACAGCCGTACCGCTGGGTAACATGCGCACAATCGAATGGCTTGTGCTCTGGCCTGAACGCATGGGTAGTTTGGCCTGATCGACAATATAACGTGTTTCGGCCTGAGCCGAAGTAATATAAGCAAACACAGCGATGATCATGAACAGGGTTTTCATAAGCTTTATCTCCAAAACAAAATGGTAATGACTTTGCCGAATTATGAAAGCTCCACCCATCCTGCTATCGGGTAACCTGCATAATCAGACGCTAAACCGCAGCAGCAACCGGCTGGCGGCCCTGATGTAAATATCGTGTCATGGCTGCCGCAGTGATAATACACCATACGGCAAACAATGCTCCCGGCAATGCGGTCTCAGGTTGAAAATGTTTCAACGCCAGTGCTACCCCGAGGCCTGCATTCTGCATGCCGATTTCAATCGCCGGTGTTAGCAACGGCGAAAGCATTGTTGCCAACATCGTCATGGCAACAGAAAAAACCACCGCCCCGCCGGCCAGATAGGTGATAACATCTCCATACATTAGCAAAGCATTAGATTGCAGCAATAGGTTCATTCCTAAGTTTCTTCCAGCGGCTTAACCCTGCCGCCGTAAGGATGCACCATACGGCAAATAAGGCTCCAGGTAGGGCTGTTTCTGGGCTAAAGTGCTTGAGTGCAAGTGCCACTCCTAGTCCTGCATTTTGCATTCCAATCTCGACAGCAAGCGTAATTTGATACTTACGGTCGAAATTAAACAGACCTCCAACTAGCCAACCTGCTAGATAGCCTCCTGCATTAAGAACAACTACGAGAAGAAAAATAATTAGTGGTGTTTGAGCTATTCGCTCTTGGTTTGCAGCAACGGCATAGCTGCAAATAATGATAATAGCCAACGCAGCAATTGCTGGTGCTACCCTCTCACAATTGGGTTGATACTGCGGAAAGCGGTGATGAAGCAACATTCCTAAAGCAAGCGGAAGAACAACAATAAGAAAAATGGTTTTCATCATCGGCAAGAATGGGATATCCATATATGCACCACCAAGCCACTCAACCAGTAATGGCGTCATAAATGGTGAAAGTGTTGATGCCAATAATGTCATGGCGACAGAGAAGGCAACAGCCCCTCCAAGCAAGTAACAAATAACATTTGAAGCCATAGCTCCAGGTGCAC
>JBHHTY010000003.1:0-26984 GCA_046753565.1 Mariprofundus sp.
GTCTGTCCACTATATGAAAGATGAACAGCATCTGGGTGAATATTATGTGCTGATGCTGTTTGCCATGCTGGGCATGATGCTCATGGCGTCGGCCAATAATTTTATCATCATGTATCTTGGTATGGAGTTGATGGCGCTGTGTGTTTATGTGCTGGTGGGGTACGAGCGCAATGTGCTGCGTTCCAGTGAAGCATCGTTGAAATATTTTATTCTCGGGGCTTTGTCATCCGGTATGCTGCTCTATGGAATCACCTTTTTGTACGGTGTGACCGGCAGCTTTGATTTCGCCGCCATTGACGTCGGCTTGTCTGCTTCCGAGGGGCATGCCAGTGCTGCTGTGCTGCTTGGGCTGGTATTTATTATCGCCGGTATGGCGTTCAAGGTTTCCATGGCTCCATTCCATATGTGGACACCGGATGCTTATGAGGGTGCACCAACACCGGTGACGGCATTCATGTCCGTGGCTCCGAAAGTGGCCGGGTTTGTGATTTTTATCCGCGTACTGGCTGATGCGATGCCGGCATTGCAGCATGAATATACCCTGATTCTAACCTGGATGGCCGTGCTGACCATGGCTGTCGGCAATCTGGCTGCGATTGCCCAGCGTAATATCAAGCGCATGCTGGCCTATTCAACTATTGGCCATGTCGGTTTTGTGATGCTGGGTTTGATTGCTGCCAATACAGACGGCTATGCCGGTATTATGGTTTATATGACGATTTACCTGTTTATGACCATGGGGGCATTTGCAATCATCATTCTGATGCGCCGTGAAGGTATTCAGGGCGAGTTGCTGGATGATTTTGCAGGCCTGTCAAAGGTTCGTCCCGGCTATGCGCTGGCCATGGGGTTGCTGCTGTTCTCGCTGGCAGGTATTCCGTTCCTTGGCGGCTTCTGGGCCAAGTACGTGGTGTTTATCGCGGCAGTCGAAGCGGGTCATTTGTATCTGGTGCTGTATGCGTTGCTGTTTTCTGCCGTGGGAGCGTTTTATTACATTCGCGTGGTCAAATACATCTACTTCGACGACGTGCGTGTTGCTTTTAATTTTGATGAAAGTCGTTTGATGCAGGCAACGGTTCTGCTGACCACGGTTGCTGTTGTTGTGCTGGGCATATATCCGGATCCGCTGATGGATATTTGCAAACAGGCGCTGGCCGGGTTGATTTAAAAGAATATGCAGGGCTGAATATAGCAGTTGTAAATGGGCATGGCCGCCGCTATAATGCGCCTCGCACGAACCGAGGGGATGTGGATTGACTCTCAAGTGAATCCCGTTTCAATCGTCTAAGGGGTGATGGATCTGGAAAAAAAGCACCCCCTGATTCGCATGTTGCGGTTGCAGATTGCTACAGGCGTTCTTGGTTTTTTTGTGTTTGTGGCTGCTGGTCAAATGATTTACGCCCTGTCGTTCCTGAGTGGCGTGATGTTGATGGCAGGCAATGGCTGGTGGTTGGCCAGGCGGCTCGATCGTACCGATGGGCTGAGTGTTGAGGCGGGGCAGCGATCCCTTTATGCAGGGGCTGTGTTTCGCTTTGTATCGCTGCTGGCTGCATTGCTGCTGGCACATGTGATTGGCCTGCATTTGCTTTTGGTGGCCGCAGGCATGTTTATTGCACAAGCATTGATTTTTATATATGCAATAATCGGGTTTAACAGAGAGAAGAGCGGCCCGATGTAAGTAAAACCACAGTAACTGAATGCACAAAGAGGCAAAGGAGAGGGTTTTGGCTGAACAGAGTCATGATGGCGGAATCGCAGGTCACCTGCATTACTGGACCCTCAAGATAGATGAGTCCAATCCGTTTATGCAGATCCATCTGGATACCATGTTGGTCACCATTGTTGTGGCAACAGCAATGTTTGCGTTTGCACTGTGGTTGAAGGGAAGGCTGGTTGACGGTGCACCCTCAGGTGCGCAGAACTTTATGGAGTCCGTTGTCGGTTTTATCGATGATACAGTGAAAGATAACTTTCCTGTCAATAATCCACTGATTGCACCGCTCGCATTTACCATTTTTGTCTTTATCGCCCTGATCAATACCATTGATATTCTGCCAGCTTTCCTGCTGGGTAACGTTGCCCATCTGTTTGGTGTGGAGCATTTCCGTCCGGTGCCGACCAATGATTTGAACTTGCCGGCGGCCATGGCGGTGTCTGTGTTTGCTCTGGTCTTGTATTATGAGTTTAAGCTCAAGCCGGTCCATTTCTGTAAAGAGTTGTTGATGGAGCCGTTTACCAATCTGATGCCGGGATTTCTCAAGCCTGTCGTCATGCCGATTAACCTGATTTTAAAGCTTGTTGAAGAAGTGGCCAAGCCGTTGAGCCTTTCCTTCCGTCTGTTCGGTAATATGTTTGCCGGCGAAGTGATTTTCCTGCTGATTGCATTCCTGCTTCTGGGTGGTGGTGCTGTAGGGATGGCGGCCGGTTTCTTTATTGGCCTGGGGTGGACGATTTTCCATCTGTTTATCGGTCTGTTACAGGCATTTATTTTCATGATTCTGACTGTGGTGTATTTATCCATTGCGCACCAGCCAGTTGAACACTAATTATTTATAACGAAAGGAGTATATAAATATGGACGCTACAACTATCATTACAGCTGCATCCGCGATTTCTGTCGGTGTAATTCTGGCTGCTGCAGGCCTCGGTTCTGCTATTGGCTGGGGTCTCATCTGTTCAAAGGCTTTGGAGGGTATCTCCCGTCAGCCGGAAATGCGCCCGCAGTTGATGTTCAATATGTTCATCTTTGCAGGTTTGATGGAATCTTTCCCGTTCATTATCATGGCTTTCGCTCTGTGGTTCCTGTTCGCCAACCCGTTCCTGGGCTGATTGTAGTAAGTAGAGCAACGAACAAACGAACTATTGAGGAGGTCGTATGAGTATTGACCTGACATTTATCGGTCAGATTGTGGTTTTCCTGGCGCTGGTGTATCTGATGCGGAAGCATCTGTATGGACCGATGTCCGAGCTGATGGAAGCACGTGCCCAGAAGATTGCCGACGGACTGGCTGCTGCAGATGCAGGCATGGAAGCAAGGGCAAAGGCTGAGGCCGAGATTGCTGAACAGCTGAATGAAGCCCGTGCCAAGGCTGCTGAGATTCTGGCCTCTGCTGAAAAACGCGCTGCTGAAATCAATGAAGAAGCGGTACAGCGTGCACGTGTGGAGGCTGAAGGGATCGTAGATGCAGCTCGCGAAGAAGTGAATGCTGAACTTGGCCGTGCACGCCAGGCTCTGCGCGAGGAAGTGGCTGATATTGCCATGCTTGCAGCTGAGCGTGTGGTCGAATCTGAGCTGGATTCCAGGCGCCATGCCAAGTTGATCGAAGGCATCGTCAACACAGGGTTTGGTAACGCATGAGCACGACCCAGATTTCACGCCGTTATGCATCAGCGCTGTTTGAACTGATCAGCGAAGGAAGCAAGATTCAGGATGATCTTGCCCGGGTTGCTGCAGTGGCTGCGAATGATGAAGTTGATGCCGTGTTGTCATCACCGGAATATCCAGCTGATTTGAAGCGCAATGTCCTCATAGAGGCTGCAGGTGGCAAGGTGAGTGCCGAGATTGAGCGGCTTGTGAGCATGCTGGCGGATCGCAACAAGGCATGCCTGTTGCCGGAAATTAACTCGCTGGTGGAGGCTATGATACATCAGGCGGAAAGCGAGTTGGATGCGGAAGTGACAGTTGCAACTGTAATCGACAGCGCGACAGAGGAAAAACTCTCCAGCGCCCTGGCTGCTTTAACTGGTAAAAAAGTGCGTCTCTCGGTATCGGAAGACCAGTCCATCCTGGGTGGTATGGTTGTTCGTGTCGGTGACCGGAAAATAGATTATTCGTTGCGTACGAAGCTGGCCGGCCTTCGCCGTGCTTTGGCATCCTAGGCAACAGACTGAGTATTAGAGGAAATAATAATGAAGCTCGATACCGCAGAAATTAGTTCAATTATCAAAGAGCAGATCAAGGGCTTTGAGGCCAGTGCTGCCGATGCCAATGTGGGCCGTATCATTTCGGTTGGCGACGGTGTGGCGCGAGTACATGGTCTGTCCGGTGCCATGTCCGGCGAGATGCTGGAGTTTGGCAACGGAACCATGGGCATGGTGCTCAACCTTGAGGAAGACAGCGTCGGTGCTGTGATCTTCGGTGAGTTCACTGACCTGTCCGAAGGTGATGAAGTTAAATGTACCGGCAAGATTTTTCAGGTTCCGGTTGGTCCGGAGCTGAAAGGCCGTGTGGTGAATTCACTGGGGCAGCCGATTGATGGCAAAGGTCCGATCAATGCATCCGGTAGTGATGCAGTGGAAAAAATTGCACCGGGTGTAATCGAGCGTAAATCTGTGGATCAGCCACTGCAGACCGGTATCAAATCCATTGACTCCATGGTTCCAGTCGGTCGCGGCCAGCGTGAGCTGATCATTGGCGATCGCCAGACCGGTAAAACCGCTATTGCGATTGATACCATTATCAACCAGAAAGATACCGGTGTGACCTGTGTTTATGTTGCAGTCGGCCAGAAGGCCTCCACTGTTGCCAATGTTGTTCGAGTATTGAAAGAACATGGTGCACTGGATAATACGATTGTCGTATCAGCCTCTGCATCCGAATCCGCTGCGCTGCAATATATTGCGCCTTATTCCGGTTGTACCATGGGTGAGTATTTCCGTGATCGCGGTGAAGATGCGCTGATCGTATATGATGATCTGACCAAGCAGGCCTGGGCTTATCGCCAGGTGTCCCTGATTCTTCGCCGTCCGCCAGGGCGTGAGGCCTATCCGGGTGATGTGTTCTACCTGCACTCCCGTTTGCTGGAACGCGCATCGCGTGTGGATGAGACCTATGTCGAAAAATTCACCAATGGTGAAGTGACAGGAAAAACAGGTTCGTTGACGGCACTGCCAATCATTGAAACGCAGGAAGGCGACGTATCTGCCTTCGTACCAACCAACGTGATCTCTATTACTGATGGTCAGATTTTCTTGGAAACCAGCCTGTTTAATTCAGGTCAGCGTCCGGCAATCAATGCAGGTCTGTCCGTATCCCGTGTGGGTGGTGCAGCCCAGACCAAGGCCATGAAAAAAGTCGGTGGCGGTTTGCGTCTGGATCTGGCCCAGTACCGTGAACTGGCGGCATTTGCCCAGTTTGCTTCCGATCTGGATGCTGCAACACGTCAACAGATCGAGCGCGGCAAGCGCGGTATGGAAGTGCTGAAGCAGGATGAAAACAATCCGCTGTCCGTTGCCGAGATGACAGCAATGCTTTATGCATTGAATAACGGTGATCTGGATGATGTTGAGGTGAACAAGGTGGTTGCCTTTGAAAAGGCATATCTTGCCAACCTTAACTCTGTACATGCATCGCTGATGGAAGGTTTGAATGCGACGCCTGCACTGAATGAGCAGGTAGAAGAAGGTTTGCAGAAAGCCATGGCAGACTTCAAGTCTACCGGCACGTATTGATAGCAGATAGGTATTAGATATGGCTTCTACCAAGGAAATACGCGGTCAGATCAAGGCAATCCAGAACACTGGTAAAATTACCAAGGCGATGGAGATGGTTGCCGCTTCCAAGATGCGTAAAGCTCAGGATCGTGTGGTTGCTGCGCGTGCATACTCTGAAGGCATCCTGCGAGTAGTTGGCAATCTGATGAGTGCACATCCGGAATACAAACACCCGTTTCTGGTTGAGCGAGAAGAGATCAAAAGAGTCGGCGTGATTGTTGTTACGACAGACAAGGGCTTGTGTGGCGGGCTGAACACCAACGCACTGAAAACAGCACTTGGTCTGTTGAAAGAGCAGGAAGTCGATGTGGATGTCTTCACCATCGGGCGCCGTGCCGGATCATTCATGCGCCGTATCGGTGCCCCTGTTCTCGGTGTGGCTGAAAATATTCCGGATACTCCGGAGCTGTCCGATATTATCGGTCTGGTTACGCTGGCTATTGATAAATACATTGCCGGCGATGTTGATGCTGTTCATCTGGTATATTCCGAGTTCGTGAATACGATGACACAAACACCGACAACGATGCGTCTGATGCCGTGCCCATTGCCCGAAAAAACGGATGAAAGATACTGGGACTATCTGTATGAGCCTGAAGCGAAAGAAGTGCTTGAAGGTGTTTTACGCCGCTATGTTGAATCACTGGTTTATCATGCATTGCTGGAAAACAAGGCATGTGAACAGTCGGCTCGTATGGTGGCCATGAAAGCTGCAACCGATAATGCGAAAGATATCGTCAAGGATCTCAGCATTACATATAACAAAGCCCGTCAGGCTGCAATTACCCAGGAACTGGCAGAAATTTGTGCCGGTGCTGCTGCGGCAGGCTAACAGAACAAGTTACAAGTTTAGATATTCAGGAGAGGTCAGAAAATGAGTACAGGTACCATTGTCCAGGTGATCGGTCCGGTAGTGGATGTCCGCTTTAATGCTGGCGAACTGCCAAAAATTTATAATGCGCTTGTCATGAGTGACCCCAAGCTTACGCTGGAAGTGCAGCAGCATCTCGGTGATAACTGTGTGCGTGCCATTGCACTGGGTACAACCGACGGGCTGAAGCGTGGTATGGAAGTGTCTGATACCGGCGCAGCCATCAAGGTTCCGGTTGGCCAGGCCACACTGGGTCGTATTATGAATGTGCTGGGCGAAGGTATCGATTTCGAAGGCGAAGAGGTCAAGGCTGAAGCGTTCAATGAAATTCATCGAGCAGCCCCGAGTTTTGATGAGCTGTCTCCGGCTTCCGAGATTCTCGAAACCGGTATCAAGGTGATCGATCTGATCGCACCGATTGCCAAGGGTGGTAAAGTAGGCCTGTTCGGCGGTGCCGGTGTTGGCAAGACAGTGAACATGATGGAGTTGATTAACAACATCGCCAAGGCACACGGTGGTTTCTCTGTATTCGCCGGTGTGGGTGAACGTACCCGCGAAGGTAACGATTTCTACTATGAAATGAAGGAATCCAACGTACTTGATAAAGTGGCGCTGGTTTATGGCCAGATGAACGAGCCTCCGGGAAACCGTCTTCGTGTTGCTTTGACCGGCCTGACCATGGCCGAGTATTTCCGTGATGAAGGTCGCGATGTTCTGATCTTTATCGATAACATCTACCGTTATTCTCTGGCTGGTGTGGAAGTATCCGCGCTGCTGGGCCGTATGCCGTCGGCGGTGGGTTATCAGCCGAATCTGGCTGAAGAAATGGGTCGTCTGCAGGAGCGTATTGCTTCTACCAAGACAGGCTCTATTACTTCAGTACAGGCTGTTTATGTACCTGCTGATGACCTGACCGATCCGGCACCTGCAACCACTTTTGCGCATCTGGATTCCACAATTGTTTTGTCCCGTTCGATTGCTGAACTGGGTATTTATCCGGCCATTGATCCACTGGATTCAAGTTCCCGTCAGCTTGATCCGAAAGTGATCGGTAACGAGCATTATGACGTGGCTCAGGGCGTACAGCAGACCTTGCAGCGTTATAAAGAGTTGCAGGATATTATTGCAATTCTTGGTATGGATGAGTTGTCTGATGAAGATAAACAGCTGGTGGCACGGGCGCGTAAGATTCAGCGCTTCCTGTCTCAGCCGTTCCATGTGGCCGAAGTATTTACAGGTTCTCCGGGCGTGTATGCCAAGAAGGAAGAAACCATCAAGGCATTCAAGGGTATTTTGGCCGGTGAGTATGACCACCTTCCTGAACAGGCATTCTACATGGTCGGCGGTATTGACGAGGCTGTTGCCAAGGCAGAAAAAATGGCGGCTAAAGGCTAATGGCTGCTACCATGCAAGTACTGGTTGCTACGGTTGAACGCGAAGTGTATCGCGGCGAAGCAGAATTTCTGGTGGCTCCGGGTGCTGCCGGCGAACTGGGTATTATGCCCAAGCACACACCGCTGATCAGCGCGCTGGCTTCCGGCGAGCTGCGTATTACCAATGGCGACAATGTGGATGAGGTTTTTGTTTCCGGCGGTTTTATTGAAGTGCAACCGGATATGGTGACCATATTGTCCGATTCAGCTGAACGTGCTGCCGATATTGATGAGGCGGCAGCTGTCGAGGCAGAACGCAAGGCAAAAGAGATGCTTGATTCACGCAACGAAGATATCGATTATGCCAAGGCAGAAGCTGAGCTTGCCATGATGACTGCACGTCTGATGTGGTTGAAAAAGAAAAAGCATAAATAACAGACGTATATAAGGATTGAAGGGTCGCACTTGTGCGGCCCTTTTTTATTGTCTTTATCGATTCCGCTTATGTTTCGAGCACGCTCTGTTAAAACCCGCAGTTGCATCATCAACCTGCATTCATAGTTTTATCTGTTATCATCAGCGCCATTATTCTGATATCCGATACAGTGAGGAAACCACTATGGGAAAATTCCATTATCCTGATTTGCAGGTGTGCGTTCTGGCGGCAGGCCGGGGCAAACGTATGCGTTCTAATCTTCCCAAGGTGCTGCATCATGTGTTGGGTAGGGCTATGATCGATTATATTCTGAGCACGGTGGAATCGCTCAGGCCGAAAGGGATTGCGGTGGTGACCGGTCATGCCTCTGAACTGGTGCGCGAGCATGTGGGACAACCGGTCAATCTTGAGTGGGTGATTCAGGATAAACAGCTTGGTACAGGCCACGCCGTCAAACAGTGCGAAGAAGTGATTCGCGATGTTCGGGATGTCCTGATTGTTTGCGGGGATACGCCGTTGCTGCAGGTCGAGACGCTGGCCCGCCTGGTGGATGAGCATCGTGAATCAGATGCCGATGTGACCGTGTTGACGGCGCAGCCGGGAAATCCGTTCGGTTACGGACGTATAGTGCGTGATCAGGACGGGCATGTGACAAGCATTGTAGAAGAGAAAGATGCCAGCGCAGTACAGCGGGATATATCCGAAGTGAGCAGTGGTATCTATTGCGTGCGCTATGACGTGCTGTTCGATCTGCTGCACGCGATCGGTAATCGCAATGCCCAGGGTGAATATTATTTGCCGGATATTGTACCATTGGCTCTTCAGGCCGGACAATCCGTTGCGGCTGTACTGATGCACGATGCCGATGAGATGCTGGGGGTCAATGACCGGGTGCATCTGGCTCATGTCGAGGGCCTGATGCAGAAACGTATCATTGAGGATTGGCAGCGCCGGGGCGTGACGGTTGAAAAGCCGGACACGGTTCGTATTGAAGCGGGCGTGAGAATTGGTATTGATACGGTGATTCAGGCCGGTTGCTATCTGATTGGCTCCACCCAGATTGGAGATGAGTGTCGCATCGGACCGAATGCAGTACTGGTCGATGCATGGCTGGATGATCGCGTCAATGTTTACGCCTTCAGTCACATCCACACTGCGGCAGTCGGTTCCGATTCGCTTGTAGGGCCTTATGCACGATTGAGGCCGGAGGCCCGGCTCGATGAAGGCGTACATATCGGTAATTTCGTGGAAGTGAAAAAATCAGTGGTGGGTGAGGGTAGTAAAGTGAATCACCTTTCCTACATCGGTGATGCAACGATTGGCACGAACTGCAATATCGGTGCCGGTACGATCACCTGCAATTATGACGGTGCCAATAAATTCCTGACCGAGATTGGCGATAATGTTTTTGTCGGTTCCGATACCCAGCTGGTGGCACCGGTTCGGATTGGTGATGATGCTACTATTGGTGCGGGAAGCACGATTACCCGTGATGTTGATGAGGGCGGTTTAACCCTGACAGAAAGAAATGCACAAAAACATATGCCGAACTGGAAGAGGCCCATCAAGGACAAACGCTGATGTGCGGTATAGTCGGGGCCATCGCAGGGCGGAATGTATTGCCGATCCTGATGGATGGTTTGCAGCGTCTGGAATATCGCGGTTATGACTCGGCCGGCGTTGCTGTCAGGGATTCGTCTGGTGCACTGAAACGCTTCAGAGCGCTTGGTAAGGTGGCCGTTCTGCAGGATCTGATCGATCAATCGGATGTTACCGGTGATCTTGGAGTCGCGCATACACGCTGGGCAACGCACGGTGCGCCTGCCGAGCGCAATGCGCATCCGCATATGAGCGGGGTCAGGGTGGCCGTGGTTCACAATGGCATTATTGAAAATCACAACATGCTGCGTGATCGCCTCGTGGCCATGGGCTATGCGTTCACTTCCGATACCGATACCGAGGTCATCGCCCATCTGATGGCGCATAAGCTGGATGCGGGTAAAAACCTGTTCGATGCAGTTGTTCATGTAGCGGCTGAACTCGAAGGGGCTTATGCACTTGCTGCAGCAAGTCCTGAAGATCATGATCGTATCGTTGTGACCCGGGCTGGAAGTCCGCTGGTCATCGGGCTGGGCGAAACAGAGAATTTCATTGCTTCCGATGTGGCAGCATTATTACCCGTCACTCGCAGGTTTATCTTTCTTGAAGAGGGGGATATTGCTGAGGTTCGTCGAAATGGCGTAATGATTTACAATGCAGATGGTCAGCATGTTGAGCGTCCGGTCAAAGTGTCCGAATTATCCAATGCCAGCATCGACAAAGGGCCGTATGCCCACTATATGCTCAAGGAAATTTACGAGCAGCCCGGTGTTATTTCGGAAACACTGGAAGGTCGTATTCACAATGGTCGGTTGCTGGAAGCTGCTTTTGGCCACGAGACATCGGCGCTGCTGGACAAAACGCGGCATGTCCAGATTGTTGCCTGCGGTACCAGTTATCATGCCGGCCTTGTGGCGCGCTACTGGCTTGAGGAAATCGGTATTCCGTGCAATGTCGAAGTCGCATCCGAATACCGTTACCGAAAGGTGGTGGTGCCGGATGGTTCTTTGTTGATCACGATTTCACAGTCGGGTGAAACGGCTGATACGCTGGCCGCTTTGCGGGACAGTCGTTCAAGCGGTTATATCGGCAGTCTTACCGTTTGCAATGTGCCGGAAAGTTCGCTGGTGCGGGAATCGGATGTCAGTTTTATGACCCGTGCCGGAACCGAAATCGGTGTGGCTTCCACCAAGGCATTTACGACACAGCTGGTGGCGCTTCGCCTGCTGATGATTGCGCTTGCGCGTCGCAGGGAGGGCAGCGCCAGGCAGGAAGAGCAGATGGTCAATGAGCTGCATTCGTTGCCCCGGCAGGTGGAAGTGGTACTGGAGCTGGCTGATGCCATCAAAATCATGGCCGAGGGTTTTTCCAACAAGCATAACGCCTTATTCCTGGGGCGTGGTGCATTCTATCCGGTTGCTTTGGAAGGGGCGCTGAAACTCAAGGAAATTTCCTATATTCACGCCGAGGCTTATCCTGCGGGAGAACTCAAGCATGGGCCGCTGGCACTGGTGGATGAAGCCATGCCGGTTGTTTGTGCGTTGCCCGATGATCCGTTGCTTGAGAAGGTGCTTTCCAATCTGCAGGAGGTCCGTGCGCGTGGGGGCGAGCTGTTCCTGTTCAGCGATGACAAAGTGAATATTGCCCTGGATAACTATCAGAATTTGACCTTATCCGATATCTATCCGGGCACTGCCCCGATTGTCTACAGTATTCCTCTACAGTTATTGGCATATTATGTCGCTGTTCTGAAGGGTACGGATGTTGATCAGCCTCGCAATCTGGCCAAATCCGTAACGGTGGAATAATCATTTGTGATATTTCGTCGCGGGATGAAAAAAGGGATAAATAAAATCGGATTATGATGACTTCTGTATCACTGGCGGCCAAACCCCGGCATGTACCGGTGTGGCAATTATGCTTTATCTTTGTGATGGCCCTGCTGTTATTTGTAGCCATGCGTTGGCAGCCTGAAGCATGGCTGCGAAATCAAATAGATCAACAGGCCAGGGTCAGCGGTATCGAGCTGCGCTATGAATCCTTGCAGGCCCAGGGGCTTGGCGTTGAGCTGAAACACGTATCGATCAAAACCGCCGACTTGCCGGAGCCGGTTTTTCTGGATACTGCCAGCATCAGTCCGGCCTGGGGCTCTCTATTCACCGGAGTGGCCGCCGTAAACGTGCATATTGGATTGCAGGACCAATCTGTTGGCGCAGTGCTGGTATGGCAGGATAAACACATTGAGGTAAACGATCTGAATGCTGTTCTCGATGTTGCGGTCTTGCAATCGCTGTGGAAGCAGCGCTTACCATTGCCTGTGGATGTCGGTGGTTCGCTAAGACTTACCGGCCATGTGCAGTTCAGTGCGGTCAGCGGTTTGCCGGTCGAGGGTCAGATTGATGTGGCCTGGCAACAGGCCCGGATTGATTTACCCGTTTTTGATAAACCGTTAGGGGATTATCACCTGATATTGAAATCGACGGGCAAGCCCAAGCCATCAATGCAGGGATGGCAGTGGTCGATCAGCGGGGGTACCACAGTAGCGCTGACAGGCTCTGGCCAATTAAATATGGCAGTCCGCTTGCCGCAACAGTGGATGGTCGGCGGAAAAGTAAAGTTACAGGCAGCTCCTGAAGCCAGAGGCATTGCTTCCATGCTGGGGAATCGGGCGAAGGTGTTTGCTATCTCTGGCAAGATGTTGAATGTACGTTTTCAACCTATGTAGCAAGCTGTCGATTTCGAACCGGCGATGATGACAAACTTTGACACATAGCCATGCTGTTTATAAGCTGACGGAACATGAAAACAGACGGCATGACAACGACTTATGGTATTATCGGCTGGCCGGTTAAGCATTCGCTTTCACCGCAGTTTCAGTCCCGGTTTTTGAGCCGGAAAAGCATCAATGCAGTTTATCTCCCCTTTGCAGTGCCGCCTGAGTTGCTGGCACAGGCTGTTGGTGGCTTATGGGCAGTGGGGGTGCAGGGCTTTAATGTGACGGTTCCGCATAAGGAGTCGATTTTGCAGATGGTTGAGGCGGATGCCGATGCGTGCCGGATTGGTGCGGTGAATACGGTGAAACGGCAAGAAAATGGCTGGCAGGCAACCAATACGGACTGGCGTGGTTTCAAAGCGGTGATCGAAGGTCTGAATGTGGATATCGAGGGAAAGCAGGTTGTGCTGTTCGGTGCCGGTGGCACCTCCCGTGCAGTACTGCATGCACTCAACGCATTGAATCCCGGCAAGGTGGGGGTTTGTAATCGTAATCCGGAGCGCCTGGATGCGTTGATCGAAGCTGCAAAAATATCATATCCGAATCTGAACTGTGAACCGGTACTCTGGCAGCAGGAGGCTGTCACCGTTGCCTGCCGGGATACGGTGTTGTTGATCAATACAACCAGTATTGGCCTGCAGAAGGGGCAGGATTTTCCGTTTGTGCTGTCAGGGAATGGCGTGGCCATCGATGCGGTATATCGACCGGATGGCAAAACAGCATTTGTTGAAGCCGCGAGCCAGGCTGGTCGACTGAGTGTGGATGGCCTGCCCATGCTGATTGCCCAGGGCGCTGCTGCATTTTCCTGGTGGCATGATTGTGATAAGCCTGATTGCAGTCAGACACTGGCCTATATGCAGCAATACCTTGGCCGTGATTTGGTAGAGCTTCCCGGCTGGAGAAGCACGGAATGAATCATTCGAGACTGGGAGATTTGCTGCTCAGACACCGGCGTATAAATCGCGAAGAACTGGATGTGTTGATGCGAGAGGCCACACTGCATGGTGATACCCTGACTTCGCAACTGGTGAAACAGAACTTTTTCAAGGAACGGGATCTGGTGGCGTTTCTGGCCAAAACATACGGTTGCCCGATTATCGATCTGGATCAGGTTGATATTGATGTGAATGCAACCTCCATTCCTGTGAATGTATTGCGCAGACATATGATGTTGCCTCTGAAGCGTCAGGGCAACAAACTCAAGCTTGCTGTTGTTGACCCGTACGATATCAACAGCCTGGATGAAATCGCCTTTATCAGCGGTTGTAAAATTGATGTGGCCATCGCAGCAGAAAGCCAGTTAAGCAAGAAGCTTGCGGAACTCAGTGATACCGACTCTCATCTGAAGCAGGTCATGGAAGACCTGGGAGCAATGGATGTAGAGGTTCTGGATACAGAGCAGGAAGATATTGACGAATACTCGCTGTCGGCGGAAATTGAGACTGCGCCGATAGTCAGACTGGTGAACCTGATTCTGATGGACGCGATCAAGCGTGGTGCTTCGGATATCCACATTGAGCCTTATGAGAAGGTTTTGCGCGTGCGTTATCGCATTGACGGGGTTTTGCATGAGATCATGCAACCGGGCATCGGCATGAGGGATGCGATTGTCTCCCGGTTGAAAATTCTGGCCCGGCTTGATATATCCGAACGTCGCGTGCCACAGGACGGGCGCATCAAGTTGCGGTTATCGCGGGCCAAAACAGTGGATTTCCGCGTTTCCGTATTACCGATGCTTTTTGGTGAAAAGGTGGTGATGCGATTGCTGGATCCATCCAGTCTGCAGCTGGATATGACCAAGCTGGGCTATCCTGAGGAGTCTCTGACAAGGTTGAAGCAGGCGATTCACAACCCCTACGGCATGGTGCTTGTCACCGGACCGACCGGTTCGGGAAAAACGGTTAGCCTGTATTCTGCTGTGGCCGAGCTGAATCAGCCCGGCGTGAATATCTGTACGGCGGAAGATCCTGTCGAATTTAATTTTATGGGCATCAATCAGGTCAATGTTGATGTGGATGCAGGACTGACTTTTCCAGCCGTATTGCGTTCTTTTATGCGTCAGGACCCGGATATTATTCTCATTGGTGAAATTCGTGATTATGAAACAGCGGCCATCGGTATCAAGGCGGCCTTAACCGGGCATCTGGTACTGGCGACATTGCATACCAATGATGCACCATCGACGGTGACACGCCTGATTAATATGGGCATTGAGCCGTTTCTGGTGGGGTCGGCAGTCAATATGGTTTCTGCCCAGCGTCTGGCGCGTCGCATTTGTCCGGATTGCAAATCGCCCGAGAATCTTCCTGAGGCAGCTTTGCTTGATGCAGGGGTTCCGGAACATGAGTTGAGTGGTTTTCATCCGATGCATGGTACGGGCTGTCCGACATGCAACGGTTCCGGTTACAAGGGCAGAACAGGTGTTTATCAGGTGATGCCGATTTTTGATGAAATTCGCGAGGTGATTTATGCTGGCGGGGATTCGGAGAGGATCAATAGCATCGCCATGAGTAAAAATGTAAACACACTTCGGATGGCAGCATTGGAGAAAGTGAAGGTTGGTGAGATTTCACTTGAGGAGTGTCTGCGTGTTACCGCGGCGGATTGAAAAAACTCCATGTGCGTTAGGGTGAAATGGTGAATAACTGATGGCTATTTTTATATGGCAGGCTAAAAACAAACAGGGTATATCGGAAGCTGGCGAGATCGAAGCACCCAACCGTGAAATCGCTACGGCAATTATCCGTCGCAAAGGGCTGGCGGATGTGAAGGTCAAGAAAAAGCCGCTTGAAATCAATATTTTTCCTGAAAAAGCAGATGATAAGGATATCTCCATTTTTTTCCGGCAGCTCTCTACGATGATCAATGCCGGCCTGCCTCTGGTACAATGTTTTGAACTGGCTGAACGCGGTGCCGAAAAAAAAGCCATGATCAAACTGCTGGGAGAGGTGCGCCAGAACATCGAGGTTGGTAATCCGCTGGGTGAAACCATGCGCAAGTTTCCGGATGAGTTTGACCGCTTAACATGTGCTCTGGTGGAGGCTGGTGAGCAGGGCGGTATTCTGGATTCTATCCTTCTGAAACTCTGTATGTATAAGGAAAAAGCCCTCAGTCTGAAAGCGAAAATCAAATCCGCCATGGTCTATCCGATTGGCATTCTTGTTGTTTCTTTCATTGTGACGACGATTCTGATGATTTTTGTGATTCCGGTATTTGGTGAAATGTTTGCTGATTTCGGGGCTGATTTGCCGGCACCAACCCAGATAGCCATTTCGATATCCAATGTTTTTGTGGCCTACTGGTATATTATTATCGGAGCACCGATTGCGCTGGTTGCTGCCATCAAGTCTGTTTACAAGACACCGAAAGGAAGATATCAGCTTGATAAGCTGCTGTTGGCATTGCCTGTGCTGGGCGATGTGTTGCGCAAGGCTTCCGTTGCCCGCTTCTGCAGCACGTTTTCCACTCTGACAGCTGCGGGTGTTCCGATTCTGGAGTCGTTGGATACTGTGGCGGAAACATCGGGCAATGTGGTGATAGAGAAGGCTATTCTTTCAGCCAAGGATTCGATTTCGCAGGGGCAGACACTGGCGGCGCCACTGGAAGATAGTAAGATTTTTCCGTTGATGGTCACACAAATGATTTCTATTGGTGAACAGACCGGTAGCCTTGAGGAAATGCTGTCCAAAATTGCAGAATTCTATGAGGAAGAGGTTGATACAGCGGTGGAAAACATGCAGCAGTTGATGGAACCGATTATCATGGCTTTTCTGGGTGTTGTGATCGGCGGACTGGTGATTTCCATGTATCTGCCTATTTTCAAGATGGCTTCCATCGTTTAAAGCGCGACAGGCCTGTGATGATTTATGATACGTAAGGGTTGTTTGAACTGATATGCGGCTGATTTTTTATCGGTCACTGGCGGCCATGGTCGTTGTCACGGTAGGAATCATCTGGATCTATCCCACGCTGTTGCCGATGCAGAAACAGCTGATGATGGCCTCAGTCATCCTGTTTCTGATGTTGTTGGTGTTGCAGTCGATTCTGCTCAATACACGGCTTTCTGAAAACAGCCAATGGGTGCTTCAGCATGCATCCGACATCATGGTTTCCAGCTTGTTGATATTCTCCAGCGGCGGTTTGTTCAGTCCGTTCTATTTTCTGTTTGGATTGATCATTGTGGCATCGGGTACACACGCCATTCGTTCCCTGCCGCTGGCGCTGAGTATTCTGGCATGTTCAGGATATCTGGCTGCCGTTTATGGCGAGATATGGCTATTTAATCATCCGGCAATGGATGCACAGCAGGCACTGCATGTGCTGCTTCAGGTGTCTGAGCTCATGCTGATTGGCGGTGTGATGGCCTTTATTGCCAGACATCAGGCTCGTCTGCGTACACGCAGTGAAAAAGTCGTTCGCCAGCACAGGAAACTCAGGGATATTCACGACAATATTATGTCAGAGATGCGCGAGGGTGTGGTTGTATTGGGCGCTGCATTGCATATCGTTGATATGAACGAATCGGCCGTGCGATTGCTGGGCGGAAAGTCTGTTGTATCTCTGCTTTCCATGCCCGCCCTGCATGACTTTTTCTGCGATCCGCTGTCATCAGAATGTCGGTGCGAATACAGTCATCAGGAGAGGGTGTTGCTGGTGACCGTCAGAGCATTGACAGCGGATGATGATGCCGCATGGTTATTGACACTGGTCGATATATCCGAGCTCAGGAACCTTGAGAAACAGCTAATTCAACAGGAGAAAATGGCACTGCTTGGCAAGATGTCGGCGACTCTGGCTCATGAAATCCGCAATCCGGTTAATACCATGGTTCAAGGGCTGGAAATTATGGGGCGCACATCCGAGATCAATGTCGATACCCAGAAAATTCTGCATGACGAAATGATGCGATTGAACCGGCTTGCCCACATGATGCTGGAATACTCAAAACCGCTGCGCCCGGAACCTGTTCAGTCCTATATGCCTGAGGTGATCAAGGCATCCCTGAATCAGATGGATATCACCGGCTGTAAACGGCTAAGTTGGCATTGTGGTGTCGATGAATTATTGATCGACAGTGATCATTTCCGTCTGGTTATTGATAATCTGTTATCGAATGCCCTGGCTTATCGGAAGCCTGACAGTGATATCCGTGTTCAGCTTGATGCTGACAAGATGTTCTGGATGCTCCGCGTTGATAACGAAGGCGATATTCCGGATGCGATTCGTGACAAGTTATTTGAGCCTTTTGTCAGCAGCAGTTCCAATGGCATTGGCCTGGGGCTGGCAACGGTACAGCAGGTTTGTATTGCGAATGGTTGGACGATTGAGGGCAATTTTGGTGATGGCAAGGTGTATTTTATGATCAGAGGGTTGTTGCAGCCGGATTTGGCGGGCGTGACAACGCTTGCCCGGGGCAGTGCCGAGCGGGAGGTGGCAAATGGCTGAAATATTACTTGTCGAAGATGAGGCAAATGCCCGCAAGATTCTTTCTCTGGGGCTGGAATTGCAGGGGCATCAGGTATGTGCGTGTGCTTCACCCGGAGAAGCCGATCATCAGTTAAAAAAACGGACATTCGATGTGGTTCTGACCGATTTGCGTATGGAAAATCGTGATGCAGGCCTGGGGGTGATCGATATGGCCAGAAAACAGCAGCCGCATGCGCGGGTGCTGTTGTTGACGGCTTATGCCAGCGCCGATACGGCCGTAGCGGCCATGAAAAAGGGCGCCTTTGATTATCTGACCAAGCCGGTGTCAAGCGAAGAGCTGGCATCTGCAGTTGAACGGGCGCTGTTTGATGCGGCATCTGACCATACTGAATCCGGTCACCATGAGAACAGCGCTGAACCTGCACCGGTGACTGTGGCTGCAGCTGCCGGAGATATGCTGATGGGTGAGTCCGAGCCCATGCGTCGGGTGCGGGACAGGTTGAAGCGATCGGCCACTTCCGATTTTACAGTCCTGATTTCCGGAGAATCGGGTACCGGCAAGGAATTGGCGGCGCGGATGGTTCATGCATACTCCAATCGTGCCAAGGGTGTTTTTATTCCGGTGCATTGTGGGGCTATCCCTGATGGGTTGTTTGAATCTGAACTGTTCGGGC
This sequence comes from Mariprofundus sp., assembly GCA_046753565.1. Classification (GTDB taxonomy): domain Bacteria; phylum Pseudomonadota; class Zetaproteobacteria; order Mariprofundales; family Mariprofundaceae; genus Mariprofundus. The sequence continues at coordinate 18,647 of JBHHTY010000003.1, forward strand.
ATCGTAAAGGGGCGTTTACTGGGGCTGAATTCGATCGCACCGGTCTGATTGAGTCAGCCAATGGCGGAACCCTGTTTCTCGATGAGGTGGGAGAACTGCCTGTATCGGTACAGGTTAAACTGCTGAGGGTACTGCAGGATAAACGGGTTCGGCGGGTCGGTGAGGACAGGGAACATGATGTCGATGTGCGTGTCATTGCGGCCACCAATCGTGATCTCGAGGCAGAGGTGCGGCGTGGCAATTTTCGTGAAGACCTGTTTTTCCGTCTGAATGTTGTACCGGTACATATGCCTCCATTAAGGCAGCACAGGGAAGATATCCCTTTGCTGGCCAAAGCGATCGTACGCCAGTTCAGTGAAGGGCGATCCAGGTTGACCGAGGATTGTTTGCGAAAATTGAGCACATTGCCATTTATGGGCAATGTGCGGGAGCTGGAGAATCTGTTGCAACGTATGCTGGCTTTGTCTGATAGTGGTAATCTGGATGCGAAGCTGCTGGCTGAGGTATATTCCGGTGAGCATGCCGGTACGCAGATTTCGCTGGAAAGTCTGCAGCAGCAGGAAGGTGATCTGGATACATGGGTGGCGACGATTGAACAGCAGTTGATTGATGAGGCTCTGGCCAGGACCGGCGGTAATATTACCAAAGCGGCAAAGGAACTGGGCATCAGTTTTCGTTCGCTCAGATATCGGCTGAAAAAGACAACGCCATTGTCTGAGGAAGCATGACAGCCATTATTGTGTTGTGTGCCATCATTGGTCTGCTGGTCGGAAGTTTCGCCAATGTTTGTGTGTACCGGATACCGAGACGTGAATCCATAGCATTTCCAGGCAGCCACTGTCCTGCATGCGATCATGCGATTGCCGTGCTTGATAACATTCCACTGTTTTCATGGTTGATGCTGGGGGGTAAATGTCGTCATTGCAGTGCTCCGATTGCATGGCGTTATCCGTTACTTGAGCTGATGATGGGTTTAAGCTGGGGTTTGCTGGCCTGGCATTTCGGGCCGGTCCCCGAACTGGCTGTGGCTTTGTGCCTGTTTTTTCTGCTCTGGGTTTTGAGCTTTATTGATCTGGAAACCGGTTTGTTGCCCAATGCACTGACGTATCCTGGTATTGTTCTTGGCCTTGTTTTTTCCTGGTGGCTGGGCCACTGGCAGGATGCCCTGATCGGAGCTGTTGCCGGTTATGGTGTTTTTTGGCTGGTTGCCAGGCTGTTTTTGCTGCTGACCGGTCGAGAAGGCATGGGTTATGGTGATTTTAAGTTGCTGGCCATGCTGGGCGCATTTATGGGATGGCAGGCCTTGCCGTTTATTATTTTTGCCTCGTCCATACTCGGTACGGTTGCAGGAGTGATGATTCTGTTCTTGGCCAGACGGGGGCTGCGCACTGAAATCCCGTTTGGTCCGTACCTTGCCGTTGCCGGCATGATCTGGTTTGTCTGGGGTCAAGAAATACTGGACTGGTATCTAGGGCTTGGCGGTTTTCAGCCGTGAATCCACATCGTATCGGTTTAACCGGCGGTATTGGCAGCGGCAAGAGCACAGTGGCGGAAATGTTTGCTGAGCTGGGTGTACCGGTGCTTGATCTGGACCGGGTCGGCCAGACCGTGGTTCAGGCCGGTAGTCCGGGTTTGAAAAAGCTGGTGGAAGTATTCGGTGCGGATATTCTGAATCAGGATGGTTCATTGAACAGAAAAGCGCTGGGGAAATACTGTTTCACCGATGCGGAACGAACTGTAAAGCTCAATGCGGTGATGCATCCGTTGATCTGGCAGGCCGAAGAAGACTGGCTGAGGCAGCAACAGGGTGATTATGCTGTGATTGAGGCATCCGTATTGCTGGAATCCGGTGGTGTAAATCGTATGGATGCTGTGATTGTTGTGCTGGCCGATGTTGCATTGCGGCGGCAGCGTGTGTTGTGTCGGGGAAGGCAGAGTGAGGCCGAATTTGAAGCCGTTGTGAGAAGGCAATGTGACGATGCCGAGAGACGCAGGGTAGGCGATTATGTGATTGATAACAGCAGCAGCCTGGAAGCCTTGCAGCAACAGGTGCAAAAAATTCATACGGCATTACAGAGGCGTTTCCGGCATTAGGTTTTTTCTGATGCTTCCAGATCTATCAGGAGCGTCAGGGGTTGACATGGCAGGCATGCACATTTAGCAATGCATCCGTTGCTGGCATATCTCCCGGCGTTCCGGTTGCTCATTTGGACTGATAAAGCCACTTATCATCAGCCGTTGTTGTTATCTTAGCTCGTTACCAGCTTTTAATGTATCACAGACACCAGCAATCATACGCATTGATTGCGTCTACTACTTGGAGAACCCCCAATGTCTCAGGAAAAAGAAGTCACACAGGACGTGGCAGAAACTGCAATACCTTCTGAAAGTGCGGAAGTGAAACCGCGTCGTCGCGGGCGTCCGCGCAAGGTGGTTGAAGCGCCAGCCACTGAAGCTGTGGAAGCAGAAAAGACTGCATCGAAGGCAGTTGAAAAGGAAAAACCTGCTGAAGAAACAGCGCAGACCGAGGATAAGCCGCGTCGCCGCGGGCGGCCTCGCAAGGCGGAGAGCAAGGAAAATTCCGGCAAGGACTCAGGTCAAGAAACGGTGACTGCCGCAGACTCGAAAGAAAGCTCTCAGGGTTCCGGTCAGGAGCAGCCGCGTCGGGGACGCTGGAAAAAGGGTGACCGCAACAACAAGCGCAATCGTCGTGATGAAATGGAAGAGAAAATTTCCGATGAAATGGAAGGTGTTTCCCTACATTTGAAAGAAATATCCGCCAAATCACCGACCGAATTGCTGGAGCTGGCCGACTCCTATGATATCGACAATGCAGCCGGTATGCGCAAGCAGGAGCAGGTCTCTGCGATCCTGCGCGCCCACGGTTTGCGCGGCGGCACGATTTACAGTGAGGGTGTGCTTGAGATCCTGCCGGACGGTTTCGGCTTTTTGCGCTCTCCTGAAGCCAATTATTTGTCCGGGCCGGATGATGTGTATGTGTCCGGCCATCAAATTCGCCGCTTTTTTCTGCGCAAGGGCGATACCGTGGCCGGAGAAATCAGACCGCCACGCCGGGGTGAAAAATATTTTGCCCTGAAAACGGTGGATACCACCAATGGGGAATCACCGGAACAGGCCCGTACCAAGGTGTTGTTTGATAATCTCACACCATTGTATCCGGATGAGCGCCTGCATATGGAAATCGAGAATCCGACCAGAAAGGATATGACCGGTCGTATCATCGATATTGTTTCCCCGATTGGTAAAGGTCAGCGTGCCTTGTTGGTGGCACCGCCCCGTACCGGTAAAACCGTGATGATGCAGTCGATTGCCCATTCCATTGAAGCCAATCATCCGGATGTGGAGCTGATGGTGTTGCTGATTGATGAGCGTCCGGAAGAAGTAACGGATATGAAACGTTCGGTGAACGGAGAAGTTATTTCCTCCACCTTTGATGAGCCGGCCCAGCGCCATGTGCAGGTATCTGAAATGGTGATCGAGAAAGCCAAGAGGCTGGTGGAGCACGGCAAGGATGTGGTGATTCTGCTTGATTCGATTACCCGTCTTGCCCGCGCCTATAACACTGTGGTGCCATCCTCAGGCAAGATTCTCACCGGTGGTGTGGATGCCAATGCATTGCACCGCCCCAAACGTTTCTTCGGCGCGGCCCGCAATATCGAAGATGGCGGTTCGCTGACGATTATTGCCACGGCACTGGTGGAAACCGGTTCCAAGATGGATGAGGTGATCTTTGAGGAATTCAAGGGCACCGGTAATATGGAAATCAAGCTGGATCGGAAATTAACCGACAAGCGTATTTTCCCGTCCATTGATATTGCCCCGTCAGGTACACGCAAGGAAGAACTGCTGACCCCTGCCGATGGTCTTCAGAAAGTATGGATTCTGCGCAAAATCCTTTCTCCGATGGGAACCGTCGATGCGATGGAGTTTCTGCTTGATAAGCTGAGTCCGACCAAAAATAATGCCGAATTCTTTGAACGGATGAATCAGTAGGGGAACGTGCAGGATAAAAAAATAGGGTGGGACTGTGCAAAGCGAGTCCCTTCTTGTTCCTGACTTCTTATATTGTATCTCCCATAGTCCCTGCCAGTAGTGCATCCGGTAAGCGGTGGAAACTGGGGATATGAAAATCCCAGTGCTTACCCTTCTCGCGGGTGATCCAGACCGTTTTGCAACCGAGCTCGCGGGCTACCTGTAAATTATCAGCCATATCGTCCACTACCAGCGTCCGTCCGGGTGTACAGCCTTCGTTTCCGATGAGTCGGGCCAGGGTCTTCCGGCAGGGTTTGGGGATATAATCGTTGAAGCGGATATCGTAGATCGCATCAAAATGATGCGCGATGCCAAGCGTTTTCAGAATCTTTTCGGCATGTTCACGGATGCCATTGGTGTGAATCACCTTGCGCGCCGGCAGCCGGTCCAGCGCTGCATCCAGCGCTGCATCCTTTTCAAGAATTTCATGCGCATTGATGTCATGCACGTCCTTCAGGAAGGGTTCAGCATGCATACCATGATGCAGCATCATGCCGCGCAATGTGGTGCCGTATTGTTGCCAGTATTTTACCCGCAGCCTGTCAGCCTCATCGTGATCCACGCCCAGTTCACGGGCCACGAATGCAGTCATGCGCTGATCCATGCGTGCGAACACCCCGTTGTCGGCCGCATACAGTGTGTTATCCAGATCAATGACAGCTAAATCAAAAGGCATACCGAAATCCTGTCAGAATATTCTGTTTGGGAAAATGCCTGTTCGCAGGGCAAAAAAAGAGGCGGGCAAATGCCCGCCTCCTGTGAAACTTGCTGATGGTTTTTAGCCTTCAGCGTTTTCTTCCAGCAGTGCTTTCATGGACAGACGAATGCGGCCATTGCGATCCACGTCGAGTACCTTGACGCGAACTTCCTGACCTTCTTTCAGTTCATCGGCCACTTTTTCAACGCGATGGTTGGCAATCTGGGAAATATGAACCAGACCATCGGTACCACCGACAACGCGAACGAATGCACCGAAGTCCATCAGCTTGACCACTTTACCGGTATAAACTGCACCGACTTCCACTTCAGCCACGATATCTTCAATCATCTTTTTGGCTGCCTCGCCGGCTTCACCGGTCACAGCAAAGATTTTGATGGTGCCGTCATCCTCAATATCGACCTTGGCGCCGGTTTCTTCGACAATGCCGCGAATCACTTTACCGCCGGCACCGATCACTTCGCGAATCTTGTCTGCCTTGATCTTCATGGTGAACATACGCGGCGCATGATCGGCAATGGCGCTGCGTGGTTCTTCCATGCACTTGGCCATTTCATCGAGTATATGAATACGACCGGCATGTGCCTGCGCCAGTGCCTCCTGCATGATTTCGCGGGTCAGGCCACCGATTTTGATGTCCAGCTGCAGGGTGGTGACACCTTCACGCGTACCGGCCACCTTGAAATCCATATCGCCCAGATGATCTTCATCACCGAGGATATCGGTCAGTACGGCATAACCGTCTTTTTCCAGAATCAGACCCATGGCCACACCGGCAACAGCAGCCTTGATTGGAACACCGGCATCCATCAGTGCCAGAGAAGTACCGCAAACCGAAGCCATGGAGGATGAACCGTTGGATTCGGTGATTTCGGATACTGAACGGATGGCATAACCGAAATCATCCATGGATGGCAGCACGGCCTCGACACCACGGCGGGCGAGCCTGCCATGACCGATTTCACGACGCCCCGGAGGGCCCATGCGACGCGCTTCACCGACAGAATACGGCGGGAAATTGTAGTGCAGCATGAAACGCTGTTTGGCCACGCCTTCGAGTGATTCAGTCATCTGCATGTCGGATTCGGTACCGAGTGTGATGGTGACCAGCGCCTGTGTTTCACCACGGGTGAACAGGGCGGAACCGTGAGTTTTTGGCAATACGCCGGTCTGGCAATCAATGGCGCGAACCTGATTGGTTGCACGGCCGTCAATACGCGGATTACCGGCAATAATGGAGCGACGAACCACATTCTTTTCCAGATTCTTCACAGCTGATGACACATCGTTAGAGGAGAACTGGCCAGGATTTTCTTCTGTACCGGCCAGTTTTTCCTGTGCGGCAGCTCTCAATGCCTCGATCTTGGCAGCACGGGCTGATTTATCGACTGTGGCATAGGCTTCGCGTACATCGGCTTCAAAGGCTGCGTTGACAGCTTCCTGTACATCGGCATTGCCGGCCAGTTCCACCACCAGTTTTTCCTTGCCGGCCAGCTTGACCAGTTCCTCAATGGCATCGAGTACAGGCTGATAACCTTCCTGACCGAAAACAATGGCATCGATCATCTGCTCTTCGGAGAGTTCCTTGGCTTCGGATTCAATCATCAGCACCGCATCACGGGTACCGGCAACAATCAGATCCAGATCGGAATCTTCCAGTTCCTGATAGGTCGGGTTCAGCACGAATTCACCGTTGATCAGACCCACGCGGGATGCGGCAATCGGTTCGGCGAACGGTACATCGGAAATAGCCAGCGCAGCGGATACGCCGTTGATGGCGATGATATCCGGATTGGTGTATTCATCAGCGGACATGACGGTGGCGATCACCTGGGTCTCATGAAAATAACCTTTCGGGAACAGAGGGCGAATCGGACGGTCGATCAGGCGGGATGTCAGTGTCTCTTTTTCAGATGGACGGCCTTCGCGCTTGAAAAAGCCACCGAGAAAGCGGCCGGCAGCATAGGTTTTTTCCTGATAATGAACCGTCAGCGGCATGAAATCCACACCCTGCAATGGCTGTTTGGCAGCGGTTGCAGCAACATGAACGACCACGTCGCCAACCTGAGCCAGTACAGAACCACCGGCCTGACGCGCTACGCGTCCTGTTTCAAATGAGATAGTGCGGCCAGCAACTTCGGCCTGAGTTTTTTTAACTTCAAACATAGATATATTCCTTTTTTCGCACATGTCCCTGGCGTGGTGTCAAAGCGACAAAAAGAAAAAAGGCGACCCTTTGCAGGGCCGCCGAAAACTGTTTAGCGACGCAGTCCGAGACTGTCAATCAGGGTGCGATAGCGCCCGAAATCTTTATTCTTGAGATAGTTTAGCAAATTGCGACGTTGCCCGACCATTTTCAGCAGGCCACGGCGTGAGTGGTGATCTTTATGATGTTCCTTGAAATGACCGGTAGAGAGCTGGTTGATGCGCTCTGTCAGAAGCGCAACCTGCACTTCCGGTGAACCTGTGTCGCCTTCATTACGACGAAATTTTTCAATAATTGTGTTTTTTTCTTCCAGCGCCAAAGACATGAACGTTCTTCCTCTTATTTACTCTTTCCTTTTTATAGGGCGGCGAACCATAGCGACAGCTCAAGCGGCATGCAAATATTTATTAACCGAAGACCCGAGTTGCCCGTTCAACCTGTCAACTGAAACGCGCAAAGCAAGACCGGGCACCGCCGATCTCCACTTGTCCTGAAGCAGAATGCGCGAAACAAGACCAGGCACAGCCGGTCTCATCCTCACCGGCAACAATTCTCAGTTATCGCCCATCACCTTTGTTTGACACAGGCTGGCCGCTGCAATTAATGCCTTATCCAGCGTGGCGATTGCAACGCCCTGACGCATGGCCAGATCAAGGTAGGAGGCATCGTATGTCGAAAGCTGATGTTCTCTTGCCAGAGCGAAGATATTACTCATAGCTCGCTGCGGGGTTTCAGGTTCGGAATAAATAGGCAGCGATGACAGCATGGACAGAAACCGGGCAGAATCTGCTTCGCCCAATCGTCCTCGCCGTTCGGCAACCAGTAACACATTACCTACCTCCAGCGGCCATATTGCGGGTACGATTGCTTTTGCATGACGCAATGAATCCAAAACCACATCGGCTATCGCACTGGATTCATCCTCAAAACACCATGCCATGACAATGGAGTTGTCGATCACAAAGCGTTCTGTTTCCGCCCCCATCAGCGGCGTCCCTCTTCAATCATATCTTTGACAGAAAGCCCCGCCAAATACTTGCCACGACGAAAATCCTTCAGGCTTTTAATGGTGTCTTCAACATGATCACCGCCCTCAACAGGTTGTAAAACAGCGATAGAATGCCCGTGCTTTGTAATAGTAATACGTTCACCGCTCACAACACGTTCAAGTAGCTGGGGTAGATGTGTTTTTGCCTCGTAAGCACCGACTATGCTCATATCCTTCTCCCTGTCCGAAATTAGACCAGTCTACGACCAGAATATGGAATATGTATGATTTGTCAAGCATTCCACAAAGATATGACGACAATCGCGAGGGGAGCTATGATTGCGACCTGTTATGAGTAAAGGCAGGTGACACG
>JBHHTY010000004.1:0-25093 GCA_046753565.1 Mariprofundus sp.
TGTATGCCATGAAATCATGGCACTTACGCGCCTGATTTGGTCAGCGTTTCCTTAGCGAAACATGTTTTTTATGCGCGTGGACATGCTGGATTCCAGCCCCATCTTTTTCGGCGACACTTCATAGAGCGTACTTGCACCGACACCTTTCAGCGACAGGTTCTTCGCCGACCCGATCAGGATATCTCCCGAATAATCCCGTATTTTTGTATGAATCAGACCAAAAACAATTTCATCGATCAAAATCTGATTGCGTAGAGCCTCAGCCTGAATCCGGGCTCCCTTGTCCATGGCATGGCCGATATAATCCTGAACATCGCCCGGTATCGCCTTGACATAACCGCATGTGATACCAATACGATAATTCATGGATCCGACCAGCTTTTTCAGTGTTTTACGCCCCTCTGCCAGACTGCGCTTGATCAACAGCGCCGCCAGCACAGCATCAATGGCATTTTCAAACACCACCATCACACCATCACCAAGACGCTTAACAACCTGCCCATTGTATCTCTCAACGGCTTCCTTACATACATCACAAAACAGGCGGTTGCGCATATAGCCTTTGGTATGTCCCATGGAACGCTTGTATTCGGTTGAACTTTCCAGGTCGGTAAACATGATGCATTTATAGTGATCCTCGGTCGTGGCAATCGCCCGGGCAACCGACTCGATAATGACATCCAGATCAAGCGATGCTTCATCCACCCGACTGGCCGGGCGTGAAGCTGTCATCTGCGGCACAATGGCCAGATCCACCGCATGTTCACTGAGCGCTTCATCCAGATGCGGCGTGGATTTGGGAATATTGAGTACCTTGACGGGACTGTCGTTTGCTTCCTGCTTATGCACAGGGGACATGATTTCCTCCGATAGAAAGGCTTTTACAACAGGCTCGAAGGCTAAGGCCGGGATAATTGCTTTCTGTGATATAGATCGCAATTTCAGGGTGGGTATGTGATGGACAGATGTACGAAAAAAATGGTCGGGGTGAGAGGGTTCGAACCTCCGACCTTACCGTCCCGAACGGTACGCGCTACCAGGCTGCGCCACACCCCGATGTGAATATCATAAACAGGCAGCGCATATTAGAAAGATGAACCAGACACGGCAAGAGATTTCCAATCAACGGTTTTCGCTCACCGATTCAGGGTATGCGTGTTTCAGAATGGGCGACGGGCGGAAAAATCAGCCAGATCAGCCAGTAACTGGCGAATTTTACCATCGGCATGTGCCGGTAACACTCGTTTGGCGCGCTCGGCATAATCTTTTGCCCGACTCATGGCGAAACCCGAACCATCCTGCGCGGCAACATGTTCACGCACCCAGGCACGATCACCCTCTTCATAACAGCCCCGCTCGGCGATCATCTCAACTCGTCCAGCCAGTTTGGCATTATGCTGCATGGCATGAATCAGCGGCAGAGTGATTTTCCCCTCTTCCAGATCGTGTCCCACCGGCTTGCCGGCATCTCCTGCCTCAGCCAGATAATCCAGTGCATCATCCATCAACTGAAAAGCTACACCCAGACACATGCCGTATTCAGCCATGCCAGCCACCACATCATCAGGCTGTTCCGCTGCATGGGCACCCACTTCACAGGCAGCCTTGAACAGCACCGCAGTTTTGCGCTCGATCACCTCAAGACATTCGGCTTCTGTCATTTCCAGATGAAAAGTCCGCGACAACTGCAGAACCTCACCTTCTGCCAATGCATTGGTGACATCGCTCATCAGTTTCAGCATCGCCATATCTCCATCGGCAACCATCATCTGGAAGGCTCGTGAAAAAAGATAATCACCCACCAGCACCGAGGCCTGATTACCCCATACCCCGTTGGCCGATGGTGCACCGCGGCGCTGATCGGATGAATCCACCACATCATCATGCAAAAGCGATGCGGTATGAATAAATTCGACCACCACGGAAAGCGGGATATGTCGATTCCCCTGATAACTAAACAAACGGGCTGTCAGCAAGCATAACAATGGCCTGAGTCGTTTGCCGCCACTATTGACAATATAATGCCCGATAGCGGGAATCATCATGATATCGGATTTCAGATTCTCATGGATACAGGCATTCACCCGCGCCATATCAGATTGGCACAGTTCGACAGCGCGCTCCAGCGAGGTATGAACAGATGAATCAGTCACGAGCAGTGCATCGTATGCGTGCGGATCGTGCCGTCAAGGCAAACCGGCGCTATCATTCGGAAATGGAAATTATTCTGGGCTCCCGTTCACCGCGCCGCCTGACTCTGCTGCAAAGTGCAGGTCTAGCTGTCGAAGTTCGACCATCACATATTGATGAGACCCCTTTCCCCGATGAATCTGTCCATACCATGGTCAAACGCCTGAGCCGTGAAAAAGCCCTTGCCTGCCACGCACCGGCCGGAAGCCCAATCATTGCAGCAGATACGCTGGTTGCCATCGGAAAACATGTACTCGGACAGCCACGTGATCTGAAGCATGCAAAAAATATGTTACAGCAGCTTTCGGGATCTGAACATCAGGTCATCACCGGTATCTGCGTGCGACTGGGTGAACGACTCGAACAACAGCATGTCGAGACCCGCGTCCGTTTCAGAGATATCGCCGAAAACGAAATTGACATTTATCTGGCTCATAATGATGTACTCGACAAAGCAGGTTCCTATGCTGTGCAGGGTGGTGCGGCCAGCTTCATTGAATCCATTGACGGTCCACTGGATAATGTGATCGGTTTGCCGGTTCGCACAACCCTGAGCATGCTGTCTGAAATCTGCCGATAATCAGGCTACTGCGTCACTGAATACGTCTTCGGCGTTTCCCTCATATACTTCCTGCCTTTCGTGGTGAATAATTACGCATAAATAATTTTTGGGATAAATCATTATGAGCGTAGAATTGCTGGTCAATGTGGCTCCGTTTGAAACACGGATCGCACGTATCGAAAACGGACAACCTGAAGAAATTTATATCGAACGTGAACGCGGCCTGAAAGGCAATATCTACAAAGGGCGTGTGCAGCGCGTATTGCCCGGCATCCAGGCCGCCTTTGTCGATATCGGCATGGAAAAAGCCGGCTTTCTCTATGCCGGTGATATCGCCACCGCTAAACAACAGGTCGACAGCTTCACAGAAGATATGGAACAGCCCGATGAATCCGAAAATACGGGAGCATCTGCAGATAATACACCATCACGCCGCAATGCACCGCCGATCTCCAGCCTGCTCAAGGATGGTCAGGATCTGATGGTACAGGTATCCCGCGAACCGATTGCTTCCAAGGGCCCTCGCCTGACCAGTCAGATCGGCTTGCCGGGCCGCTATCTGGTGTATATGCCGAATCTCGACCATATCGGCATTGCCAGGCGTCTCGAAGACCCTGAGGAACGCGAACGCCTGCTGAATATCTGCAAATCCATGGAACTGAAACAGGGCGGTATCATTATCCGCACCGTTGCTGAAGGAAAACAGGAACCGGAATTGCGTCAGGATCTCGATTTTCTGCTCCGCCTATGGGCGGATATCGAGAAGCGAGCCAAAAACTCCGCCGCCGGCTCCATGATTCACAAGGAACTGAATCTGTATTTGCGCGTCATGCGGGATTATGTCGATGCAGAAGTCGAAAAAATTCATATCGATTCCCGTGAAGCCTATGAAACAATGAAAAAGTTTGCCCGCCGCTTCATGCCCGAAGTCGCCAAAAAACTCTATTATTATCCGGGCAACCGACCGATTTTCGATGTCTATGGTGTTGAGGAAACCATGGAGATGGCCCTAAAACGACGGGTTCCCCTGAAGTCCGGCGGGCATATTGTGATTGATCAAACTGAGGCGCTCATTGCCATTGATGTGAATTCAGGCTCCTTTGTCGGCTCCAGAAATATGGAAGAGACCGGCTTCAAAACCAATCTCGAAGCCGTGCATGAAATCGTACACCAGCTGCGACTGCGCAATCTCGGTGGCATTATCGTGGTCGATTTTATTGATATGCAGGAAGAAGATAATAAGCAGAAGCTGATCGAAGTACTGGAAAAAGCTCTGAAACGCGACAAGGCGAAGAACCATATCGTGCAGTTCTCGGAGCTGGGGCTGGTAGAAATGACCCGCAAACGCACCCGTGAATCGCTGGGGCGCATTCTGTTAACCGAATGCAGCCATTGCCACGGCATCGGACTGGCCAAAAGCACCTCCACCATCTGTTATCAGTTGTTCCGCGAAGTAGTGGCGGAGGCACGCGCTTATCCCTGTGAAAAGCTGACGGTGATTGCTCACCCGGATATTATTGATCTGCTGCTGGGCATCGAAAACGAAAGCGTGCTGCAACTGGAAGATTTCCTGAACAAGGAAATCTCACTGGAAAGCAATGAACTGTTTGCTCTGGATCATTACGAAGTCGTACTCAAATAAAGCTTACACCCTTGTTCGAACCTTCTCCATTGCAACTGTATGTGCATATACCTTTTTGTGTGCATAAATGCCATTACTGCGATTTCAATTCACATGAGCGCACACAACCCGACTGGGATGCTTACCGCCGGGCACTGATTGAGGAACTCAAATACTGGAATCACTCAGCCCAATTTTCAGGCCGCAAACTGCACAGTCTGTTTTTCGGCGGAGGCACGCCCTCTCTGGCCCCCGACGAGCTGATTGCATCGGTCATTGATACTGCACGCGACTGTTTTGGCATGGAAGAACATGCTGAAATCACCCTGGAAGCCAATCCGGGCACTGCCGATGCCGACCGTTTTCTCGCTTACAGACGGGCAGGGGTCAATCGGCTTTCGATGGGTGTCCAGAGTCTGGATTCAACAGAACTGCAATGGCTGGAACGCATCCACGGGGCGGATGAAGCCATTGATGCATTTCAGATTGCCCGCCATGCCGGATTCAACAATATCAATCTGGATCTGATGTATGGCCTGCCCGAACAGAATCTGCATGACTGGCTGCAGACATTGCATAAGGCCATGCATCTCGCACCAGAACATCTGTCCTGCTATCAGCTGACTGTTGAACCACACACAAAGCTGGCTGCCAGTCATGCCCGAAAGCCTTACCCGCTCCCTGATGATGAAACCGCGCTGTCCATGTTCTTTGAAACCCGCCGGCACCTTTGCAGGGCCGGCTATGAAGCATATGAAATATCCAACTTCTGCAAACCCGGCCTGAAATGCCGGCACAATGACGGTTACTGGCTGTACCATGATTATATCGGAATCGGTGCCGGCGCATCCGGAAAATGGGACAGTCCCGATGGCGACATCATCCGCTACAGCAATGTCCGCACCCCCGAACGCTATATCGAAACCGTCCTGTCGGAAAAAAAGGCCATCAACACACAGGAATCACTGGATATTCAGCAAGCCGCTGCCGAAGCTTTCTGGCTCGGATTGCGCCGAAAGGAGGGGATTCACCGCCACGCATTTCATCAACGTTTTGATTTCGATGCATGGGAGCAATTCCGCCCGCAACTGCAACCATGGAAAGATAACTCCGAACTCATGGTCAACGCCAATACGATTCAACTGTCCGAATCGGGCATTGCTCTGGCCGATACCATTTCAGTATCGGTTCTTTAAGGAAATGCTGATTTATTGCCATCCTGGCAAAAATCAGCCAACACACCCTTATAAAGAAACCATCATAACTTTTGACTCAGCGTCTCATCCACCACGGTAGGCGTGATAAAAATCAACAATTCATTTCGATTGTCTGTCTTCTCGTTTCTCTTGAACAGAAGCCCGAATAGTGGGATGTCTTGCAGGAACGGAACACCCGAAATTTTACTGGTGGTTGTTTTACTGTAAATCCCCCCGAGCACCACCGTTTCACCACTCTTTACGAGCAGGTTGGTTTCCAGAGACTTTGTATCAACCGTCGCATCAGCACCGGCCTCGACAACCGGCGTTCCTTTCTCTATTTTCAATGCCATAATCACACGGCCGTCAGCCGTAATCTGTGGTGTCACTTCCAGTGTCAGAGGTATCGAAATCGGGTCTTTGGTGTTTGTTCCTGTTGTCGTGCTGTTTCCGGTATCCTGTGTTTGAGAAAAGAAAAGGTTTCGTGTCTGGTCAATTTTTGCAGTTTTCAGATTGCTGGTGAAAATGCGGGGACTGGATACCACCTTGATTTCACCTTCCGTTTCCGCTGCCGACAGTTCCAGATTCAGATTCAGCGCCCCGCTGAGTGTCCCCAGTGTATAGCCGATGGCGCCACCGGCCCCGGCTCCGACCGCCGCCCCCAAATCCACAACATTTTGACCTACCGATGCACCGTTGAGTTTGTGTGTGAACCGTCCGGCCCCCTGATCATTATATGTACCACCCCATTTCACACCGATATCCCGTGAAAATGAATCCGAGGCTTCCACAATACGTGCTTCGATCAGCACCTGCTTCATCGGCTTGTCGATCACTGCAATAAGACGCTTGATATTATTCAGGCGCTCATGGGTGTCCGTCACAATGATCGTGTTGCTTCGCTTGTCGTACAGAATGCTTCCACGTTCGGATTTTAATTTAAAGCCATCGCCAGGGTTATTGGGGACTGACGAAGATGTAGAATCCGGTGTAGCTGACTCATTTGATTGCGCACCTTCTTCCAGTATAGCCTTCACATCATCAATCGAGGCATAGCCCAGCGTAATGAATTCGGTTTCAAGTGGTGCGATATCCTCAGCGCTTTTTTTCGCCTCTTTTCTCGCATTCGCATCGACTCTCAACACCTCAAGCGGCGCAATTCTGATCACATTGCCATTCTGCTCCTTACCCAGCCCCTTCGATGTGAGAATCAAATCCAGCGCCTGATCCCATGGCACATCCACCAGTCGCATGGTCAGCACGCCGGTCACATCATCTGACATAATCATATTCAGATTGGACATTTCAGCGATCAGTTTCAAGGCATTGCGGATATCAATATCCTTGTATTCAAAGCTGACTTTCTGCCCACTGTAAACCTTTTCGCCCCTGGCCGCATCACCATCAGCCTGTGCGCTCACCATGTCCGCCGGCTTCATGGTTACAGTCAACACATTGCCGGACTGATACGATGTCACTACAGATTTCTGACGCAGACGTGCCACAATCCGCACATTCTTATTCATACTATAACTGTCGATCTGCTTGACTGGGCCGGGGAAGGCACGCACATCCTGCGTACGCTCCTGACCATCTGCCAGCCGGGCCTGCTTCATATCAAGAATGACCTTGCCATTTTCTTCCTTCAAATTGATAACCGGGTCTGTTTTATCCGTTCGAATCACAAGGTGGGCAATACGATCTTCAGGCTGAAAGTCCACTGATTCGACCACAACAGATCCGCTGTGTGCCGCCTTTTTCAACGGCCCGAAGCGCACGACCATTTCATTCGGGGCCGCATCAATCTGATGCATACCGCCAACGCCGGAACGCAGGGATACAACCAGACGCACGCGCTTCTCGGCCACGCCAATAGCAATATGATTCAAACGCCGGGATGTATAACTGTAATACTCTTTTGGCAGATCTGACTTGCCCCCCCAGAAATCAAGCACCATGGTTTTCCCGCCATTGGTAACCATGGCATTGTGATTCACGTCCAGATGACGCCCCCGCAGAACCAGTTCTGTCACCGAACCGTTATCTCTGACTTCAATATCCTGCAGCACAGCCCCTTTGGCCACCGCTTGCCTGCTGGCGACCGCACTGAAGGAGACTAGCAGGTCTTTGCCTTTTTCACTGATGTCGTACGTTGTTCCTGCAGTCAAAGCAATTTCGATGCGCACACCACCGCTATCCTGTGTCGGTACAATATTGGAAACAGCACCATCGCCTTGCAAAGAATGAATACTTTTGGCCATGCTTGCAGCAGGGAAATTGAGAACAAGGCGTTTCGGCCCTTCCAGATTAAACACCTGATATTCGGAGGCTTGATCCATACTGATACGCAAACGCTGACCCGAAGTATCTGAAAGCAGTTTCAGGCTTTCAACACTTGCAGCCATAACCGGAGACACCTGAAATGAAGCCAGTATCGTAATAACCACCATGCCCAGGAGCCATCTGCCGACACTTCGCCATCCTGCAAACCAGTTATTCATTCTGTATGTCATTTGCTTCTCCCGAGCAGTAACATGCTATCAACGACGCCCTTTGCGTGCAGCTTTAGGCACTTCATCTACAAACCGGTAAGTCAGTGCCTGTCCTGAAATAGATAACATATTGCCCTGCTTGCCTTTTGTCAGCACCAGGTTTTTTACGTTAACAATGCGTGGCATTTCCCCGACCCGTTTCAAAAAAGTCATCAGCTGACGGAAACTGCCATCAATCCTGAATGTTACCGGCACCTCGGCATAAATCTGCCTGACCACATCCTTGCCCGGCTTGAACATTTTGAATTCCAGTCCGGAGTCTTTGCCCGCCCACGAAACATTTTCCAGCAAGTCGGAGATCTGCGACTTCTTGGGCAACATATTCAGAGCCACTTTCAGGTTTTTCTCCAGCATTGCATATTCCTGCTGTTTTCGATTCAGGTCGTGCGCCATGCGCAAATTTTTGATCAACATCAACCGTTGCATCTGCAATTCCGATTCCTGCCGCTCAATTGATTCCTGCAAGGGAATCCAGCCCATATAAAGATACGAAGCGACAATCAGCACAAAGACACCCGCCAGACAGACCAGCTTCTGCCATAACGGCAATGGCAACATGTATTTCAGGGATTCATACATAGAATCAAACATGGGAGCGCCTCCCCTGTTTGCTGCCCGGTTTTGATTCCTTTGGTGCTGCTTTATCAACACGTGACAAACTCAGACTGAATTGTCGCAGCGGTAGTCCATCCACCACCACCCGACTGATCTCCCCCAGACGAACATCAGTAAAAACAGCGGACTGATCCAGCTTGCGCATAAAACTGGCCACTGCCCTGTTGCTTTCTGCCAACCCGGCAAGCTCAATGACTTTACCTCGATCTGTCATCACTTCCAGCCAGACATTTTTTGGAATGACTCCGGCAATGGCATTCAGTGTCTTCAGGGAGTTAAAACGTCCTTCCTGCAAGCGATCAACAAGATCGAGCTTGCGTTCAACCTCGACGCGCAGACTTTCCAGGTTCTTGATCTTGCCGATTTTCTTCTTCAGTTCCGCGTTCTGTTGTTCCGTCTGCATGGCTTCTTTTTTCAAATCTTCCAGTTGTAACGAGGCAACCGTATGCGCCCCGACACTGAGCAAAACAGCCACCGCAACAACTGCAAAAAAAACACTGACATGCTCGATAATCTGTCGCCTGCGACGCGCCAGCCTGTAGGGAACAAGGTTAATGCGAATCACCGGTCAAAACTCCGCAAGGCCAGCCCGACAGGCACCATCATCATCGGACCGAGTTGCTTCAGACTCCCGACATCGAATTGATCGGACGGAATACTGATGTTTTCGAATGGATTCAATACCAATGTGTCAATACCCAGCCGCTGTTCCAGTTCCATGGCAATATTGGGCAACAGTGCACAACCGCCACTGAGATACAGCTTGCGCACCGGAAATTCGGAACCCTTGTCGCCATAAAAATCCAGCGAACGAATCAACTCGGATGTCAAATCAACATAAAAGCGTTCCAGAGCATTCGGATATATATCCTCGAAGTTCTCTATCTTTAACTGCTCGGCGGCCTGATAGCTGATATTATGTTCTTTCTGAATTTCCTCAGTCAAATTCTGGCCACCATAGAACTGGTCGCGCACAAATGCCGAACGCCCGTCAATCAGCACATTGATATTGATCATATTGGCACCGATATTGATCAGTGCATTGACTTCGGCACCCTCACCCGGAAGCGCATAGATATCACCTGTAGCTGCAGTATGTTCACCGGTGATTTCAGCTGCATTTTCCAGAGCAAACACATCGCAGTCGATGCATTTAACATGCAACCCGTCTTCGCTGAGTACCTGCTGGTAATCCTCGACCACCTCCCGC
Source organism: Mariprofundus sp. (assembly GCA_046753565.1). GTDB lineage: Bacteria > Pseudomonadota > Zetaproteobacteria > Mariprofundales > Mariprofundaceae > Mariprofundus. The sequence goes on from JBHHTY010000004.1 coordinate 9,947, forward strand.
TTGCATGCCACCAGCACCACATCCATTTGTTCGGGATCATCTACTGAAACACCCTGAATATGGAAATCGAGAAAAACCTCATCAATATCATAGGGCACATACTGGTCAGCCTCATACTGAATTTGTGCTTCCAGTTCAAATTCGCTCATCAACGGCATCTTGATTGTTTTAATGATGACGGCATTGCCCGAAACAGCCAGCGCCGCACGCCTGGTGGACGGCCGCGCACGCTTCAATGCCTCAGCCAGTGCTTCGGAAATCGCTGCAGAATCAATCACGGTATTTTCAACAATGGCATCTCGCGGCAAGGGAACCATTGCGAAGGCGACCAGTTTATAACCGGCCCGTGAACGGGATAATTGAACCAGTTTGATGCATGTCGAACCAATATCGACTCCCAGCAGACTCCCGGACTTACTAGAAAAAAAGGACACTTACCCTCCGCAGCTTAAGTGATACTCGCAATGAATGATGCAACTTATCTTACAAAAAAGGGTTCATGTCAAGTTCAGGGACAGTTAGCGTGACGAAAAGAAACATTGAAAAATGCCTGAGTAGCAGCACTGCAACCCTGCAGACCATCCTCTGCACAGAAAACACTGAATAGATCAGCGTTTCACTACACAAGGAAAACCGTAGCCAGCCCCAGAAAGGAGAGAAATCCGACGACATCGGTTACCGTGGTCAGAATCGTTCCGGAAGCAAGTGCCGGGTCTATATTCAAGCGCTGCAGCGTCAGTGGAATCATGGCGCCGGCAAGCCCCGCCACAAACAGATTTACCATCATTGCCGCAGCAATAATCAATCCCAGTTTGAAACCGAATTCCGGAAACCAGAATGAGGCAATCACACCCATGACAACGGCAAATATCAACCCGGATACCATGCCGACAGATATTTCTTTCATCAAGGCACGGCGCGCATTGTCAAATGTCACCCGACCAAGTGCAATACCACGCACAATCACCGTCAGCGTCTGCGTTCCGGCAATACCACCCATACTGGCCACAATCGGCATCAGTATCGCCAGTGCTACAATTTGCGAAAGCGTTGCCTCAAAGCGGGAAATTACCAGCGATGCAATAATGGCTGTGAGTAAATTGACAGCCAACCAGACACCTCGACGGCGGGTTGTTTTTGCCACCGGCTCGGATAAATCATCCTGATCGGAGAGTGCTGCCAGTCGATACATATCTTCAGTCGCTTCTTCCTGAATCACATCAATCACATCGTCCGCCGTAATCCGACCAACCAGAACACCTTCATCATCCACAACCGGCAGGGCTAACATATCGTATTTATCAAAAATCCGGGCGACTTCCTCCTGATCCTGGCCTGCCGTGACGCGCGGAAAGTCGACATTGGCAATTTCGGCCACGGTCACCTCGGCACCGGCGAACAACAAGGCATGGAGACTTAACACACCAACCAGCAAATCATCATCGTCGACCACATAGACATAATGCAGGTTCTCGATTTCTCTGCCGAAACGCCGCAATACCTGGATCACCTTCTCCACGCTCCAGTCATCGCGAACCTTGAACAGCTCAACCTGCATCAGGCCACCGGCCGACTCCTCATCATGAGCCATCAGCGGCTTGATTTCACGCCGGTCAGTCGGTTCCAGGCGCTCGATAATCTCATCGGCCACATCTTTATCGACATTCTGCAACAAATCCGTGGCATCATCAGAATCCAGATGTTCTACCGCACCTTCAATGTCATCAGGGTTGAGCAGGGCCAGCAAATCTTCCTGCATACCTTCAGGCAATTCGAGCAGGGCATCGCCTAACAGTTCATCGGGAATATGCTGCGTGATGGCAAGTCGCTCTTCGTCATTGCGGCAGGAGAGAAGCAGGTCGGCCAGTTCGCATTCGTGCATGCCGGCCAGCAGTCCCTGTAAACGTGGCACATCCTGTTCAGCCAGCCGGAGAGCTTCTTCAGTCGTTGGCAGTTTTTTATTTTTTTCGCCCATCGCCAAAGCCCTCCTTCTATTTTTTCGTCGCAGCACCCTACACCAGCCATCATTGGCTTGAAATGCTGATAACATCGAAATCAGCCTGAACATTTCATTGCTGCGTCAACTGGTATACTGCGGCAGTATGCGCCGCCCAATGAGCACGGCAACAAACAATCCACAGCATCGAAAACCTTTATCGCCTTTAAGAGGGCTAGCCTGGCAACTGGCATGCATGGCACGATCGAAACATTTGCATGTCTGGATATGTCCCGATCTGCGCAGCTACCGCCAGTTGGCCGAAGAAATTGCCTTTTTCCTGCAGGATCAACCCGAACTGCTGTGGCGTTTTCCGGCCTGGGAAGTCCTGCCCTATGATCGTGTATCACCACACCATGAGATTGTCGGAGAACGCTTTGCCACACTGGGGCGGTTACTCAACACCCCCAATCCCTCAGGACTGCTGCTGACTGCACTGCCGGCATGGCTACAGCGCATTGCACCACCGCAAACAGTTGCAGCCCATGTCTGGCAACTGAAACTGAATATGCCGCTGGATATTGCCGGCCTGAAAACAAGACTGGCTGAAGCCGGTATGATCACAGCCGAACGGGTACTGGCACCGGGCGAATTTGCCGCCCGTGGCGGCCTGTTCGATATCTGGCCAGCCACCGAAGACACACCGTTGCGCATCGACCTGTTTGGCGATGATATCGAATCGATTCGCCGTTTCGACCCGGAAACCCAGCGTTCAGGTGAAAATCTGGATAGCTTCACCTCTGTGCCCGTGCGCGAAGTGATTCTCGACAAACCCGGACGCGATACCTTTATTGCCGCATTTCGCGCCCGTTTTCCGCAACTGCGAAGCCACCCGATGCTGGCCGCAGTTCAGGCCGGCCGCCCACATCCGGGTATCGAGGCCTTGTTGCCGCTGACTTATGCACAAAGCGCACGCCTGTCCGACTATTTGCCCGATTCATGTTTCATTCATGCCGGTCGTGATATCGAAACCCACAGGCTGCATTTTGCCGAACAGGTAAGAGCACAGTTTGAAATGGTTCGCTCCGGTTCAGAACCCAGCATCAGTCCACAGGAGCTGTATGCCGTGGAAACGAAGATCAGGGCAAAAGCACTTCCGAAAGCAGATATTCCTGAAACAGAGGCTGCACCGGCTCTGTCCGACTTTGCCGATCGCGCCCACCCGATTCAGGCCATGCGTACATTGCTGAAGAAAAAACTGGATGCAGGCTGGAGGCTGCATCTGATTGCACATGGCCTTGGACAGCAGGAACGCATGCTGGAAGCCTGTGCAGATATCGCCGATGTGGCGGTTTGCCCGTCACTGATCGATTGCAGCCGAATTGATTGCACCCAAACCGATGGCATTAAACAAGCGGTCAGTTCCACCATCGGCTATCTGGACAGCGGTTTCGCCATCCCGGCACAGAAATGTTTGTTTCTGACCGGCCGCGAATTACTTGGTCAGCACCTGCCGCGCAAACGAAGCCGCAATGCCACCGTGCTCCACGCTGATGTATTCACCTCGCTGGCGGAGCTGAATCCGGGGGATCCGGTGGTACATGAAGACCATGGTATTGGCCGCTACCAGGGACTGGAAAGCCTTGGCGAAGCTGATGATATCGCTGATTTCATCAAAATCGAATATGCCGACAAAACGCATGTCTTCGTACCCGTTGAAGAACTGGCCCGGCTGCACCGATACACCGGTGACGATTCACCCCGCCTCAACAAGCTGGGGTCTGAAAAATGGAAACGGTCCCGCGAACGGGTCAAGCGCGATCTGCTGGCCATGGCCCATGAGCTGATTGAAGTTGAAGCTGCGCGCAGCGGCAACATCCGCCCACCCTACCCGATGCAGGGTGCGCTCATACAGGCCTATGAAGAATTCGCCGCCCGCTTTCCATTTGAGGAAACCGACGATCAGGCCGAAAGCATTGATGCGATCATGCGTGATCTTGCCGCTGAAAAACCGATGGATCGGGTCATTTGCGGCGATGTCGGCTTCGGTAAAACAGAAGTGGCCATGCGGGCCGCATTTATCGTGGCCGAATCAGGCCGGCAGGTCGCCGTGCTGACACCGACCACGGTGTTGGCCAACCAGCATTATGCCAGCTTTTCCGAGCGTTTTGCCGGCACCAATCTGAAAGTCGAACTAATTTCCCGCTTGCAGGGCAAAAAGGACACCGATCGCATTGTTCGCGAACTGGCCGGTGGTGACACCCGCATTATCGTCGGTACCCACCGTTTGTTGTCGGATCAGTTCAAATTCGCAGACCTGGGGCTGGTTATCGTCGATGAAGAACAGCGTTTTGGCGTTAAGCACAAACAAAGGCTGAAAGCGCTGCATAGCAGTGTGGACCTGCTCACACTGACCGCCACCCCCATTCCGCGCACCCTGCACCAGACCTTAAGTGGCCTGCGCACCGTATCCATCATCAGCACTCCGCCGGCAGAGCGGGAAGCCATCCGCACCATGGTATCCAGCTTTGACCCGCATATTGCTGCCGAAGCCATCCGGCGCGAACTCTATCGCGGCGGCCAGATTTATTACCTGCATAATCATGTCAAAAGCATTGAGCGCATCGCAGCCAGATTGAGGGAGGATGTACCGGAAGCGGAAATCGGCATTGCCCATGGTCAGATGAGTCCGGCTGAACTGGATCGACAGATGCTCGCCTTTTACGAAGGGCGTTTGCATGTATTGGTCTGCACCACCATTGTTGAATCGGGGCTGGATGTACCCAATGCCAACACCCTGATTGTCGAACGCGCCGACCTGCTCGGTTTATCGCAACTGCACCAAATCCGGGGGCGGGTCGGTCGCAGTCACCGGCAGGCCTATGCCTATCTGTTCACACCCGATGCCCGCGCCATGACCGCCGATGCACGCGAACGCCTGCAGGCTATTGCCGAACACAGCGAACTTGGCGCCGGTTTTCTGCTGGCCAGACAGGACATGGAAATTCGCGGTGCCGGCAATCTGCTGGGGGCGGAACAAAGCGGGCGAATCGAGGAAATCGGTCTGGATATGTATATGGACATGCTGGCAACAGCCGTGGCAGAAGCGCGTGGTGAACGCGTGAAGCCGAAACAGGTCGTTGATATCCACCTGGGTATCAATGCCGTCCTGCCACCGGATTATATTCCGCAAACGGGTGAGCGCCTGAACCTGTACAGACGCATTGCAAGGGCTGAAGACGATGCTCAAATCACCCTGTTGTTCGAAGAAATGACTGACCGCTTCGGGCACATGCCGGATGAAGCCAAATTCTGTCTTGAACAACAGCGTATACGATGGCGCGCTTCAGAACTCGGACTGGCTGCGATCAGGGAAAGTGAAGCGGGGATGCGTATCCATTTCACTGCCACGTCCTGCATTGATCCCGCCAATATGCTGATGCGCGTTCAGAAAGAACCCAACCGTTTCCGGCTTACTCCGGATGGTAATCTAACCCTGCTATACTCCAGTGATCACAAACGCGAACAACTCAAAGGATGCATCGATTTTCTGGACGAGTTAATCAACACCTGATCTTTTTTTGCGCAACTTTGCGTCCTCTGCGGTGAAAGGTTTTGAATTCAGCATGAAGATGGGCAGCATGGCGGGCATGCATTCCCGACCGAAACTTTCCGAACCCGGTTTATTGTTCATGGACATGGATTCGACACTGATCCAGTGCGAATGCATTGATGAAATTGCCGGTTTTCTGGGCATCAAAACACAGATTTCCGAGATTACCGAACGCGCCATGCGCGGAGAGCTCGATTTTGCTGCATCCCTGACCGAACGGGTACAGTTACTCGGCGGGCTGGATGCCGGCGTGCTGGATCAGGTCTATGAACAATGCATCGAACTGACCGATGGTGCTGAATCACTGATCACAACCCTCAAGCAGCATAGCTGGAAAATCGGACTGGTTTCAGGCGGATTCACCTATTTTACAGACAAGCTTGAAAAAAGACTGAAACTCGATTTCACCCGTTCCAATGTTCTTGATATCAGAGATGGTAAACTGACCGGCGGTATCATTGGCGATATTGTCGATGCGGAAACCAAACGCCGCTGCCTGCTGGAACAGGCGGATATTTTCAGTATCCCGATGCATCAGACGGTTGCCATCGGCGACGGTGCCAATGATTTACCGATGATTCATGCTGCCAGACTCGGTATCGCCTTTCATGCCAAGCCCAAAGTCCAGGCGGAAGCACCATGCTGCATCAATGAAGGCCCTCTCGATCAGGTGCTGAATTTCCTTCAATGACAGGCAGTACATCCAGCTGACCTTTCACACCGATATCACCTACGTGTCGGACTGAAATCCGGAAGAAACATGAGAACCATCGCAATACGGTTTCGCCTTCGATGCCCCGCAGCGACACAATGCAGCCTCCGAATGCACACTGGCTTTATGGCCCGACATATCCATCAAAGTAAAAGCCCCCTGAATCATCAGCGGCCCGTCAGGAATGGTTTGAATTTCCAGCTGACCACCTTCGATCTGATCCCCTGACAGCATAGACGCAGTCACCTGGCCTGCATCCCGGAAATCTACTTCCCGATGACTGTTATCGCAGAAAGGCATCAGGCGCGATGCTCCACAACGACAAAAAGCAGCGCGATATCCCCGCGATGGTGCACCATTTATTGTCATATTGGCATGCACATAGAGTGGCCCGTCCGGGACAATTTGCACCGTATTGCGATCCGGCGGCATATCCATCGATTGTTTTGTGGCCTTGCTGATACAGCGCAGAGCTCCGGTCGGGCACTGGGCACAGATGCGTGCAATATCCGAAGCCGGTGCCGCATCCGGCGTCACCCATCGGCCGCTTCGCCCGGTACTGAATACTTCAGGAAGATCGCGGGTACAATCACCGCTATGAATACAGCGGGAAAGATCGAATTCAACAATAATCTCCTCTCCTTCGTAGCGATGAATCCGACCCATAAAAAGCCTCCCTTGCATATTTTTTCCGTATCACAATTACCCAGGCTGAGCATATCAGCGGACGAAGTTTTTTTTAACCTCCTGTTTATTACAGCCTCGGATTGTGATCGTCCCGTTATTTTTATTCACATTTGCCACACAGATGTCATCTGCCTGCCAACACCATGTCATACTCTGTTTCCACCATGCGGAAAATTTTCACAAGGAGGTCAACATGCTTATCAAACAAACGATTACATCATATCTGGACGCAACCGAACAAAAGTTCGGGGCATCGGCTCGTTCTAAAACAGTACTGAAACACCGTGGTGGCCGAACATTTTTTTTGAAAAAACATAATGCTGAACACGGACAAACTATCAATATGGGTGATTTGAAACTGATGATTCGTCATCTGAAAACGGCTTAATTTGAACAGTCGGGATATCCGGCCAGTACAGAAGATATTATTTTCAACATCATGCTGAATCACTGCATGGAAGCGGTGATCCGGTATTGCCTTGCATTAAGCGAAACACCTGGTTAAACCGAAGCCACCAACATGTCATTGGCGCAACTCTTCAGGCAGAATAAAGGTTACATTTTCTTCTTTGACAGAGAGCGTTCCAATATTCGAAAAGCCATGTTCACTGAGCCAAGCGGCAACCTGTTTAACCAGCCCTTCGGGCGCTGAAGCACCTGCTGTGATACCCACTTTTGTATCCGCTGAAAACCAGTTGATATCAATATCATCCGGGCCATCTATCAAATACGCATAGCTTCCTGCACGTTCAGCCACCTCACGCAGGCGGTTGGAGTTGGATGAATTTTTCGAACCGATCACCAGGACCACATCGCAACGCTGCGCCAGCGCCTTGACCGCTTCCTGTCGATTACTGGTGGCATAACAGATATCCTCACGTTTCGGTCCGACAATATTAGGGAATCTCGCCTTCAACGCATCCAGTACCTCGCGTGTATCATCCACACTCAGAGTTGTCTGGGTCACAAAAGCCAGTTTGTCCGGATCATCCACTTCCAGCATGTCCACATCTTCGGGTTCGGAAATCAACAAGACCGAACCCTCCGGAGCCTGCCCCATCGTACCCTCGACTTCCGGATGCCCGGCATGGCCGATTAATACGACCTGTAGCCCGTTGGCATAATGACGCAGTAATTCCAGATGCACCTTGGTCACCAACGGACAGGTTGCATCAATGACATGCAAATCACGCTGTTTGCCCGCCTCACGCACAGCCTTGCTGACCCCGTGAGCCGAAAAAATCAATACCGCACCATCCGGCGCATCATCCACTTCCCGAATAAACACCGCCCCCTTGGCCCGCAGATCATCGACCACGAAGCGATTGTGCACAATTTCATGCCGCACATACACCGGAGCCCCAAAGACCTGCAAGGCGCGTTCCACGATCTCAATGGCCCGGTCCACGCCGGCACAAAAGCCGCGCGGCTCTGCCAGCAGCACCGGTTTTGATATCTTATTCATGGTTTCTTGCTGCATTCAATGGCCCCTTGCGTTACGGTTTCCCGCCAAATCTATGGAAATACTGAAAAAACTGCATCCATACATTTTTTTCGGTACATCCATAGCCGGCAAGAAAACACTGAATGAATCAGTGTTTTCACAACAAATTCAACTTGAGGTAACAGTCATGGCAGATTACACCATCAATCCCGGCGATGCCGCACCGACAGATATCGAACTGGATGCCTGGCCGGAAAGCCGCCTGAAACTGGCGGATCTGAAAGGCCGGTGGGTGATTCTCTATTTCTATCCCAAAGACAGCACACCGGGCTGTACAACCGAATCCTGCGAATTCCGTGACGCCCTACCTGATTTCACAGCTGCAGATGCCGTCATCATCGGCGTCAGCCGCGATTCGATAAAATCCCATGCCCGTTTTACCGAAAAACAGGGCCTGAATTTCCCTCTCATATCCGATCCTGATGAAACCCTCTGCAAGGCCTTTGATGTCATTCAGATCAAGAAACTCTACGGCAAGGAATCACTCGGTGTGGAGCGATCCACGTTCATCATCAATCCGGAGGGCGATATCGCCTTTGCCTGGCGCAAAGTCCGCGTCAAGGGGCATGTCGAAACCGTACTTACCACTCTGAAAGAGCTGCAATCCTAGGCTTTCATGCTCAAACATAAAAAAATACTCCTCGGTGTCGGCGGCGGCATTGCCGTCTACAGGGTCGCTGAACTGGCGCGCATGCTGACCAAAGCCGGTGCGGATGTGCGCTGTGTACTCACCCGGTCCGCCTGTGAATTTGTCACACCGATGACATTTGAAGCCCTGACAGGCAATCAGGCTCATACCGAACTGTTTGATCTGACCAGCGAACGTGACAATCCGGCAGGACAGCTGGATTGGACGGGTGACGATCGCCGCACTGCGGGGCAAGGCAGGATTGCCGAGCATCAGATGGGGCACATTATGCTGGCCCGCTGGGCCGATGCCGCCATCATCGCACCGGCCACAGCCAATCTGATGGCCCGGATCGCTCATGGCATTGCCGATGATCTGTTGACCACGCTCATGCAGGTTTGTGAAAAACCGGTATTACTGGCACCGGCCATGAACACATCCATGTGGAAGTCCGATGCCACGCAACGCAACCTTGAAATACTTGAGCAACGCGGCATGAAAAAAGTCGGACCGGATGAAGGTAAACTGGCCTGCGGCGAACAGGGGGCAGGAAAACTCGCCGAACTGCATGCCATCTATGCTGCATTACTACCTTTGATCACAAAGCCACTACTGCAGGGGCAACACTGGGTGATCAATGCAGGGCCGACTGTGGAAGCATGGGATAGTGTGCGGGTTCTGACCAATCGCGCCAGTGGCAGGCTCGGTGCCATACTCGCCGATCATGCTGCCATCCTGGGCGCGAAAGTCTCCCTGATTGCCGGTCCGGGGACACCGGAAACACGGCCCGATATCCATCGCACCGATATCGAATCGGCCGACCAGATGCAGACAGCTTGCGAGCAAGCCGCCTGTCATGCCGATATATTTATCGGCACAGCAGCGGTCAGCGATTTCCGTTTCGCACATCCGCAAACTGAAAAACTCAAGCGCGGTGATACTTCCGGCATGCGCGTTGAACTGACTGCCAACCCGGATATGATTGCCCGTATTGCCACCATGCATGCCAGACCCGAAAAAGTTATCGCATTTGCAGCAGAAAGTTCCGACCATATTGCATATGCCAGGGAAAAAATGCAGAAAAAACATGTGGATGCCATTGTTGCCAATGATATTTCCAATATGGGTAGCGATAGAGCCTGCGGCTGGTGGGTTACCCGGCATGATGAACAGATTATAGGCACCAACAGTAAAAGCGAATTCGCCGAACAAATTATCAAGCACATCATGGAGATGAACACATGAGTCACCCAAACCCTGCCGTTCACATACAGAAACTGCCGCATGGCGAAGACATCGATCTCCCGTTTTATGCTACCAGCCATGCTGCCGGTGCTGATCTTCGCGCCGCTGTGGATGCCGATGTCATCATAGAACCGGGTTCCCATGCCCTGATCAAAACCGGCTTTGCCATGGCACTGCCGGACAACTACGAAGCGCAGATTCGTCCCCGTTCCGGTCTGGCCCTGAAACACGGTATTACCGTACTTAATACTCCGGGAACCATTGATGCCGACTACCGAGGCGAAGTCGGTGTCATTCTAATCAATCACGGTAAGAACCCGTTCATCGTACAACGCGGCGATCGTATTGCCCAGATGATTATTGCACCGTTCGTGCAGGCTGATTTTCAACCGGTCGAAACACTGTCGGAAACCGAACGCGGCACCGGTGGATTTGGCTCTTCCGGCCAACGGTAACCGGGTATGGCCGATTTATCCATCACATCGCTTTTTTCGGCAGAACAAACTTGCATGTGGCAATGATTCTGCTGTAATTGCTAATGAAAAATCGAATCGGCCAGTTACAGGGGGGATCATCATGAACTATTTGGTATGGCTAATTCCGGGGCTTATGCTGGCTACTTCGCCCCTCGTCGCCGCCCCTGCCAAGCCCGCCGATACCGCAGCAGCCATGCCCGATGCATTGCAACACATGGTCAAGGCTCCTGAAATCAATTTTGCCAAGCTACGCGACCCCTTTGCCTCTTATCTTGCCCGTGTTGCAAGCAACCGCCAGGCTGAACTGGTGAAGAAGAAGCAACAGTTCATGGCTGACAATCGTAAACGGGATCCGCTGGAAAAATTTGACCTTGATGTGCTGAAACTGGTTGCCATTTTCAGCATGGGAGGAGAACGCGTGGCCATGATCGAGGATTCAGAAAGAAAGGGATACATCGTGCGTCAGGGGAATTATGTCGGAAGGAATAACGGTAAAGTGGACAAGATTGACGAGAGTACCGTATACCTGATCGAGAAGATTCTCGATCCTGCCGGTGAGATTGTGAACCGTCAGGTCACATTGACCATGAAAGAGGTCAACGAATAAACCTTGTCCACATCCATGTCTGCTACCGAAATCCGGCGTTTTTTTGAACACCTTCAGGCTGCCAACCCCGAACCCGTCACCGAACTGAATTACAGTAACGAATTTGAATTGCTGGCCTCCGTCATGCTGTCAGCCCAATCGACCGATACAGGTGTCAACAAGGCTACAGCCAGACTCTACCCTGTCGCCAACACCCCTGAAGCCATCCTCGAACTGGGTGAGGAAAAACTGAAAACCTATATTTCCTCGCTGGGACTTTATAACAGCAAGGCAAAACATCTCATTGGCACCTGCGAAATGCTGGTAAACCGACATAGCGGCCAAGTCCCCCGCAACCGGAAAGATCTGGAGGCACTGCCCGGCGTCGGCAGGAAAACCGCCAATGTCGTGCTGAATGTACTGTTCGGCGAACCCACCATGGCCGTGGATACGCACATCTTCCGCCTCGGCAATCGTACCGGCCTTGCTCCGGGCAAAACCCCTCTGGATGTTGAGAAATGCCTGCTGAAAGTCATTCCGCAGGAATTCATGCGACATGCCCACCACTGGCTGATCCTGCACGGTCGCTATATCTGCACCGCACGCAAACCCCGGTGCCACCAGTGCCCTGTCGCTGTTGAATGTCACTGGCCGGAGAAATCGCTTCCGGTGAATTAGCATTGTGCCACGCATGCAAAGGTGAACAGAACCTGAAGACGCGTTAGCCTTTGCCCATGCGTATTATGTATTCATGGCAGGAAGCCGCCGAAACAGATGAATTCAAAGGAGGGACGATCACCATCGGTAATTTTGATGGTGTGCATATGGGGCATGAACAGGTGCTGGCTGAAACCCGGGGGCATGCCCAGGCTGTGAATGGCCCCACCATCGTGGTCACTTTCGAACCTCATCCTCGCGCAGTACTTTTCCCCGAAGAATCACCGCGCCGGCTATGTCATGTGCATGAAAAAATGCAGTATCTGGAAGCGGCAGGCGTAGATGCTGTCTTGCTGTTGGAATTCAATATGGAACTGGCCGGATGGTCAGCCGCCAGATTTTCCGAACAGCTGCACGATACATTCCGCTTTAAACATATCCATGTCGGTTACGATTTTGCTTTTGGCCATGATCGCCAGGGGCATGTCGATGACCTGCGCACACTTGGCGATAGCAGGAATTTCACAGTCACCGAGGCTGCAGCTTTTGAAATGCTTGGCGCAGTCGTTTCTTCATCCCGTATTCGATCGGCAGTTGAGGCCGGCGATTTTGAGCTGGCCAACAAACTGCTGGGACGCAACTACTCGATTGCAGGCAAAGTATTGCACGGTGACAAACGCGGACGCCAAATGAATTTTCCGACTGCCAATATTGATGTAGCCGACCTTGCCCATCCACCCGTGGGTATCTATGCCGTACGCGCCCAATCAGAAAGCCATCGCTGGAACGGAGCTGCCTATCTGGGCTACCGCCCTACGTTCCGCGGTCGCACCCTGCTCCTGGAAACGCATCTGCTGGATGACAACCCCGATATTTACGACCAGTGCCTGAACGTCGCGTTTGTCCAGCGTATCCGCGAAGACCGAAAGTTCACCGGCCATGATGATCTGGCCGAACAGATTGCCCTGGACTGTAAGAGCGCAAGAGAAATTTTATCCTGAGCCATCACTGATTCCGGTCAGCCTGAGGAATACCAAACCTTCCTTTTGTGATGCGGGGCTACTCCCCTCCGGTATTACCGTTGCCTTGAGAACACGCAATCGGGGATTGTGATTCGGTATTCACATGAAGCCTGAAAATATCAGGACGTGCATAATGGCCGGCAACATCCAGCGCACGTTTGGCATTTCGGGCGAGCTTGAGATCAATATCGTGAAATAATATGCCTTCCTCTTTTTGCAGCGGTCCTGCCACCACTTTGCCACCCGGTTCAATCACCACTGAATCACCCGAATTGATCCACTCATCCGGATCCGGGTACAAGCCGGCTTTCTGGGGAAATGTTTCGGGAATATCGCTGGCCTTTAAAATATTACCACTGCCCACCACCCAACAGCGACCTTCGCGGGCAATATGACGCAACGTTTCCAGCCAGTCATCACCGCTGTCATATGTCGGCGCGATATAGATTTCCATCCCCTGAGAATACAGGGTGTATCGGGCCAGGGGCATATAGTTTTCCCAGCAGATCAGAGTCCCGATTCGACCTGCCTCTGTCTCTACGGCATTTAAACCGGAAGCATCTCCAAACCCCCACACCATTCGTTCCGGGTTGGTTGGCATCAGTTTTCGATGACGGTTAATCACCTTCCCGTCAGGACCGATGACAACGACAGTGTTGTATAAGGTAGCGCGGCTCAAGGCATGATCAATTTCATTCACACCGCAAACAATTGTCGTGTGACATTGTTTTGCAACTTCACACAAAGGCATTAAATCCGTACCTGCAAGATTGACAGCATTATCCAGCAGCAGTGCATGAATCTCTTCCGACAACGCCCAGTCACCACCCGGCCTCAATCGCCAGATCCATGCCGGATAACCGGGAATAAATGCTTCTGTGAATATTACCAGATCAGCGCCTTCGGCTGCTGCTTCCCGGACCGAGACAACGGCTCCGGCAAGGGTTTCCTCTTTATCGAGAAACACCGGTGCTTTTTGAATGATGGCCAGCCGGGTCATATTTCCGCCACGTTCAACATGTCATTCAAGAAATTTGGCATCATTCTTTGTCGTAAATCGCGGACAGACTGATTTCTCCGGAATTGTCACACTCTCACTTGCCACCAACCTCTCCTTGTACGCAAAACAGAATATCTTATGACACCTGCTTCATCAGCCTCCGGAAAACCTGAAGCTTGCGTAAAATACGCTTGCTCAAAGCCGACTAAAACCAATGTATATTATCCGAGTATAATAGTCAAGTATATGATGCCGGGAGGGCAATAAATCAGCACGCCTTAAATACTGCCAAAGTCTGAAGCAGCCACCCGGTTTCGGCCTGTCTCTTTCGCCCTGTACAGGGCGGTATCGGCAGCCTTGATCAACGCTTCCCGGGCTGTGTCATCGGATGGGATCGCGCTTGCCACACCGACACTGACAGTCACATAATCAGCCGTCTGTGATTGGTGATGGGGAATATTCAGTTTTGTGACTGCCAGACGAATCTTCTCCGCAACTGTCATGGCTCCTGCAATTTCTGTGTCGGTAAAAATACCGATGAATTCCTCGCCGCCATAGCGTGCAACAATATCACCAGCACGGCACTTGGTGCCCTGCAAGGCAGCGGCCACCTGTACCAGGCAACCATCACCATCCTGATGCCCATAATGATCATTGAACTGCTTGAAATGATCCACATCAAGCATCACCAGCGACAGGGGTTTCTGATCCCGCATGGCACGGCGCCATTCTTTGGCGAATGTTTCATCAAAATAACGGCGATTATACAAGCCGGTCAGGCCATCCGTGATAGAAATGCGTTTGAGCTCTTCCAGCGCGGCATTGCGTTCCAGAAGAGAGGCATGAACTTTGGCATGATAGCGCAACCGGGCCAGCAATTCGATGCTGTCGGGCAATTTCACCAGATAATCATTGGCTCCGGCAATAAATGCTTCGGCCTTGGTTCTGGCCTCATCCCTGGATGAAAGCACCACGATGGGAATATCACGCGTGAGCGGATTGGCATGGTAATATTTAACAAGCATCATACCATCGACATCCGGCATCACCAGATCCTGCAGAATCACATCCGGCTGTAATT
>JBHHTY010000005.1:0-23628 GCA_046753565.1 Mariprofundus sp.
ATTGTTGCCTTACGGTATGCAGCTTGGTTCAGGTACCGTTGACCCCATGCTGGGCCTGCTTTATCAGGGTTCATCGTCGCCCTGGTGGTGGGGGCTTAACGGGGTTTATACCGGACGCTGGTATGATAATCAGCGTAATTACAGGCTTGGTGATGTGGTCAGGGTGGACACCTATCTGATGCACCAGATCAGTTATAATTTTCTGTGGCAGGTTCAGGCCAACTTCGAGTGGAAGGGTCGTATTCGCGGGCAGGCTGATGAAGCTGAGAGCGGCTTTTCCGGCCATGCTGTGCATGGCAATCCGGCAAGCCCGTTCATGACACCGTTGTGGAACCCAATCAATTACGGCGGTGTGAAAACATCAATTACAGTAGGCCTGCAATGGCAGCCTGTTCCGCTTCATATTATTGATCTGGCCGTGAAATTACCGGTTTACCAGCGTTTGAACGGAGTGCAGTTGAAGGATCAGTTCGGTGTCATGCTGACCTGGTATATGGAAATTCCGACCAGCAAGAGCATTCGTGCATTATCCCATTCCCATACGCCGGCAGATGCCGCGCTCGGATTTTAGGAGGCCATGATGAAAATATTGATGATTACTTTATGCCTTGTTTTTGTGTCACCTGTATGGGCGGCAGCAGGAAACATGGATATCCCCGATGCCGATTCCGCAGCCGCACAACTGTTTTCACAGCGCTGTAGCGGTTGTCACAGCCTACCACATCCCGGACGACTGGATTGGGATCACTGGCGGTCCATGCTGCACGTGATGAAACGGCGCATGGCCGAGCGGGATATATCCATGCCCGATGAAGAATGGCGTCAGATTGCCGGATATCTGAAATCCCATGCGCGTTAAATTGCTGTTGATCACAGGCTTGCTTTTGGCAGCCGGGGCTGGATTAGCCCCGGCTGCACCTGTTGCAGTTGAACAAGCCATGCATGATTTCGGTGTGCAAATACCGAAACAGAGAAAGCCGACTCCCCTGTTTACGCTTTCACAACTTGGTGGCGACGAAGTTTCGTTGTCGGATTTCCGTGGCAGGCTGGTATTGCTGCATTTCTGGGCGACATGGTGCGTACCGTGTCGCCATGAAATGCCGCTATTACACGCGCTGGAGAAGAGTGGCGCACATGGCTTGCAGATTATCTGCGTGAATGTGGATCGCGGCAACAGGAATAAGGTAAAAACATTCATTGATGAGGTAACACCGCATTTTCATACCCTGCTTGATCCCGAAGGTTCGGTGCGTAATCGCTATGCCGTACGCGGCTTGCCAACCACCTATTTGATTGGGCGCGATGGCAAAATCATTGGCCGCATTATTGGCGAACGGGACTGGTCATCGCCAGCCATGAAAGCAATGCTTCAATTGCTTATCAATCGCAACAAGCCTGGAGAGCAGGCGCTCTGATAGCCTTCGGCTGCGACAATTTGCCACATTTTTCTCGGGAATTGCCATGATAGTATTCACGCTGGCTCGGGGCGAAAGCGATCTTTCCTGTTTTAAGTCGCCTTCGCCCCGGTCAATCAAGCCCCAACCCTGTTGTAAATTCGCCTTCCGTCAGTTTGGGCATTGTCATTGATGTTATGCGCCTTTGCTTCACCGGGCCTGAGGTTGAGTTTTGATCCTCCCGTGGGTTTTGTGAACTGCTCGAAAGCCATTAACAGTAGGCCTTGCATGGTAAAAAACGTATCAGAGCATGGTCAGCCAGTCTTGTTGGGGAAGACACTTATTGATCTAGGCAATTGTTGCCCCATCATCTGCAAGGCGGGTGCTTGGCCAGTTTGCGTTGCAGGGTTCGACGATGCATGCCCAGTTCTTTGGCTGTAGCCGTAATATTGCCCCGATTCTTGAGTAGCGTGCGCTGGATGTATTCCCATTCCAGTCGTTTGGGGCTGGGTGACTGATTTGGAATTGATGGGGTGGGGGGTTCGATGCTTTGATCGAAGGCTGCCAGTATCTCATCAATTGTAGCGGGCTTGGGAAGATATTGATCAGCACCGCTTTTTGTTGCTTCCACCGCAGTTGCAATACTGGCAAAGCCGGTGAGCATGAGGGATCGGCACAAGGGCTGCGCTTCTGCCAGATAGCGCAATACGAACAATCCTGAATCGCCCGAACCCAGGTTCAGGTCAATGACTGCGTGAGTAAATTGCACCTGTTCAATAAGACCCATGGCATCATCCGCAGAGTGAGCCTGAATGCTTTCAATACCTTTGCGCTGTAGCGCTTGCGTGAGAATTTTGCAAAATACGGTGTCGTCATCGACTACCAGCATGACCGGGTTCATTGTGAATTTACCTCGTGATTGATTGTAGCAGGCCATTGCAGCAAAACTTGTGCACCACCTTGTGGTTGATTGCCAAATTGCACCGTCCCGTGCATCTGTTCCAGCACAAAACGCACCAGATACAGCCCCAGTCCTTTACCGTTGTCCTTGGTGGTGATCGGCTCGCTGCCGAGCACATCCAGCAGGGATTCGATAAAGCCTGATCCGTTATCGCATACAGTCAGAGAGATATGTCCATCATCCCATGACAGCTTGATTGTCACTTCACTGGCGCCTGCATCGGCGGCATTATCCAGTAGAATGAACAGCGATTGCTCCAACATGGGGTCGGTCAGTATCATTGGTGCGGTTTGATCCGGGTAGCTCAGGTGAACCTGGATACCAGGGCGCAAATTCCGCCATTGCGCAACGGCGCTTTCAAACAGTTCATTGATGGATGTTTGCTGTATTCCACTGCTGCTTAATACTCGTGCACGCTGGCTTAAACGATTCAATACATGGCTACAGTGCCGCAGTTGTTGTTGCATTTGTTTCAGATGTTTTGTTTTTTCAGACTGCGGTTGAAGGCTTTGCATTTCTTCTGTTAATAATAACAGGCTATTCAGCGGTGTACCCAGGGCATGCGCATCCGATGCCGCCTGCGCGCCAAGCGCAAGCATGGCGCGTTCCCGGAGGCTGCGCTGCTGCCATTCGGTCAATTGTCGCTCACGTTCCCTGCGTTGCTCGCTCATGCGCACAATAAGGCTGATTAACAGGGTGATGCTTAATACAAATGTCAGCCACATGCCCAGCAGGTGCAGTTTGAATTCATGGGGGATCATGCCTTCATGGTGCATGCTGAACAGCGGAATATTGAAGTACATCAACAAGGTGTAGACCAGCATTGTCAGCAGGGCGATGCCCCATGCGTGCTGGCGCGACAGGGTTAAACCGGCAACCAGAACCGGCAGTAGAAGCAGAGAAATCAACGGGTTGGTTGAACCGCCCGTATAGAACAACAGGGCAGATAACAGGGCAACATCAAATACAATTTGAAGTAGCATCTGATGAGACCGAATGCGTCTTTTTCCACGCAAGGCCAATGTCACGGGCAGGCTGATCAACATAGCGCAAACAAACAGTCCGAATAGCACTGGCTGATTGATTTGCTGCTCCGGCTGGCTCAGGGCATAGACAATCAGCAGTGCAAAAGCGACCAGCATCATGCCCCGCAAAATCAGCAGGCGTGCCATGTAGCGGGAGAAGTCAACGGTCGTTTCAAGCATGTGCGCAGCATAACGGACAGATGGAAATTATGCAGTGCGGCAATATGTCGCGCGGCATCTTGTCCAATGTTTTCAAGCTGGTGAGAGGGCTACTGTTCGCGCCATCAAATGGAATATTTCTAATGCATTTATTTACCAGGGGAGGGAGATGGTGAAAAAAATTATCGTAATATCAATGCTGGGAGGCGTGTTGTTATATGGAATGCCCGCATACGCTGAGGACATGGGGTTGCTACATGTGGATTCAACAACCATTGATGATCGCTTTGAAGCCAAACGTGGCGAGCCATCGAATATATCAATCATTAGCGGCGATAAGGTTGAGCGGGTGTCGGATGAAAATTCGGGATAAGCCGTGCGAAATAATCGAGTTACGATAGCCTTTCCAGCTAACGTGCATGACTAAAACTACGCAGCAAGCCATTCGCCATGGCTGCAATGTCAATCCTGATGGTAGAAACCAGGTGGCTTTGTTCGATGAGAATGCTGGGTATGATTGCACATGCCATGCTGGCTGCAATATTAAAGCAGGGGAGTTGATCATGTTCAGAACCGGAATGATGGCGTTATTGTTGTTTACATCCATGACATTTTTAACTGCCTGCAGTCATCAGCAGGAAGTGATGCAGTCCGAACTGGACAGCATTCGGAACATGGTCAAGCAGTCGGCCATGTTGGCTGTGCAGGCCGCATGCTCAGCGCCGGAATCACGAGCCGATATGATTCAAGCATCAGTGACCATGTTGCGCAGGGCCATGGGCGGATCTGAGATGGCGAAGATTCACGATATGATGGGACAAATGCCAGATTCTCCCGCTGGAGCTATGAGTATGAAACCCGGTATGGCCGAAAATTCGGGGCATGGCAATGCAGAACACATGCAAATGCATGTGGCGGTCCATGATGCAGGTGAGCGTGTGTTTGAGTTGCTGGATGCTTTGGGTGGCAGCAATCCGCCATTATGCAAAGATGTTCAGCCGGCCCAGTTGGCTGCAGCAGCGGCTCTGATACGGGAGAGCAAAGGGCCTGATATGGATCGGGTGCAGCAGCATCTGGATGAACAGCGCCAGCATTTTGTTCGTTCCGATATTCCCGATACGGTATGGCAACTGGCGCAGGCACTGGGTCGGATTTGATCCGGTAAAAGAGCGTATAGGGTCGCAGTACAGGAGCTGCCAAAAGCTGGGGCAAGCGCTAGGGTATGCATCTTTCGGAGCGGTTTGAACTCCGGAGTATTGCAGTAATCGGGAGAGCATCGTTATGTCTTCGTTTTTTTCCAGACTGAAAAAAGGCTTGTCGCGCAGCAGGGATACGCTGGCACAAATGGTGCCGGGTGGTTCGGTCGATGCATTGTCCGAAGAAGAATGGATTGATATTGAGGATGGCCTGATTATGGCCGATTGCGGTGCTGAATTATCCGGATCTCTGGTGCTGAAGGCGCGCAAACGGCGAGGGAGTTCGATTGAAGCACTGAAAACATCCATGCTTGATATGATTCCAGAAACAGATTCGATCCATGAACCGGTATCGGGTCCGTTTGTGCTGCTGGTGGTTGGCGTGAATGGAACTGGCAAAACCACCACCATTGGTAAACTGGCCACAATGTTTCGCCAGCAGGGAAAATCAGTGCTGGTTGGTGCCGGTGACACATTTCGTGCTGCTGCAGTTGAGCAGCTGGCTGTCTGGGTGGGACGCGCCGGTGCCGATATGGTGCGTCAGCATGAAGGGGCGGATCCGGCGGCAGTTGCATTCGATACCATCCAGCGTGGTGTGGCTCGAAAATATGATGTGGTGATTGTGGATACCGCCGGTCGGGTGCAGACCGATCGTGGCCTGATGGATGAACTGGCCAAGGTGCGCCGGGTGATCAGCAAGGCATTTCCTGAGGCACCACATGAAGTATGGCAGGTTGTCGATGGCGGTACCGGGCAGAATGCAGTCGTTCAGGTCGAGAAATTTCGTGAGGTGGCGGGTACTACCGGTCTGATTGTAACCAAGCTCGATGGTTCCGGGAAAGGCGGTATTGTGTTGCAGCTGTCGCACAGGTTCGGGCTTCCTGTACGTTATATCGGAGTTGGAGAAACCCTTGAAGATCTGATGCCATTCGATGCCGAAGCATTTGTCGATTCCCTGTTGCCGGAACATATTGGTCAGGTAAATACCGCTTGATCGCTTTTCTGCTTATCAACATGAAACAAACAACGCGCCTGCATGACTTCTTCCCACCCTGTGATACTGTTTCATATCACGGGGTGGAAAAGTCCATGCGCGTTAGGTGAGAGCAGGCCATTTCAGGTTTTGATAGCCTGAATCCGTTGAATAAGACTTGTGCTGGAGTGGCCATCCATAAAGGGCATGACAATCACTTTGCCGCCGCCATTTCTGACTTCTGTTGCTCCGACAATATCATCGGGTTGATAATCACCACCCTTGACCAGAATATCGGGCATCAGGGCTGTGATCAGATTCAAAGGCGTATCTTCCGGGAAAGGGATAACCAGATCGACGGCGCGCAAAGCGGCCAACATGGTGGCGCGATCCTGTAACGGGTTGATAGGGCGGAACTTTCCCTTGAGACGGCGAATAGAATCATCATCGTTCAGGCCGACAACCAGAACGTCGCCCAGCTTTGCCGCCCTGTCCAGATAATCAATATGGCCGGGATGCAGCAGGTCAAAACAGCCGTTGGTAAAAACAATTCGCTTGCCCTGTTTTTTCCATTGCTCAACCTGTTCTCTGGCCTGTTGCAGGGCCGTTGAATGTCTCACGAATCGCCGGATTTTATCAGATCGACAACAGCAGTGACTCCATCTGTTCCACGGGCAATATCCTTGGCGCGCTGCCGTTCGGCAGCGTTTTTGACTGTGCCCTGCAGATAAACTTTACCATTGACGGTTTCAACATGGATATTGAAACCGGAAACGATTTTGTCATTCAGGAGTTTTCTTTTGACGTTGGTGGTAATCCACGAGTCGGATGCGATTTCTTTGATTTTTGGTTCGCCGATTTTCAATTTACTACTCACCGAAACAACGTTGTCCATGCGTTTGATAATATAAACGGCACGGTCAATGTGCGACTTGCTGGGCAGATATCCCGTTAAGGTTACATGACCATGGATGACTTCAACGCTGACCCAGCGAGACGGCATATTTTTTTCTGCAATCAGGCGGGCATCGATTTTGGAAGCTATGGCAATATCATCGAACTGCTGTCCCAGGCTGCGTTCATCATGGGCACTGCTGGCCACAGCTGTTGTGCCTACGACAGCCGTGGCGAAACAGCCCGTCAGGGATAGTGGGATGATGAACAAAACAAGTAATCGAATCAGTGGCATGGAATCTCCGGTAAAGGGTTGGTGTAAATGCTTCAGTGAATATCGTCGCCCAATGCTTCCAGCACGGAGGCAAAGAGCAAGGGGAGAAGTATTTCATCGGGTCCGGATAAGCAGAATCCGGTACCATCGGGTTGGGATAAGCGGTTGACGACATCTGTGATAGCGCTTGTGCTGGCAGATGGATCAATGATGGCAGTGGTGACGGCTTCAATGGTTTTTCCCAAATTACGGGCTGCATCAACGGCCTGTAACAAAACCCGTGGCATGACGACGCTGGAGGCAATATTGATGACGACGCCATGACTGGAGACAGCCATCATGCCGGCCAAAAGCCGGAAATCGACCATGCCGGCAGCTCCCAGAGATTCACCGTGTGCGGCGGGGTGAAAGCAGAAAGCATCCGCACCGATAGCCGGGTGCACGGAAACCGGAATGCCGTAACGAAAAGCGGTGGCGACGACAGAATGATCGAGATGTTCAAGATCCGATTCCTGCAGATATTTGCCCACACTTTTACCGATACCCCAGTTTTCAGCCGTGCCGAAATTGATGGCATCGTTGATCAGGCAGCCAGTTTCTTCGGTGCTACAGTAACGGCCATGGCTCAGTTCGCGTTCACGGGCGGTTACGGTGCGTCCGGAAATGGCAATTTCCACGTCATGTTCCAGTGCAGCACCGGTCAGGGCCAGCCCTGAAATAACCTTCTGTTCAATGAGGCGGCAAATCATCGGCCCCAGGCCGGAATCAAGCACATGTCCACCACAGGCAAGAATAATCGCATGTTTATTGCGGAAAGCATGGGTAATGGCATCGCGCAAACGAAACAGATTACCGGCACAACCCAGGTTTGGAAGGCTGCAGAGAAAACTTTCAAAACCGCTTCCCGGCTGGAATGGTGCGCCGAAATCCTTGCTGTCACTGTCAATCTTGCGTTTGGCCAGCGGTACGGTTTTGAGTTTGCTGAAAGAAAGCGGTTTAATGGTCATGGTTGTCTCCGAACATGGATTGATCGACCAGAGAACACAGAATATGCAGGCAGGTGATGTGCATTTCCTGAATCCGTGGTGTGGACGGGTGGGAAATATTGAGATGCAGATTGATGTGTGTATTGCGCCCCAGAGCACCGCCATCCTTACCGGTCAGGGCAATGGTTTGCATGCCGGCTGCATCGGCTGCATCGGCGGCAGCAACAACATTTTCTGAATTACCACTGGTGGAAATGGCCAGCAACAGATCGCCCGGACGCCCCAGAGCTTCAATCTGCCTGGAAAACACCTGGGCAAAGGAAAAATCGTTGGCGATGCTGGTAATGACCGAGGCATCATGGGTGAGTGCCACAGCAGCCATGCCGGGTCGGTTTATTTCAAAACGGTTGACCAGTTCGGCTGCAAAATGCTGGGCATCGGCTGCCGATCCGCCATTACCGCAGGCCAATACTTTGCCGCCGTTTTTCAGACAGGTGACGATGGCATTCGCTGCATGCTGCAAAGGTTCGGTCAGCTGTTTCAGGCACTGTCGGCGCAGTTCAATGCCCTCTGTAAAAGCCTGCTCAATCAAGGAGCAGGCATGCTGCGAATTGATACTCACCTGATAATGTCCTCCATGTGTTCAATGCGCGGGGGCACCCACGCTGGTAAGCCGACTCTAGGGGTCAGGATAATTAAATCAAAGCGACATTGACAGTCGCTGTAATTTGCATGCCGACTGAGCCATGTTTCAGCTGCCGATTGCAGACGCGCACATTTATCCGGATGCATGGCCAGTAGCCCCGATTCCCGGGATTGATGTGCTTTCACCTCAACGAAAACAATCAGGTCACCGCGCCGGGCGACAATATCAAGTTCACCGCGCCCGAGGCGTATATTACGATCCAGTACGGTATATCCCCGCTGCTGTAGATGGCGTGAAGCACGATCTTCACCACGTTGCCCCTGTTTTGTACTCACTGAACTTTGCTCATTGAGATGAATTCACGAACGCCCCGTAATCAGCGCATAAACACGCGATTTGCTGATGCCCAGCGTGTGGGCTACGGCTTTGGCACGGGCGGATGGCGGCAAGGCCTGCATGGCTGGTTCGGCCAGACAGTCGAGAATATGGCGGTCGGTAAGTTCAACGCTTTCATCGCTGGCCGGGCCGATCAACAGTACGATTTCCCCGCGTGGCACATGTTGTTTGAAATAGGTCAGGAGTTGATCTGTTTTGCCCCGAATAAACTGCTCATGCAATTTGGTCAGCTCCCGGGCCACAACAATTTCCCGTTCCGGCTGCATGTTCCGCTGTATATCCTCCAGTGTGGCAAGCAGACGACGGGGGGACTCAAGCAGAATAACGGTTTCATCAGCGCCGGCAATACGGTTCAATGCCATCTGGCGCGCCTTGCCACTGCGTGGCAAAAAACCCGCAAAACGGAAATGATCGGTTGGTAACCCTGCAGCGCAAAGCGCTGTTATCACGCTGCTGCAACCGGGAATCGGGATAATCTGAATGGACCGGGCTTGAAGGCTGCATACCAGCCGATAGCCGGGATCGGAAATCAATGGCGTGCCGGCATCGGAGATCAGTGCGATATCCTCTCCATTTTCCAGTCGTACCAGCAGGGTTTGAACCATGGCTTCTTCATTGTGTTCATGTACCGCAATCATCGGTGTCCGGATGCCGTAATGCTGCAGCAGTTTGCGACTGGTTCTTGTATCTTCGGCAGCAACCACGTGGACGGACTTCAATGTTTCAACAGCCCGGTAAGTCATGTCGGCAAGATTGCCGATGGGGGTGGCGACAATGAACAGCCGGCCATGGCCGGGTTGATCAGCATTGCGGTCAGAATTGGTGTGGTGCCGCTGTGGCTGTCGTTTTTCGGGCTCGGTCAAATTTGTCTCCTGATGCTTTGTATGGCTGAATCTCAAGCTGTTGTTCTGTGCTCGCATTTTTCATGAACAGGCCCTAGGCTGCGAATCCATGTTGTGGACACATTATCTTTCCCGTCTGCCGGCTGCAATGCTGGCTGCGATTTTTTCATTGCTGCTGCTGAATGCCTGCCAGACCAAAACGACATCGGATATGATCGTCAAGCCCGCTACATCGCAAATGGCGACCGGGTTTGAGAGCGATGCTGCGATTCAGAATATGATGGCCCGATTCCGGGCCGGTGGCGATGCCGGTGCTATGCTGCAGGAGCTGGAGCGCCTGGCGCAGGATAGTCCTGCCCCTGTTCGTGAGGAAGCAATATTCCGCAAGGCACAATTGATGCTTGAGGCTGACTACCCGGGCGCGGTTGAGGCTGCCAATGGTGCAATTCAGGTGTATCCGCAACATGGGCTGGTTCCCTATGCTCATTTCTGGGTGGCCCAATGGTGGCTGAATCAGGATGAAAGTAGTCGCGCACTGGATCGGATGCAGCTATCCCTGCGACATTCCCGGCTGACGAGAGAGTTGCTGGATAATATTCTGGCAGTTGGTCCTGAACTCACACTGAAATCCGGCGAACGTGAGGCTGTCGGGTGGTTGCTGGCGGCGGCTGAGGTTGATCTGGCCGGGCGCGATAACTGGTTGAGGATGGCTGCCCGACGTGCCTCCGTGGAGACTGTGGAACAATTGATGTCTGATCAGGCATTATCAACCGATATTTTGCCGGCTTTTGCACTTTATGCCGGCCGTGCACGCCTGATGAGCGGAAACATGGAGGAGATCGGCCGAATTGCAGCATTGCTGTCCGCAGCCATGCCGGGGGCTTCGGAAATCGATCAATTGCAATCCTGGGCGTCCGGAGAAGTCAGGGCGGCGAAAATTGGTGTGATGTTGCCGTTGAGTGGTAAATATGCCCGATACGGGCGTGAGGCTTTGCGCGGTATCCGGATTGCACTGGCCGGCCTGGAATATGATGAGTACATCACCCTGCGCATCGAAGACACAGCTTCGGATCCGGCCAAATCAGTCGAGGCATACCGCCAGCTGGTGGATGAATCGGTTCAGATGATTATCGGCCCGTTGTTGGCGGAGACGACCGAGGCTTTGCTTCCACATCTCAAATCTTCTGTTCCTGTGATCAGTCTGACCGGAAGAATGGATCTGGCTCATCAATCCGATGCCCTGTTTGTTCATACGTTGTCACCTTTGGCGCAGGTGGATGTGATGGCCCGTTATGCATGGCAACATGAAGCTGAACGCATGGTGGTGATTTCCGCTGGCGGAGAAAAACAGGTGGAAGCGGATATGTTTGTTTCTGCTTTCGAGGCATTGGGCGGCGAAGTGTTGCAGACCGTACAGCTGGACGATGGCATGATTGATTATCGTGAGCGTTTGCGGCAATTGCGTTACGAGACAGATGATGATGTGCTGCTGGCTGAACTGGATGAGGATTTGAATGTGTTCTTACCGGCCATGGATATGGAAATACGCATGCCGGCGAATTTCGATGCCATTTATCTCGCCCTGAATGGCAAACAGGTTGCTTTGCTAGCTGGTCAGATGGCTTATGCTGATATTTCCGGCTTACCTGTTTATGGCAGTAGTCGTTGGCAGGATGGCCATTTGCTGGATGATCGTGGCCGTTACCTCTCCTATGCCCGTTTTGCTTCATCAGGCAGTGTTGGAGACAGCGATGATCCGTCTGCGCGCCGTTTTCGCTTCATTTACAGGCAAACCTGGGGCAGCGACAAAACAACGAATCTGATGCGACTGGCCTATGATACCATGCGGATTGCGACAGTCATGACCAGTCGTTTAGGGTTGGAGAGACGTGCGATTTTTGAGGCGCTGCAGAATCCGGAAGGGTTTCCAGCCATGACCGGGCATGTGCATTTCGATGATACGGGCGTTGGGCAGAAGCAACTGGATATATTCAGCATCAAGCAGGGAAAGATCGTTCCGGCTGGTTAATCCTCCCTTTTGACAAAACGAATGATATGCCTGCGGGCTTTTTTATCCGGGCGTTTGTCTGGTGAAGGGGAAGTTGCAGCATGCAGTTTGCGCAGCTGCTTTTGCTCCTCACGCATGGCGATACTCTGTTCTGTTTCCTGAAACAGCGTTTGCGCCATGGTGGCAGACCCTCGTTTTTCTGCCAGGCCGGTGACAATGACAGTAAAGCGTTCCTGGCCGCGATGAATCTGCAGTTCATCATTGATTTGTACCGGTTTGGATGGTTTGGTGCGTTCGCCGTTGATTTGCACATGACCGCCATTGACCATTTCTGTGGCAAGCCCCCGGGTTTTAAAGAAGCGGGCGGCCCATAACCATTTGTCGATACGCACATTCATTTATTTTGCATGATGGTGGTGGGTGTGATTTCCATCGACTGTTCGCCATTGGAGAGCAGAGCGCTGCCATCCTCAATCGTGAATTGCAATTGCATGGTGCGCTGACTGAAACCGGCCAGTGATGAAACTATACTATCGGAGATATTGATAACGCGGAGATTGGAGAAACGTTGCAGTTTCCCCTGCATTTTATGCCACCAGGCATCGGCAGCTGATCGGTTATAGGTGTAAATGGCGACCTCTCTGGCCCGACCGCAGGCGCGGCGGATACGTTTCTCATCCGGTTGGCCGAGGTCGATCCACAATTCGATTTCATCACTGAGACTTTTCTGCCACAGGTCGGGCTCATCCTCGCTACTTAAACCTTTGGTGAAGGAAAGGTTGTCGTGAGCATGCAGGGCAAAGGCAAGAATACGCAGCATCATGCGTGCATCATTTTCTGACGGATGCCGTGCAATGGTTAGCGTATGGTCATGGTAATAGTGGCGATCCATATCTGTAATCTGGAGTTCAGCTTTGAAAATCGTTGATTTAATGGCCATGGATAGCTTCTAGGTCGCGGCTGACCGGATGGCAAGTGCAACAATTTGTTACTGCGAAGTCATGTCATCCAGAGATGCCGTAGAATTATTCGGTTCGACTCAGATGCTTTTGCCTAAAATGAAAAACCTTTCCGGCAAAGATGTGTCCGATAGAATAAAATCTCTTGCACCTGTATGGTTTCCTGTTCTGGTCATCATCCTGATTGGATTAATAGGAACATATCTATAAGCCGGTGTACTCTTGGAAAGCCATCAGTGCAGGCACCGTGACTGTTACTTTTTCTGGTCTCGAAACTTTTATTGAGTCTTTTTATTGATTTTTGAAGTTGATTTGAAGCGGTGGGGATGTACCTTCCACATCCTTTCAAACCCACACCGCTTTTGGAGCAAACAATGAGCATTGAAGATCAGATTTCAGGATTCAGGACACGGGCGGAGGACTGTGGTAAACGTCTGGGCGCCATGCGGAGGTCACTTTGACGTCGATG
This sequence comes from Mariprofundus sp., assembly GCA_046753565.1. Lineage (GTDB taxonomy): Bacteria > Pseudomonadota > Zetaproteobacteria > Mariprofundales > Mariprofundaceae > Mariprofundus. The sequence goes on from JBHHTY010000005.1 coordinate 13,183, forward strand.
CCAAAGAAGATGATCTGCGCGAGTTAAACGCACGTATCGAAGCCCCGAGCCTGTGGGATAATCAGGCTGAAGCACAGCGCCTGATGCAGGAGCGCGCGCGCGTTGAGAAAGTGTTAAGCGACTATAAACAGGCATGCAGTGATCTGGAGGATGCAACCACCCTGTTTGAGATGGGTGCGGAAGAAGGGGATCGCGATTCCCAGATTGAGGCTGTCGAAGTGCTTGATGGAGTTCAATCACAGATTGAGGCACTGGAACTGGCCCAGATGCTGGGTGGTGAAACCGATGCTGAATCCGCTTTTCTCGATATCAATGCGGGGTCCGGTGGCACCGAGGCTCAGGACTGGGCTGAAATGCTGTTGCGTATGTATTTGCGCTGGGCCGAGCGCAAGGGCTTTAAAACGGAACTGATGGAATGTACGGCAGGTGAAGAGGCTGGTATCAAATCGGCTACAGTGTCTATCAAGGGCGATTATGCCTATGGCTTTCTGAAGGCCGAAATCGGTGTGCACCGGCTGGTGCGCAAATCACCGTTCGATTCGGGCAATCGCCGCCATACTTCGTTTTCATCGGTGTTTGCCTATCCGGACATTGATCGTGAGATTGATATCGAAATTGATCCGGCCGATGTCCGGACTGATACCTACCGTGCCAGCGGTGCCGGTGGTCAGCATGTGAACAAAACCGATTCGGCTGTGCGTATGACGCATATCCCGACCGGTGTGGTGGTGCAGTGTCAGAATGATCGCTCGCAGCACAAGAATCGCGATGCATGCTGGAAAATGCTCAAGGCCCGGTTGTATGAACTGGAGATCGAAAAACAGCAGTCGGAAAAACAGGCCATGGAAGATACCAAAACCGAGATTGGCTGGGGACACCAGATTCGTTCTTATGTGCTGGATCAGTCGCGTATCAAGGATTTGCGTACCGGCATGGAGACAGGCAACACGCAGGCATTTCTGGACGGAGATATTGATGCTTTCATTCAGGCCGAGCTGATGGGTATCCGTCGGGGTGATAACAGTGAATAATTGCCGGCCCCCTGAGGTATGTGATGTGTATCACCTAAGTTATTGTAAATGAAAGGAAATTTATCGATTTCTTAAAAGATTATCATGTCGTTATCACGATATTCTCATGCACGTTTCCCATCATTGCGCCATCTGATTCCAAAGGAGGTTTACGATGGAAATCAAAAAGGCAATGAACAATTATCTTGCAGCGATTGAAAAGAAGTTCGGTGCGGAAGCCCGCAATAATACGCGCCTGGAACATCGTGGCGGCTTGAATTTTTTCCTGAAAAAGGCCGATGCCAGACATGGACAGATTGTTGATCTGGGCAATCTGACGCTGATGACCAGGTATATCCAGACCACAGCCTGATTCAGGCATTTTTTTCTTTCTTCTCTCCGAGGCCGGGTTATCCCGGCCTCTTTCTTTGTGTTGAAGGGAGTGGGAAGGTAATAGCGGTTATGGGGCGCTGATTGGTTCAGCGCTTCCTTAATGCAGTGCCGCCCCATCAGGTTGTGTCTGGCTGCTTTCATATGCTGCCCGGAAATTGATCGGTTCAAGCAGCAGAGGCATGAAGCCGCCATCAATGGTCAGTTGGCTGATAATCTGGCGGGTGTAGGGGAAAATAATGGTCGGGGCATCGACTGCGAGCAGTAATGGCATGTGCTCGGGATCAATGTTTTTCAGATAGAAAATGGCGGCATGCTCGACCTCGACCTCGAACAGCAGTTTTTCACCATCGCTGTTGCGCGTGATGATCGAAATCTTCAAGGTCACTTCCCAGTGGTCTTCATCGATTTGCTGGTGGTTCACGCCCAGGTTCATTTCGATTTTCGGTTGATCATGTGGAATGGTGAATACAGCCGGAGCATTGGGATTCTCAAATGAGATATCCTTGATGTAAAGTTTCTGCAGGCTGAATGCGGGTATTGTATTGTCTGTTGTGGGTGTTTGTTCTGGCATATGGATTCCATTTTTTGTTTTTGGGTCAAGCTCGTTGAGGCTGCAGCCATATCCCTGATTCAGGCTGGGCAGGCTAATCGCAAAATTGATTTTCGACCACAGTCATTCAGCTTCCACTATGCGGGAGCTGTATTTGGACGTATCTTCTTGGTGCTATTACGCATATGGAGTGAGCTATGGAGCTGGTTAATTATTTTGTGCTGGCAATATTCGCAGTTCTGGGTCTTTCGCTATTATCCTACGCGATTGGCGCCATAAGGACTGCATCACCTTTCTGGAAAATCACCTGGCTGATCGTGCTGATGCTGCTTGTTACAGTCGCTGTTTTATTGATGTGAGATGGTGTGCCGGTTGGTTATCTTATGGCCAGAGCCGTGAAGGCGGTGATACCGGAATGCATAGCTGATTCATCGATATCAAAGCAGGGGTGGTGCAAGGGGTATCGGGTTTCCGGACTGCTGCCGGTGCCGAGGCGGAACAGACAACCGGGGATATCATGCAGAAATTCAGCAAAATCTTCCCCACCCATTGATGCTTCTTTGATCTCAATCAGTTTCATGTCAGGGGCCATTTCCTTGAAGATGCGAGTAGCCCGGGCCAGAAGATTCGGGTTGTTGGTTAAAACGGGTGTAGCCTGCCTGAGAGTGAAGCGGGCTGTGGCTCCCCAGGCTTCGGCAGTTTGTCGAATGATTTGGCTCATACGGGCACGAATTTCCTCATGGACTTCAGGATGCAGGCTGCGGAAAGTGCCTGAAAAAGTAAGGTGATCGGGAATGACATTACCGGCATGACCACCGTGAATCTGACCGATAGTCAGTACGGCAGGATGCAGGGGATTGACTCTGCGGCCGACAATCTGGTGCAGGGCCTGAATCATCTGACTGGCAACCTGCACCACATCAATACATTCGTGCGGACGCGCGGCATGTCCGCCATGCCCCCGGATTTTAACATCGAACATATCTGCGGCGGCGCACATGGCCCCTTCTCGCAGGCCGATTGATCCCGCCGGCAGATAGGGATACACATGCAGGGCATAAATCTGTTCCGGTTTGATATCCCTGAACAGGTGATCGCGCAGCATGGCCGAAGCACCCTGGCAGGTTTCTTCGGCCGGCTGGAAAATAAAGGCGATATTATAATTCAGTATGTCTTTGAAGCGGCTCAATACCTTTGCTGCCCCCAGCAGAATGGCTGTATGTGCATCGTGGCCGCAGCTGTGTGAAATGCCATCTTTCATTGATGTATAAGGGCGTTGTTTGGCATCGGTAATGGGCAGGGCATCCATGTCAGCGCGAAATGCCAGCCAGGGCTTGTTCTCACCGCTGTTCAGGTATGCCAGAACACCGCACCCACCAATATTTTGCCGGACATTCAACCCGAGTTTCTTACAATAATCTGTCACCAGTCCGGCTGTTTGCTGTTCTTCGCCGGAAAGCTCCGGCTGCCGGTGCAGGGCGCGACGGATATTGATGACTTCCGGCATGACAGTCCTGATGGCTGCAGCCAGTGTTTCCCCTGATGATCCGGATTCAATGGCTTCGGCATCAGGTTTCCCCGGGTTTGCATGTTCGATATTCATGGGTGCCATCCATCCTGTTTACGCATTGCTTTCACCATTTGTCCGAAATCTTTTAATTTATCATACAGACGAAGCTGCACTTCTGCACCACCGCCGTATTGTCTCCAGTGCGGAATACGGGCTGCAATAATGGCCAGTTCATCTGCATCCGTACCCGGTGAAGCAAGTTTATCCAGACGTTGTTCAAGCCAGTCCAGTACGGGAATCAGTTTTTCAGTGAAAGGGTCGATCATGGTGGCATGTATACCATAACGGCATGCACGCCAGCGATTCTCGCGAATCAACGACGGGTGTACTTTTGGAGTGTCTTCCGGATGCATGGCAGCCATTGTTTCAGCTCGTACATATGCGATGTAAGCTGCTGTATCATCAAAGGTTCCCGGCATGTCACCGATACGGATTTCCAGCGTACCGAAATCCGGATGCGGTCTCATTTCCCACCAGATATCACGCACAGAATCGATACTGCCGGTAGATTGCAAGCGGGCTGCGCAGTGTTCAAAATCCTGCCAGTCGGTGAAATAAAAGGGCATGCCGCCCTGACTCAAACCTTCGAAAATCTTGATGCGGCTGGCCATCAGGCCGGTTTTTTCACCATGCCAGAACGGGGAATTGGCCGAAATCGCCAGAAATACAGGCATGATCGGTAACAGATGATTCATGGCCCGGATGCAGGTGTCGCCATCGGGCATACCGATGTGGGCGTGAATACCACAGATATTGAAACGGCGTGCCACCCAGCACAGGCGTTTGAGTAATCGGGCATAGCGCGGATCATCGCTGACCTGTTGTTCGCGCCAGTGTGAAAACGGGTGTGTCGCGGAACTGAGCAGGGCAGTGTTTTTATGGTGCAGTACTGTGTCGACCTGCTCATACAATTGTTGCAGCTGTTGCATGGCGGCAGGCGTGTTTGTCTGGATATCGGTGTTGATTTCAACAATGGAGGTGAACAGTTCCGGTTTGATGCGCGGTGTGTCGCCGGTCGCTGCAAAGACATCCGGCGCTGCAGGAACCTGTCTGCCGGATGTTATATTCACAGTCATCCATTCCATTTCCACCCCCAGCGTGGCGGGCGTGGAAGCATGAAACAGAATGCCATCCATCAGGTTTCCCATCACTCAATGATAACGCGAATTGGCTTGTGAATGAAGAGGAACTGTTTCCAATTCGGAGGCATGGTTTTGTTGCTCTTTTCATAAGATGTAAATGATAGTATTGTTTCGCCATTATTAGCACGGGATGATTACAGCCAAGGAGGATATGGATGGCAAAAGGTCAGAATCAGAATAACGGATTGAGAATGGTATTGTTCTATATCACCTGTGGTGTCTGCCTTGTGATCGCCAGTTATGGCGGCCTGTATTTTACTTTCGGGCATTTGACAGCAGGTATTGAAAACAACGATGCGGCGGAACTGGAAGAGGGTATCAATTTCCATCAGCTTGAAGGTGCAATCAGGACGCAGTTGCCGGAAAACCTGGCTCCTGTGGAAATTGATACGACCAGCAAATATGCCAATTCAGCTGCCGTTGTGAGTGAGGCACCCAAGATTGAAGTGAATGCGGATACCTTTGTCGATCTGTTCAAGCGCAGTGGTATTTGTGCTCCGTCAGGTGGTCAGGGATATGATGAGGATGCATGCACCATGAGTCTTGAATCCATGGCATATTCGCATTTGAATTATAAGCTGATGAACAATGCAGATAAGAGCCTTTGGGCAAAACTCATTGTGGCCAAAGATCAGAGTATCGTTGTGTGGCGCCTGACCAGTGCAACACTGTCCGAGGCGGCAATGGACAGGATCCTGGAGTAACGTTGATTCGGATGCATGGGCCGGCAGAATATTTCTGCCGGTCTTTTTTATGATCTGGATTTGATTCTGTTCTTGCAAAGTAGGTGTCAGGCGGAATAATGCCGCTCCATGTCTACCAACCAGCAACCCCTCAAACCCGGCGAGAAAATTTTATTTACAGTGGCAGGTGTGTTTGTTGTCTTTGCCCTGATTGCTTTCGTGATCATGCAATTTTTTATTGCTACATCCGACAAGCCGATTTTTGAGCAGAAAACCCATGCCAGTCTGTCAGTGGAAGGGCAGAAGGGCTCCGAATATTTTCGTGTTGAAGGTTGTACGACCTGTCATCGGGCATTGCGTAATGGAACCAATATGGGGCAAACGGCCGATCTCGACGGTTTGGGTTCGCGCCGAAGCCAGGAATGGATCTATGCCTTTCTGATCGATCCGGTCAGCAACTATGGCAGTGAAACGATTGATCACAGGCCCGGCCAGCGTGCAGCTGCGCATGTGGCATTGCTGCCGAAAGAAAAATTACATGCCATAGCGGTGTTTTTATCCGAATTGAAATCCGATCAGGGCTCTTCATCGGCACCGGTTCCTCCCAAGGGGGATTCGCCTTTTATCGATAGTATGGTCAAGACATGGGCGCCAAAAGAATGGAAAGAAAAATACACAGATCTCAGGGACAAGCAGGCAACGACTGAGCCGGATGCAGGAGCAACGGAATGATACATCAATCGACACTTCAGCCATGGGAAGAGGAAGAGTATGTAAAATATACCCTGTGGTTTATCTTCGCCTGTGTGATCTACAGCATCATTGGCTTTTCATGGGGTGCCTTGATGGGCGGCATTCATGATTTCCGTCATTTCGTTGATCATCGGATGTTTGGTAAACTGATTGTGCGCGCCCATACCCATATCAATCTTCTGGGCTGGGTGGAGATGGCAATTTTTGCGGCTGTGTATTATGTCGTACCGCGTTTGGCCAAGCGTCCTATCTATAGTCTGAAGCTGGTCAAGGTGCATTTCTGGACTCACAACTTCGGTTTGATCGGCATGGTAGTCTTTTTCAGTACGGCCGGTGTGATCGGAGGGGTGGCCAGTCAGACGATGTTACCGGCTGATGTGGAGCATCTGGTACGACCGTGGCTGGCCGTGATGGGAATATTCGGTTCGATTGTGTTGTTGGCCAACTGTATCTGGGCTTACAATATCTTCCGTACCTGTGCCGACTGGCGGGCCAATCGCTGATGCGACTGTCGGTGATGCGCTGGCTGGTCGCCGGGCTGCTGCTGATGGCGCTGGCTGCCTGCGATGGCGATTTCGGTAGTGTCGGTGGTGGCGGGGTGTTTCTGACCGGCAAACAGGCTCCGGTATTGAAAACCAAGACACTGGCTGATGTGGGTGGTGATATGTCGAAGATCACCAGCTACCGCTATCCCGATCCGCGTATGTATCAGCTCTCATTCGATGAGGCGGTCAGGCAGCACAAGCCGATTGTGCTGGAATTTGCCACGCCGGGCCATTGCACCCAGTGTGATAAACAACTGCAGTTAATGAAAGAAATGATGAACAAGTATGAACATCAGGTGATTTTCCTGCATATGGATCAGTATTTCAATCCGGAAGCCTATGATGCTTTTCAGGTGCGGGGAGAGCCCTGGACTTTTGTGGTGGATGCTGAAGGTCTGGTGAAAGTGGTTTATCCGGGGCGTATGTTATATCAGGAAATTGATCCGGTGCTGGCTGATTTGACATCCGGTGCGGGAGAGGGGGGCTGAATGGGCAGGAGCTGGCAGGAAGTACAATGTGAATTGCATCCCGACAAGGCGGGCGTCTTGTGGGATCTGGCGCTGTATGTGCCGACAGTCGGTTTTTTGCTGCTCTGGGGGCTGAAACTCTGGTATGGCAACGGAGACCAGGTCATGGTCGGCTATGGTCTGATGTTTCTGGGTTTTTTCTTTTTGATGGTTGGTGGTGGCCGTGTGATGCGTCGATTGCTGATTCACCCGAAGGCGCCGGTGATGCTGGATATCAACCGTGATCGTATCCGTTTGAAACTGAAGAATGGTACAGTGACCGCACTGGTCAAGGATATCCGCTATTTTTCCGATCATGCAGGCAAATCGTTCGGGCTGACCGGCATGGATAATCAGGGTGCCAAGTGCCAGTTTGTATTTCATCGCAAGCAGTTCGACGAGCAGGTTTATAAAGATATCGCCAAGGCGCTGGAAATTTACAAGTAAGCAGCTGCGGGTTTCTTGCGCAACAGCTTTATTTGTTAAAAAGCACAGGCTGGCAAGAAGTCATGTGCGTTAACGTGTCCGTTTAATCGTATCCCATGCGAACCAGCCGATGACAGCGGCACTGATCAGAACAACGCCGATAATCAGCATCAGCTCTGTTTGCTCACTGACCATACCACCGACAAAAATATGAACGCAATATCCGAATATAAATAACGATGCGATGCCGCTGACACCGTAAACCAGTAATTCTTTCATGACCGTATCATGGGTAACTCTATCATATATGGCAAGATCGGGCGCGGGGATTAGGTGTTGTACGCGCAAGTTTCTGAAAATATTTTTCTATCATACATCCTCTTTACATCTTTAATCGGGATCATTAAGGTTTGCATTCAAATTAAGTTTCCTTAACAATGCAGGAAGCACAGCGGAGGAGTCTTTTATGAATAATAAATACAGTAAGCTAATTTCATTATTGGCGCTGGTGTTTGTCTGGCTGGTTACAGCCATGCCGGCCAGCGCAGCGAAGCATGAATTCACCATGACGATTGACGAGATAGAGATTCAGGTTGCGCCGGATTTAAAATACAAGGTGTTCGGTTTTGATGGACAGGTGCCGGGGCCGCTGCTGCACGTGCATCAGGGTGATGATGTGACAGTGCATGTAAAAAACAACACATCGTTGGCCCATACCATTCACTGGCATGGCCTGTTTCAGCATAACAACTGGCACAATGACGGTGTGCCGGGCATTACCCAGCCTAAAGGTATTCAGCCGGGTGAGACCTATACATACCACTGGAAGGCAGAGAAGCCTGGAACCATGTGGTACCATTGCCATGTGAATGCCAATGAGCATACCGGCATCCGTGGCATGTGGGGGCCGATTATCGTGGATCCTGACAAGCCGAATGCGCTGGAGAAAAAGGTTACCAAAGATGTGATTATGATGATGAGTAGCTGGGAGTCCGCAGCTGCCGGGAAATATGGCACTGGCGCCGGCCCGAACGATAAACGCAATTATTTCTCCATCAACGCCAAAGCCTTTCCGCTTGATATGCCGCTGCGGGTAAAACATGGCGATTTTGTCCGTGTTCGCTTTATTGGCGCCGGCAATACCATGCATGCGATGCATTCGCATGGACATGATATGCTGGTTGGTTTCAAGGATGGTTTGGCTGTCAAAGACCCTTATTATGTCGATACGCAGCTGATTATTCCGGGTTCGCATAATGATGTATTTATCAATATGGATAATTCCGGTCGTTTTATCTTCCATGACCATATTGATTACCAATCCACCAATAATGGTAAATTTCCTGGTGGTGCGGTTACGGTGATTGAATATGCAGATTCACCGAAGGATGACTGGTACCCATGGACGGGTGTGAAATATGAGCCGGATTTCTTTTATGCAGAATCAATCAAAAAAGGTTATGGTATCTTTGATCAGGCTGTCTTCAAGGGTAAGAAAATCACCAAAAAGCGTGGCCATCGCCACAACTAAACCGATAAAGACACTGGGAGATAAACAATGAAACGTGTTCTGTTATTGTCCTTTCTGGTTGCCATGATTTCCCCTGCACTGGTCGGTGCAGGGGAAAATGGCAGCGAGATACTTAAAACGCGTTGTGCATATTGTCATGATTTGAAGGGGCCTGCGCCGCAGACGATCCGGCAGTTGTGGAAGCGGGATGCGCCGGATCTGTTTTATGCCGGCAACAAATTCCGGCGTGAATGGCTGGTGGAGTGGATGCAGAAGCCGGTGCGTATCCGGCCGGCCGGGGTGAATTATCTGCGTGCTATCAATTCCACGCCAACCAATCTGAAAAAAACCAAGAAAGGCAGGAAATACGATGTTCTGTGGGGCAAATATCTCAAGCCGCTACAGCATGAAGAACTGTCGAAGGCAGAAGCAGAGGCAGTGGCGGATGCATTGATGGAGCTCAAACCGCATTTTGATCTGGTATCCGCAGTCAAGCTGGATGAAAGCATGAAGGTAACCCTGGATGATGGCGAAGTGCTGATCGATAAAGTGTATGGCTGCCAGTCCTGTCATCAGATTGAACCGGGTTACGGCGGCTATACGGGTTCCGAGCTTTATACTGCCGGACGCAGGTTGCAGCCGGAGTTTATGCTCAGCTACATCAAGCGCCCGAAAAACTGGGATCCCAAAATCTGGATGCCGAACGGAAATGTGAAGCCGGATGATCTACAAAAAATTGTTAATTATCTGATTTTATTATCCAAGGAGGATTTCAATGCGTCCAACTAAGGTGTTATTTGCAATAGCTGTCCTGATGTTTGTGGCATCGCCCGCGATTCATGCAGAAGAAGCATATCTCAATTACAAAAGTTATTGTATGCAGTGTCACGGTATGCATGGCAAGGGTGATGGGGTGAATGTACCCGCCATGAATATCCTTCCGCGGGATCACAGTGATAACGATTATATGATGAAGCGCACCAATACCGAGATATACAAGGTCATCAAGTTCGGTGGCCCGGCAATCAATAAATCTGTAAAGATGCCGGCCTGGGGTGATACTTTTACCGAGCAGGAAATCGAGGAACTGGTGGGGCATATACGCTCACTGTGCTGTGAAAAAGAATTGATTCGCGGTGTGAACTTTAAGTAAACAGGATTGGTTTTATCGTGTCGGTAAGAGGCCGCTTGCATCACTGGTGTCGGCGGCTTTTTTTTAGTGTGGATTAATGGCTGAATCTGGCGCCTTTTATCCGGTGTGAAGGAATATTCTTGACATGGATATCGGTGGGGCTAGGTTGCCTTTGATTAAAGGGAATTCATGTTGAATTCATATTGTCTAGAGGAGGGCTGAATGA
>JBHHTY010000006.1:0-21836 GCA_046753565.1 Mariprofundus sp.
CTTTAGCTTTCCCTCAGGAGTTAGGACGTAGAGTTTGTTGTCGCTGTTTCCAATATAAATGGTGCCATTCGGCCCAAGGGCGGGGACAGAAAAAGAACTACCGCCTTTAAAAGTCCATTTAAGTTTTCCTTTTGGTGTCAGAGCGTAAAGCTTATTGTTGTCGCTCACGTAAAGGGTGCCATTACGAGCTATTGCTGGAGAAGTTGAAATGAATCCATTCATCTTAAACAGCCATTTTACCTTTCCTTTCCGCGTAAGCGCGTAGAGCCCTTTATCCCTGCTGCCAACGTAAATAGTGTCATTGGCGGCTATCGCAGGGGCCGCACTAATCCATCCTCCGGCCTTAAATGTCCAACGGACAGTGCCTGCTCCATTTTCTTGGGCAAAAGCCGTTGTCACCACGCTGCTGGACATAGCAAGTAGAATTATTGCAACTATTTTTACCCTTCCCGTCATATAATGAAGCATAAATCAACTATTTCTATGAGGCAACCGGGTCCTAGGGATTCCGCAATTTCGGCGACATAATACATAACTATACCTCAGTATACCTTGGTGAATTCACCTCCGGAAATCGGTATTTCCCGGGGCATTTGTCCAACAACTATCCTTACAAGCGCAAAGCCACCGGGGTTAATGCTTGCGCATCAAATTCGGGCCCATCGAGTTCCGTCAGTTCGATAGCTGGCACATAGGCGTGGGCATAGCGATATAATTCATCATCAATCACTTTGCCATCATACATCAACACATCGAGATCCAGCGTGCGCGGTTTCCATGAACCCGCCGAGCGGTCGCGCCCCTGTGCATCTTCCAGTGCTTTCATACGCCGGCGCAATTCAGGCTGCGCCATGTTTGAATGAAACACACAGCAGGCATTGAGGAAATCATCGCCATCCATACCCACTGCAGGCGAGCGATAGACGGTAGAAAACGTCACATCGCTGAATTCACTGCGCAGCGCCGCTGCCGCCTGCAATAAATTGTTCTCAGGATCGATATTGGAGCCCATACCGACCAGCACCTCAGCCATTGCGACTTCGTTCAATCAGCACAGCGACATTCTCGCTACCGCGCACTGCGCCCGGCTTGGACATTTTCAGCCGCAGCCAGGGCACATGAAATTCACGCAGAACAATTTCCGCGCAATGCTCGGCCAGCGATTCGATCAGGCCGAAATTCGATGCCTCGACAAAGGCAATCAGCCGCTTGGATACCGCCTTGTAATCCAGGGTATCTTCAATGCTGTCTGTTTGCGCCGCACGGGTGATATCCCAGGCCATTTCCAGGTCAAGACGCACGGTCTGGCGGATTTCGCGCTCCCAGTCGTAAATGCCGATGACGGTGCGCACCTCAAGCCCTTCAATCAGAACCCTGTCATTTCCATCCATCGCCCAACCCTCTCATTTCCATGCAAAACTTGACATTAAACGTCTCACCGACACAATTCGCCCGCTTTTTTATGGGGCTACAAACAGCCACGGGGGAAACCAATGCGCAACGACACCATCAAAGCCACAGAAGAAATCGTTTCCTGCTCCGATAACGGACAGCACCCGCTGGTTTATATCAGCCTGAAAACCGGTTCCGGCCAATGCCAGTATTGCGGTCAAAAGTTTATCCGCATTTCCAAATCCGCAGCAACCGAAAAAGTCGCCGCCTGACCCTGTTCAGCCGTCACCCCGCTGCCGGTTGATTTCAAACAGCGCCACACCGGTGGCCACTGACACATTCAACGACTCAACCTGACCCGGCATGGGAATACTGATCAGCTGATCACAGGTTTCCCGTACCAACCGCCGCATACCCTTGCCTTCAGACCCCATGATCACCGCCGTCGCCGCGGATAAATCCGCATCATAAATCGAAGTATCCGCTTCGCCGGCCAGCCCGACAGTCCAGAAGCCCTGCTGCTGTAACTGTTCAATACAGCGTTTCAAATTGGTCACTTGCAACACCGGCAATCGCGCCAATGCACCGCAGGCCGACTTTGCCACCACCGGAGAATGCAGATCTGCAGCATGATCTTTCGGCACAATCACAGCCGCACAACCGGCTGCTTCCGCTGTCCGTACACAGGCTCCCAGATTGTGTGTATCAGTTACCTGGTCCAGCAGCAACACCATCGGTGACTGATCCATATTCAGCCCCCTGAGCCAGTCATCAAAAGAAACCGCCGGTATCGAACCTGCCGCAGCCATTTTCGCCACCACACCCTGATGTGGCACATTTTCAGCCAGACGAGCCAATGCCTGTTTCGGTACAAAGGAGAAATGGACACCATTTTCCCTGGCCAGATGAAGCAATTCGTTGATACGCGGATGCCGCTTGCCCTTTTCGATCAGCAGTTCATCCACCCTGTCACCGGCTTCCAGTGCATGTTTCACGGCATGAATGCCTGCAATCACAGAACGATCAGTGCTCATACATACTCCGGAATGCATTGATGAAACGATCAAACATATCCGCCGGCAAGGCATTGATACCGGCAGCCGCCTTGCGCCCGCCACCGGTCGGAAACTGCATGCACAATTCGTCGGCACCGGTTTTATTGCTCAGCGGAGCACGCACACTCACCCGAAAATTCCCATCCGGCAAAACTGTCATCAGTGCATGGGCCCGATCGGGAGCAGTGCGGGCCAGCTCGTTACCGAACACGCCGGATACACGACGTGTCCATGCCGCATCCGGCAACAACAGCACCTTAACGGATTCCGTCTCGATCTCCGCTTTCAATTCCCGCGCCTGTTCCATATCGGAAGCAAAACCATCCGCCAGTGTACAATATGCTGAAGATTCCGCCACAAAACGAAACGGATCTGTATATGGCCGGATTTCCCGATACAGGGCATCCGGTGCGAAATAGAGATCATCCAGCGTCACTCCATAACCATTGTAATTGACTAGCGTGCCCAGATGCTCAAGCTGCCGCAACTCAGCCCCGGACAATTGCAAAGGCGCAGCAGCGGCACGGGCTGCCTCGTACAGATTATCCCCGAATGCCGCAGTCACCGCCCAGGGCAGAAATGCGCCACCCAGCACCTGGTTCACCAGCAAACTGGTACAGGTATCGGCAGAGATATCGATATGCGCTTCCAGCCTGACTGAAACAGGAACATCACCGGCAAAATGATGGTCGAAATAGCGTACGGCAACACCGGAATCCAGCAATCGAATCAGATCATTCCGGTTTTTATCCAGCGAAATATCCAGCACCGTCACCCTGTCGCCGGCTTCGGCATCCACCCGCTGCAACAGCGAAATATCGCGTTTTACACCGGTAACCAGTTCGCTCTCGCAGGGCTCGGCCAGCCGCAGCTGGTGCAGCGCACAGATGCCATCGGCATCACCATTAAATACATCAAAATTCTTCATATCCGGAAACTCTGCAACTCTGTCCCTCAAAAGCAACCTGCTCACCACCCGCGCACCGCACCATATTTGTAATCGTCCAGATTATCTGGCACAGGTGCGGGCACAGTCATATCATTACCCCTGATAGACAGAGGCTTATCAAACAGGTGATAAAGCCAAAAATCAGGAAGCAACTATAGGGGGCGGGTAGCATTAAATTTTGCATGATTGCAGGGCTATTCCATCCATACCTTACCCAGTAACGCAGCTACTGAATGCAGTCGTTTATCCCGCGTCCATAGTCCAGTTGCACCGGTCAAAGCAACAGCGGTCAGAAGATGAACATCAATATAACCGATGCCCCGTCCCATCAAAGCATTTTTTTCGATATACAGCAGAACTTCATCATCAATTGCGACCTTTGCCATAGGGAGGCTTTTCAGCAAAGGCAGAATCGTTTCACGATGTTTCATATTGCCGCAAGCCAGTTCCCCGATAACAAAGGGATGGATTAAAACCATTCCTGCTCCAAGCAGCCTTTCAAGCGCTGACTCCCGTTTGCGTAAGTGATCAACCCAAACAGAGGTATCGACAAGAATCATACGTGTTTTCAGGTTTGGCGACGGGGAAGCATATCAAGTTCAGGCTCCGAGCCTCCCAACTGTGCCAGCCTGCGAGCGCTTTCTCGCTCAATCAGTGCTTTTAAGCCTTCGCGAACCAGTGCGGTTTTTTCTTTCACGCCGGTCAGGCGAAATGCTTTTTCAATCAGTGCATCATCTAAATTCAATGTTGTACGCATTTGAAACTCCCGTATTGACGAGTTAATGCATCAATCTATACATCATTAGATGTTGTTTCAATGCATGACTATTCCATTCTGTGATACTGTTTCATATCACGGGGTGGAAAAGTCCATGCGCGTTAGTGTGACCAGACTTCTGTCTAGAACCAGCCATTTTCCTTGAATGAGAGCACTTCGGTGCCGGCAATCAGAAAATGATCCAGAATTTTAATTTCCAACAGAGCACATATCTCGGACATGCGCCGGGTCAGATCAATATCTTCCTGGCTGGCCATCGCCGTGCCCCCGGGATGATTGTGAAACAGGATCAGGCCTTTGGCATCGAGTTCCAGTGCCCGTTTCACCAGATTGCGCGGATAGATAGCGGTACGATCCACAGTTCCCTCGAATAAAATCTGGGTTGCCACATGGCGATGCTGCTGATCCGTAAAAACCGCACCGAAACACTCCATCCCCCTGCCCTGCAACAGCATTCTGAGATGCGTCTTGACCCTCTCCGGACGATCAAACACTTTCCTGCCGGGCAGGTCGGATGCCAGATAACGGATTTCAACCTGTCGGATCAGGGTTAAAAAAACCGCGCCCTTTTCACCGATTCCTCGGGTCTGGGCAAGCTCCGCAGCTGTTGCGTCGAACACGCCGGCCAGCGTCCCGAACGTAGCCAGCAACCGTTTGGCCAGCGGTTTCACATCGATGCGGGGAATCGCATAGGTCAGCAGCAGTTCCAACACCTCATAATCATGGAAGCCATCAAACCCGCGCTCCGAAAAGCGCCTTCTCAACCGATCCCTGTGCCCTTTTATACTTTCATCCATGGTAGCCTTATGCAAACGCAGAACCGCCTTTTCGTCAAACAGACGCTCGCCTGCGGTTTTATTCGACACCTGCCGCTGTTAAGGTCTAAACTACAGCCATGCGACATTTGCGCCACCAGCTGATTACACTGCTTGATCAGGCACGCCGCCAGCATCGTATGGATGTGGTGCAGCCACGTCTGATGGCATCGCTGGTACAGGATTTCCTCACCCTGCTGCCCAAAGGCACAAGCAAACGTATCGATATGCATGCCCGCACACTCAGTTACGGGAATCTGCATCGCCATATTTTCACCATTCGCTGTCCCGATCAGGCTTTTTACCTTGATGCCATCAAAGGCTACCTGCTGCGTCAGGGTATCCAGCCCATCGGCCAACAAACCATGGTGGCCAGAATGGCCTGCGGGCCGGATGGCTGTGATCTGGAATTGCGCAACCCTGATATCCACGACGAAGATAATTTCATGTTCATCGCCCTGCATATCTCGGCCACGCTGTCACCCGACCTGGAACCGATACGGCTGGATATTTTGGCCATATTGCAATCCGTCGATCTGTCGGTCAGTGATTTCCCCCGTATGCGGCATGCTATCGGCCAGTATATTGCCCGCCTGATGCCCGAAAAGCCTGATGCCGCAGCGCTGCTTGACTGGATGAATGACAACCACTACCTCTTTTTCGGCCTGCAGCATGGCGACATGCGGCTCGGACTGTTGCGCAACAAACGGGTGTTGAATCGCGTGATACCCAACCTGCTGAATGACCTGAAAGACTGTGTTTCTACACAAACGCCCGGTCTGATGTGGATCAACCTGGCAGCAGCACAACATTATCTGTACAGCGCTGCCAATATTGAAGTGATACAAATCTGCTGGACTGGGCCGGACGGCAATATGGAAAAATCCCTGCTCGTCGGCCATTTCTCCCGCAGTGCACGTTTTGCCAATGCCAGCTATTTACCAACCATGGCTTCCGGATGGCGTCAACTGGCCGGTGATCCGCTCCTGCAACATTCAGCCTTTTACCGGCGTGAAATCCGCACCCTGTTCGACCGGATGCCCAAGCGTATTCTGCTCACCACCAACCCTTCCAACTGGCTGGAACCACTGAAAGCCATCATTGATCTGGCTGATCCGATGCAGCTGGTCGCCACCATCCTCCCCTCCCGTCATGGCGATCTGGACACCCTGATGATCGCCATGACTGCCAAACGCTACGGTCCAACCGTGATGCAGCGGATGCTGACTTCACTGCATGATACCGGCCTGAACACGCATGGGCATGAATCCTTCGGCATCGGCCCGCACCGCATTATTCTGATCGGTATCGACCAGAACAGGCCAGTGATCAAGGTTGAAAAACTGCATGGGCTGATTCGCCAATGTATTATCTTCTGGAAAGACAGGGCCAAGGCCGAAGTGCTCAGACATGCGGACATCTTCGATATTCCCGCCACATTGAAAGAGCTGGAGTCTATTCCTCCGCTGTATCAGGAACTGTTCCCCCCGAATCAGTTCACAGGCGATATCCAGATGCGGCGGCGCGTACTGGCCAACAGACGCAGTTGCGTACGCATCACCCCGCGGACAAAGCCCGGCCATGACATCGAATTGCGCATCTATTCACTGCAGCAGCCATCACTCGGTACGCTGGTCGACATCATTCGGGCCTTTGATCTTGATCCGATTCAGGAATCGGTGATTCCCTTCGGCAAGGATCCGGCATGCATGGATGCGCCACAGGATGGCTGTGGCTGCATCCACATTTCATCGCTGACCTGCCACGCCCCTCGTCACCTGAGCGGTGAGGATGATACCCGGCTAAGGCGTGCTCTGGCGCAGGTACTCAATGGCGAAGCTGACCGGGATCCGCTCAATGCACTGATCATCCATGCAGGACTGGATGTCGATGCCATTGCAGTTCTGATCAACTTGCGAAATCATCTGATTCAGCTGATGCCGGATGCTGCCAAATTGCCATTGACCGACATGATGCTGCGCCATACATCGGTATCGGCATGTCTGTATCACATGTTTGCAACACGTCACCGGCCGGACACCCCCAAACTATCGCTGGAAAAATCGCGAGATGCATTTCAGCAGGCCATGCAGGGAGTAGCCTCACTGACCGATGACCGCTGGTTCCGTGCGTTGGCCGAGCTTGTCGAAGCATCGTTGCGCACCAATGCCTTTATTCGCGCAACCGGTGCCCCCATCGGTATCAAAATTGACCCGCAGCAACTGAGTTTTGCACCGCATCCAAAACCTTATCGTGAAATTTTTGTGCATGGCGTACATGTCGAAGGTGTGCACCTGCGGGCAGGGCCAATCGCCCGGGGCGGCCTGCGTTATTCCGACCGGCCGGCTGATTTCCGCACCGAAGTGCTGGAACTGATGAGCACACAAACCATCAAAAACGGGCAGATTGTCCCCACCGGTTCCAAGGGCGGCTTTGTAATAGGCGACGGCAACGGGCCTGATTTTGTTTTGCAACAATATCGCCAGTTTATCCGCACGCTGCTGGCCCTGACTGACAATATGAAAAATGGCAACCCAGTCCCTCCGGCCGGCATGGTGATTGCGCCGCATGATTTCAATGATCCCTATCTTGTGGTGGCGGCCGATAAAGGTACGGCGCGTTTTTCCGATGATGCCAACGAGGAATCCCGGGCTGCCGGTTTCTGGCTGGATGATGCTTTTGCCAGCGGCGGCCGATACGGTTATGACCACAAGGTGGTCGGCATTACCGCACGCGGTGCCTGGGTATGCGCCGCCCATCTGTTTGCCAAACTCGGCATTGATGCCTGTACCGACCCGATTTCCTGCGTCGGCATCGGCGATATGGGCGGTGATGTGTTCGGTAACGGCATGTTATTGAACCCCAACCTCAAACTGGTGGCAGCATTCAATCACCGTCATATTTTCCTCGACCCGAAGCCTGATGTTGCCAAGGCATTTGCGGAAAGACAGCGGTTATTTGCCGCCGCTCAGGGATGGGATGAATATAATCAGGACCGTATCAGCAAAGGTGGCGGCATTTTCGAGCGCAGCTCCAAGCAGATCACATTGTCCCCCGCTGTTCGTAAAATTCTCGGTATTCGGGATAAGGCGCTTCCCGGCGAAGCATTGATTCGGGCGATTCTGGCTGCCCCCGTCGATCTGCTTTACAACGGCGGTATCGGCACATATGTCAAAGCAAGTTCTGAAACGCATGCCGATGTGCGCGATCCGGCCAATAATGCCGTGCGTATTGATGCGGCCAGTCTGCAATGTCGCGTGGTCTGCGAAGGTGGCAATCTCGGCTTCACCCAGCTGGCGCGCATCGAATATGCCGCAGCCGGCGGCCTGATCAATACCGATGCCATGGACAACTCAGCCGGCGTGGATATGTCCGACCATGAAGTGAACCTGAAGGTTTTATGTACCATGCCTGCAATCAACCTGACCGGAAATCGGCGCAATCGACAACTGGAGATGCTTACCGATGCCGTGACCGAGCAGTGCCTCACCGACAACCTGTTGCAATCCCGGGCCCTGACTCTGGCAGCCATTGATGCGGAGGTGCATCCCCCACGTCTGTACCGCCTGCGTGACGGATTGGCCAATCAGGGATGGCTGGACAGCGCTGTCGCACCGGACATTGATCATAACGCACTGTTGCACTTGCGTCCCCAGCTTTCGATTCTGCTCGGGCAGGAAAAGAACCGCATCCATGCCAAATTATCCGAAGAAGGTTTTTACCGTACCAGCACCTTCAGTCAGACGATGTTGCAAGACTATTTCCCTGCTGCATTACACCGGCGTTTTGGCCGTCATTTTGCTGAGCATCCCCTGGCCAGGGAGATTATCCACACACAGGTGGTCAACCATATCGTCAATCATCTTGGCCTGTGCGCTGTCCATCATCTGGAAACCCTGTTGAATGCATCCACCGGTCATATTGTCGAGGCCCTGCTGATTGCCGAGGCTTTGCTGGATGTTGCACCTTTAAGGGAAGCCCTCTGGCAGGAGATCACCGATGTAACGCTGGCAACGCAACTGTTACACCAGCTGCAGGAACACCAGATGCTGTTTGCCGAAAATCTGCTGCGCCTGTGTCCTGTGGAAAAACTGGATATGGCATGGGTTTCACGACACCAGCGCGGCCTGGTTAAATTCCGGCAGCAAACTTCATGTTCACCGGATCCAATGATTGCCACATCAGGACTGACGGCTGAACATATCCGTCATATGACCCTGATGCCGCAGTTGGCGCAATCAGCCTGTGCCGTGCATCTGGCCTCATCCATGAAGATGAATCTGGGCCGCTGCCTGAATGCCAGCCGCGTGTGTTTGAAAGAACTGCCCATTGATGAGATGGAAAAACCATTGCGTTCGCCCGAGTGGGCCGATGACGATGCCCATATGCTCAGACGGGAATGGCTGCATCGGCTGACAATGTTACAAAACAGGGCCATTGCAAACCTGTTGCAGCATTCCGGCCAACAATTTGAACATGTTGCCGAACAATTATGGAAACAGCACTCCTTCTGGCCTGCCATGGAAACATACCGGCAACAAATGGATGATACATCGGCAAGTCAGGAATCCCGTCGCTTGCGTCTGTTGCTGGCGCTGACCCGCCTTGAATCCATTGTGGATAACAGTTAACTTGAAACAAAAAGCATGGTTTTGCCAGCGCTTCCCGGCCAGCCTGTCGGACTTTTGAGAACGCGCGCTTAAATCCCCTCGGCAAAACTGACCCGGTCGCTGCCGGCAAATACCGGCGTGGAAAGATACTTTTCACCGCCATCGGGAAAAATCGCCACGATTTCTCCGGCTTTGCCGGATGCTGCCAGTGTCTCGGCCACTTTCAATGCCGCCGCCAGCGCACAACCACAGGACTGTCCGGATAGAATACCCTCTTCAGAAGCCAATCGCTGGGTAAAGCGGTAGGCTTCATCGGTATCAATACCGATTTTTTCATCATAGACAGACGGATCATAAATACCCGGCACAATACTCGATTCAATATGCTTCAGGCCTTCAATGCCGTGAAACGGCGAATCAGGCTCGGCCGCGATGACCCGGATATCCGGATTCTTTTTCTTCAGGAAGCGACCGGTTCCCACCAGTGTCCCGGATGTCCCCAGTGAGGCAATAAAATGGCTCACACGGCCATCACTGTCGCGCCATATTTCCGGGCCGGTGGATTCTTCATGGGCCAGAGGATTGGCCGGATTATTATATTGATCCGGCTTGAAATACCGCTGCGGGTTATCCTCGTAGATCTCCCTTGCCTTGATAATAGCTCCGTCCGAGCCTTCCAGTGGATCCGAGAAAATCAGTTCCGCCCCGAAAGCGCGGCAAATGCGTTTGCGTTCATCCGATACATTGCCCGGCATCACAAGTTGCACACGAAACCCCATCGTTGCACCGATCATGGCCAGTGCAATACCGGTATTACCGCTGGTTGAATCGAGAATCACCTTATCCCGACTGAGCAACCCTTGCTTCAAACCATCCCGGATCATCCACAGTGCAGGACGATCCTTGACCGAGCCGCCGGGATTAAAACGCTCCAGCTTGGCATGAATGCGGATATTTTCAGGCAAATAGCTGGTGATATGCTGAATCTGCGCCATCGGCGTGTTGCCGATCAAATCAAGAATTGTTGTCAAATCACATCACCCGTGTCTCTTTGGAATTGTCTGGCATGGCTCTGAAAGCAGTGCGAATGATGGCAGATCATCAGGCCTTGCCAAGCATGTTCAGTATTTCCCGCTCATCACCTTCGGTAAAAGGCCAGCACCGGGTTTCCCCGTCGCACAGAAATGCCCGTAACCGGGATACCGCCACACCCATCCGGCGCAGGCTTCTCAAGGTCGTGGCCGCATTGCGTTTGGCCAGCCTTTCACCATACTGATCACACAACAGCGGATGGTGTAGATACAGCGGTTCGGATAATCCGAGCAACTGTTGCAACAACCGGTGTATACCCGTGCTCTCCACCAGATCCTGACCCCGAATAATATGGGTAATGCCCTGCAGGGCATCATCCACCACAACGGCAAGATGATAACTGAAATCGATATCCTTGCGGCCAATAATCATGTCATGATCAATACTGGCCTCATGCCTGCCACCTGATTCATCCCGCCAGCTGATATCCCCCTGGATAAGCGCCATGGCCTTGCCGATATTCAATCGCCATGCGAATGGCTCACCCCGCATGCGCTGATTCTGTTCGCATTTCGGCATATCCCGACAAATACCGGGATACGCCGATATCACATCTGTGGCATGCGGTGCCGAGGCCATGTGCATGAGTTCCTGCTGAATCCGCTTGCGGGTGCAAAAACAAGGATAAATGACCCCCATGTCCCGCAGCTGCCGAATAGCCTGCTGATAATTCTGCAAATGCCGGCTCTGATATCGAACCGGCTCCGGCCAGCTCAAGCCCAGCCAGTCCAGATCCTCGAAGATGGCATCGGCGAATTCAGCTCTGCAGCGGGTATGATCGATATCTTCAATACGCAGGAGCAATTCGATACGGTGTTTTTCAGCCCACGCCTGACATTGCAAGGCTGAAAAAGCATTGCCGACATGCAGCAAACCGGTTGGACTGGGGGCAAAGCGGGTGCGCCATGTCATAATTCAGCATCCATCGACAATACTTCTTATGATCCCTGGTGTCCGCCATCCTGAGCCGACGCCGGCGGCAGAATCAGCGGCTGTCCCTCCTGAATACGTTCGGGTCGCATCAGCATCTTGATTTCATCATGGATGGCCAGCACAAGGTCATCATGCGGCACCAGAGTCAGGCCGTCACGAATCACGGTAATCACCTGCACACCATGCTGAATACGAACCTCCGCCATGCGATAACCGACCAGCAGAGAATCCGGTTCGAGATGCAGGGATTCATAAATCAGACGCTTGCGATAAGCCTGATCATTCCAGTAAGTAAACTTGTAGGGCTTGGCAAACAGGCGTCTTGCCTGCAGCTGATGAATCATGCTGGCGTGTTTCACTTCATCCCGCTCCTGCAGGGTGACGTAGATTTCCGGAATATGGAAATTCTCATGCGCCAGTCGTGCGATTAACAGATTATGATCCGATGAGCCGGTCATGATCAGGGTACAGCCGATTTCTTCGGCATGGACAATCTCCCAGTACAGTGGATCCAGCGCATTACCGCAAACAGCATCATAACCGGAATGCTTCAAACTGTTGATCACTTCTGAATTGAGATCCAGAAACCTGACTTCCCTATCCTCGCCCAGCGCCCGGCCAACTTCCGAACCGATCTGGCCACCACCGATAATCAGCACCGAGCGTTCATCCCCGCCTTCAATGGACAGCAGCCGCTTCAACGGTCCTGCCATCAGACTGTAGCCAAGCACGGATACGATAATCACGATATACACCATGGCCATCAGCATCTCACTCTGGGGATAGCCATGCTCTTCCAGAATGAGTACAAACAGGGAAGTGATACCTGCTGCGACCACGCCGCGCGGCGCCATGCCGGCCAGATAAAGCCGTTCCCGCATCGATAAACGGCTGCCGCATGTGGAAAAAAAAGTGATCAGCGGGCGCACCACCAGCGCCAGAATTGCAAACAGCAACAAACCCGGCCACAGATAATAATACATCACCGATAAATCCATACTGCCTGCCAGCAGCACAAACAGCACTGAAATCAGCAACATCGACAAACTGCCCTTAAAATGTTTCAGGCGCTGAATATCATGCACTTCCATGCGCTGCAGCACCGCCCCCATCATCAACATGGTTAGCAGACCGGCCTGCGAACTGATGGAGTCGGCCAGTAGAAACATGCCCCATGCACTGGTCAGGGTCAGCACTGTCCGAATTTCAAAATCCTTGGCCCAGATACTGGTCAGCAACCAGGCCAGCATACGGCCACCGACTACGCCCAGCACTGCACCCACAACAATTTTATACAGAATATCCTGTGCAATCGCTGCCGCATCCATGTTCAGTGTCAGTGCCACCTGCAACAGCACAATGGCCAGAATGGCCCCGATAACATCAATCAGCATGGCTTCGGCTGTTAATACATGACTGATATGACGCCCCAGCCGCATTTGCCGGACGATCGGCAGAATCACGGTCGGCCCGCCCACAGAAACCAGCGCCCCGAACAACAGCGCCAGCAACAGATCCATATCCAGAAGATAGTGGGCCGCAGCACCGCCGATCAACATGGTCAGAAGCGGCCCGAATATCACCAGCCTGCCGACAACCCAGCCATTTTCACGCAGGGCCTTCAAATTCAGATTCAGGCCGCCTTCAAACAGAATAATGGCCAGCCCCAGCTCAATCAGCGCATGCAGCGCCGGCCGCATCGTTTCGACATGCAGAATGTGGAGACCGAACGGCCCCAGCAGCATACCGGCCAGCAACCACAGCAAAATGGGCGGGAAGCGAAATCGGCTGGCCACCATTTGCGCTACCGTTGCAAGAATCACGGCAACAATAAATGTTGAGGTCGGCGTTACAGTCTCGGGAAACATTGCCAATGAGCATGCCGCCAATTTGCCGGAGCGGCAAGTCATGGTTTTCATTTTCGGACAGACAGCATGCTTTCCGCATTTTCGGAGCACATGCTTCGGCGCCCTTGCGATGCTATAGTTGGCCGCGTTGCGCAGCCTCAATTCCCTTTATCGGGCTGACGGCCAAAGCAAGATTGGATAAGAACAGGTGAATAAATGACTTCAAACAGATTTTTCCCGCCCGCAACGGATCATTCCCGGCCGGTATTACTGATCGTGATGGACGGGTGGGGCCTCGGCTCCGGCAGCGAAGGCGATGCCATTGCCCTGGCCAACACGCCCAATGTGGATCGGCTGTGGGAAAATTATGCCCATACTCAATTAATGACACACGGACATAATGTCGGACTGCCCTCGGACAAGGATATTGGCGGGTCTGAAGTAGGGCATTTAACCATGGGCGCTGGCATGGTTCTCGAACAGGGGCCCACCCGCATCAACAATGCCATCGCAGACGGCTCGTTTTATGAATCTGAAGCCCTGCAGCAGGTGATATGCACTGCAGGAAAAGGCGGCGCCCTGCACCTGATCGGACTGCTTTCCGATGGCAATATCCATTCCAATTTAAGTCATTTTCGTGCATTGATCGATTATGCCTTTGAATCCGGCATCAAAAAGTTGCGCGTTCATGCCCTGCTGGACGGACGCGATGTCGGCATCCAGACCGCACAGAAATATATTTTCGAACTGGAAGAAGACTTCGCTTTCATCAATAGCCATAAGGGTTTTCATTATGCCTTCGCCTCGGGCGGCGGCCGCGAGACCATTATCATGGATCGTGACAACAATTGGCCGAAAGTCGCACAGGGCTGGGATTTGATGGTGCATGGCAAGGGCAAACATCGATTCCCTTCCATGCTTGCTGCTGTTGAACATTTCAGATCTGTAAAACCGAACCTGGTTGATCAGGACATGCCCGGTTTTGTCATTGTGGATGATGCAGACCAGCCGATAGGCACGATCAACGATGGTGATGCTGTCGTGATGGTGAATTTCAGAGGTGATCGCGCTGTTGAAATCACCGAAGCATTCGAGCTGGACGACTTTGACGGTTTTGATCGCGGCCAGCGTCCTGACATCACCTATGCCGGCATGATGGTGTACGATGAAGACAGAAATCTGCCCGCGCTGCAGCTGATGGGGCCGACCAAAGTGGAAAATCCGTTCGGTAAACGCATTCTCGAACTGGGCATCAAACAGTTCCGCCTGACCGAAACGCAGAAATATCCGCATGTCACTTTCTTTTTCAACGGCGGCTATCGCAACCCACTGGATGATACGATGGAGGATTATATCCTGATTCCTTCAGACAGGGATGTATCCTTCGCCGATGCTCCTCAGATGAAAGCGATGGAGATTGCCGATACAGCTGTCGAACTGATTGCAAGCGGCCAGTACGGTTTCGGCCTGATCAATTTTGCCAATGCCGACATGGTTGGCCATTGCGGACAGATCGAACCCGCAATCAAGGCCGTCGAAACCGTTGATACTGCGGTGGGCCGTATCGTTGATGCGCTGGAACAAGCCGGCGGCTATGCCCTGATTACAGCCGATCACGGCAATGCGGAAGAAATGCTGGCCATCGCAAAGGATGGCAGCAGCGAACCATCCACCAAGCATTCCACCAATCCTGTGCCCTGTATTCTGTTTGACCCGAATTACAACGGCAGCTACACATTGCGACAGCCGCAGCCAGATGCGCCGGGTCTGGCTCATCTGGCTGCCACGTTATTTGAAATCATGGGCTATGATGTACCGGATGACCTGAATGACTCATTGATCGAGCCTGTCTGATTCATGCCAGTCCGGCGCAAAGTTTGCGCCGGGTGTGTATAATTCAGGCTTGCAGCAAGGCCGGGTTGCCGTGATGATAGGCTTGCGAATTTAATCATCGGGAGCGCATATGGATCAACTGGCTCAAGTTACCTCAATTCTGGCGCTGACCATGGGTGCCGCCTGGGCCAGTGGCATCAACCTGTATGCCGCGATACTGATGCTGGGCATGATGGGGGCAACCGGCAATATTGACCTGCCGCCCGGTCTTGAAATCCTGACCGACCCGATGGTGCTGTTCGCTGCCGGCACCATGTATGTGGTCGAATTCTTCGCTGATAAAATACCAGGTGTGGATTCCACCTGGGATGTATTGCATACCTTTGTGCGTATTCCGGCCGGAGCTCTGCTGGCCGCCGGAGCGGTGGGCGATGTAAGTCCGGCCCTGTCGCTGGCTGCAGGCCTCATGGGCGGTGGGCTGGCTGCGACCACGCATGTCACCAAAGCAGGAACACGGGCGATGATCAATACGTCACCGGAACCCTTTTCCAACTGGGCCGCATCAATTTCAGAGGATATTGCCGTATTCGCCGGCCTGTGGGCCGCATTGCATCACCCGACCCTGTTTGTCGCCTTTATGATTCTGTTCATCCTTCTGATGATCTGGCTGTTACCGAAATTATGGCGTGGCATCAAAGCCGTGTTCAGGAAATTGCGTGTGTTCTTCGGCGGGAAAGCGAAGGAGCCCCCTTCCGAATCGCATCCTTCTCCTTCGGATCAGTATGAATCCGAATCAGAACATCCGGATCAACGTTAGAGAAACGCTGATAGTCAGGAAAAACCGCGCCTGCCTATGATCTGGACAGGGTGAGTATAAATCCGACCCCTGTCAGCAGTGCTGCGAATATCATCATCAGGGTTGAGGCCTGATGCGCTGCCGACCAAGCCAGCCATGCACCGCCCGATGCGGTCAGCATGGCCCCGACCGCAACAGGCATGCGGGAAGGCTCGGTATGAAAACTGACATTCCCCTCTTCAATGCGGGAAAGCACGCCATCAACCTTTTCAGGCAAGCGCATCCAGTTACGCAGCTGATCGCGTAATTCTTCGCCTATCGCTTCGGCCTTGCCCACCGGGCCGATATGACGCGTCACCCATTCCTTGATTAACGGCCGCGCCAGCATCCAGATATTGACCTGATCGGCCAGTTCTCTGGCCACGCCCTCAATGACCACCATGGTTTTCTGCAACAGCAACAATTCCGGCTGCGTTTCCATTTTGAAGCGTTCAGTCACGGCAAACATGCTCAATAATAATTCCGCAATGGAGATATCGGCCAGCGGGCGATTGAAAATCGGCACGGCAATTTCCCGCAAGGCATCCTCGAAAGCAGAAATATCGGTATCGGCAGGCACATAGCCGGCTTCAACATGCACTTCGGCTGAGCGTTTATAATCTTCTTTCAGAAATGCCATCAGCATTTCACCGATATAGCGCCGCGATTTGATATCGAGCCGACCGACAATACCGAAATCGACCAGCACGATATCGCCATTTTCAGCCACAAAGATATTACCCGGATGCATATCGGCATGGAAATAACCATCCACGAACACCATATGGAAAAACAGCAGTGCCGCCCGTTCGCACAGTTTCAGGCAATCATGACCGGCTGCTTCCAGTGCTTCTTTCTCATCAATGGGAAGCCCGGAAATGCGCTCGGTGGTCAGCACCTCATGATGGGTAAATTCCCATAATACATCCGGTACACGCACACCTTCGAGTTCGGCAAAATTTTCGGCAAAGCGGCTGGCATGAGCCGCTTCAGCGCGCAAATTCAGTTCACCGCGAATCGTGGTGGCGAACTCCTCAATCACACGCGGAGCCTTCAGGCGACGGTATTCGCTGAAATAACGGTCAAACAGGGATGCCAGCAGCTTGAGGATGGCCAGATCCGACTCGATGGTTTTGCTGATATGATCGCGACGCACCTTGACCGCCACGCGCCGGCCATCTTTCAATTCGGCAAAATGCACCTGTGCAATGGAAGCCGCGGCAATCGGCTGTTCATCAAACGATGTGAAAACACCACCCTCACCGGTCAGCGGTTTCTTGAAACTGCGCTCAAGCACCCTGCGCACCCGCTCGAACGGTTCCGGCGGTACATCGTCCTGCAGTTTTTTGAGTTCCAGTGCCACATCCATCGGCAACAGATCCACACGAGTGGACAGCATCTGACCGAATTTGATAAACGTCGGCCCCAGCGTCTCCAGCACCAGCCGAATCTGGGTACCCAGATCCTTGGGCAGCTCATCGCCGCGAAACAGTTGTACCAGCCAGACATAGGGATAAAACAACCGCATCCGCACAGCCAGTGCAGCCAGACCGTGAGTGGCCAGAATATGGCCGATGCGCATCAAGCGCAGGTTACGACGAAGATTGGCAGGCAGTCTCATAAATCGGCCATGTTAATCGGATGCTGGCCGGTCAGACTGAATATGGTCCAGTTTATGCTCCAACCGGGTTACCCTGCCCTTGCTGCGGGAAATCTGATGGGCAAGATGCTCAACACCGGCCTGCCAGGCCTGCAAACGCTCACTATCCGGAATATCCATATCGCGCAGGCTGCTGGTGATGGCCTGCCGGGAAGAATCCGCCAGTTTCTGTTCGGCCTCAACCAGTGCATGCGCTGCCCGCGCCACCCTGGAACCAAAAAAATCGCCAAAAGCGGAACGCAATTCGCGTTCCCAGTCCAGATCGGCTGCTGCAAACAGTTTTTTGAATCGCAGCATGGCATCGGAATCGCCGGATAATTTCAACACCTGCTGAAAGACCAGGTCATCCGGATCCTCATGCCCGAAACACATGCGGGCGAAACCGGCTGTGGTCGCATTCAGGCGCACATCAACATCCCCCTGAAAGGAGGAATGCACCCACGCCTTGCCGCGTGAAAAACCGAGGAACATGATCGCATTGGTATCGCGCACATGAATGCGAAATACGCGCCCTTCCAGGTCATTCAGATACGGTTGCAGTGATTCATCGCGAGAAAACACCAGTTCGAGCACCGTGGTCATCACCACACACTGCACCGGCACCGGGATCAATCGCAACGGCAGAAACATCACACTCACCGCACACCTCCTGTGTTCGTGTCAGAAAACAGATTGAACCGCGAAGGGCGCAAAGGTGCGCAAAGAGAGTCTAATAATCCAGACTTGGCAATTTCTTCCATGACTCTTACTAAAGCTTTCCTTTGCGTATCTTTGCGGTAAAAAAATAAATCAAACCTTATAACCCCGGTGCAGGGCGACGATGCCGCCGGTCATGTTATCGTGTTTCACCAGGTCAAAACCGGCACCGCGAATCAGTTTCCCGAAACGGTCCTGATCAGGGAAACGGCGAATGGACTCCACCAGATACTGATAGGAATCGCGGTCACCTGTCACTTTCTCACCGATCAGCGGAATCATATTGAATGAGTAGGCATCATAAAAAGTACCCAGCCCCGGCAGAACAGGCCGTGAAAACTCCAGACACATGAACTGACCACCCGGCTTGAGTACGCGGTGAAATTCAGCCAGCCCCGCCTCGATATCGAGGAAATTGCGAATACCGAAAGCAATCGTAACGCAATCGAAACTGTTATCAGCAAAAGCGAGCCTTGTGCCATCCGACTGAATGCAATCGGCCCGGCCGGGCAACAGGCCCGCATCAATCACACGACGCGCACCTTCGGCCAGCATCGGACCATTCAGGTCGGTCAGCACAACCCGCCCTGAAGGCCCCATCTTGTTGGCCAGGCCGATGGCAATATCACCGGATCCGGCCGCAACATCCAGCACCCGGCTACCCGCTCCGATGGCTGCCGTGGCAATCATGCGACGTTTCCACAAACGGTGCATACCACCGCTCATCAGATCATTCATAACATCGTACTGGCTGGCTACAGACGAAAATACCCCCATCACACGCTGCACTTTTTCAGTGCCGCTGACCGTTTCATAACCGAAATGGGTAGCTGACGAAGCGGTGGATGAATCCTGCTGCGATGCGCTTTGCGCGCGGCTTGTATGGTTTAAATCATTCATGGGTTGCGCATCGTATCAGGCCGAAGCGCTGGCTCCAAACAAAGCTTGAATACCCGCTGTGTTTTCCCGCTCACAGTGAATATTCTGTGGATAAACCGTGCATGGATTGTGTGCCACAGGACACTAACTGTAGTGGCTTGATATCTCTTGACACCCAAGATATGGTGCCTAAACTGTCCGCCGGGATTTCTTGATCACGAGGGACTACGACTTTTCCAGGAGGGCTGCATGAACCCGAATACGCATGCCGTAAATATTGCATCTGTTGAAAACACTGAAGGGGAGAGCGCTTCGGAAATCGGCTTCCAGCCGGCATCGGAAGATATCTGGGACAAAAAATACCGCCTGAAAGACAAGCACGGCGTAGCAGTCGATGGCAGCATTCAGGACACCTACGACCGCGTCGCCCTTGCACTGGCCGAAGTCGAAGACGAAGATAAACGCGAATTCTGGCATAACCGTTTCGTATGGGCGCTGGCCAACGGAGCGATTCCGGCCGGCCGCATCATGTCCAATGCCGGCGCAAAGGCGCACAAGCCGGCCACATCCACTATCAACTGCACGGTTTCCGGCACCATCCCCGATTCCATGGACGGCATTCTTTCCATGGTCCACGAAGCCGGCCTGACCCTGAAAGCCGGATGCGGTATCGGTTATGAATTCTCCACCCTGCGTCCGAAAGGCGCCTATGTATCCGGTGCCGGCGCTTATACTTCCGGCCCGCTGTCGTTCATGGATATCTATGATAAAATGTGTTTCACCGTATCTTCAGCCGGCGGCCGGCGCGGTGCCCAGATGGGCACATTCGATATTTCGCATCCGGATATCATGGATTTCATTCGCGCCAAACGTGAAGACGGTCGCCTGCGTCAGTTCAACCTGTCCTGCCTGATCACCCGCGATTTCATGGAAGCAGTCAAACATGATGCCGACTGGGATCTGGTATTCCCGGCCAGCCAGATGGAAATCGATGATCCGGAAACACGCATCGTATTCAAACATGTGGCCAATCCCCCCAAGTCCGCTGTGAAAGATGACCGCGGCCTGGTGGCATGCAGAGTTTATAAAACCATGAAAGCTCAGCGTTTGTGGGATGTCATCATGGCATCGACCTACGATTATGCCGAACCCGGCTTCATCCTGATCGATGAAGTGAATGAAATGAACAACAACTGGTTCTGTGAAGATGTGCGCGCCACCAACCCGTGCGGCGAACAGCCTCTGCCACCTTATGGCGCCTGCCTGCTGGGCAGTGTGAACCTGACCAAATTCGTGCGCAAGGCATTCACCGACGAGGCCTATTTTGACTGGGATGCCTACCGTGAAGTGGTCTCCATTTTCACCCGTATGCTGGACAATGTGGTGGATATCAACGGTCTTCCGTTATCCAAACAGCGTGATGAAATCGTATCCAAACGCCGTCACGGCATGGGTTTTCTGGGTCTGGGTTCTGCCCTGACTATGCTGCGCACCCCGTACGGCACCACCGAATCACTCGAATTCACCGAAAAAATCGCCTATGAAATGGCCCGCACCGGTTTTGTCACCGGTCTGGAGCTGGCGGAAGAAAAAGGCGCAGCACCGGCACTGGAAAAAAACTATGAAATCACTGCCGAAATGATGGCCAAACGCCCTGAAATGGCGGCTGACGGCATCCAGGTCGGGGATCAGGTCAGTGGCAAGGTTCTGTGGGGCAAGTATTCGAAATACATGCAGAAATTCCTGGCCACCGGCAATGAGGAAGACAAAGAACTGATTGAGGCGCTGATCGAAAGGGGATGCCGATTCACCCACCACTCGTCGATTGCACCGACCGGTACGATTTCGCTCTCTCTGGCCAACAATGCATCCAATGGCATCGAACCCAGTTTTGCCCATCACTATGCGCGCAACATCATCCGTGAAGGCAGGAAAACCAAGGAGAAAGTGGATGTGTTCTCCTATGAGTTGCTGGCCTATCGCGAACTGATCAATGCTGATGCCATGCCGTTTTCGGAAGATGAGGCAACCCGGCTGCCGGATTATTTCATCAGCGCCGATGAAATCACACCGAAACAGCATGTCGATATTCAGGCCGCAGCACAGCGCTGGGTGGATTCATCCATCTCCAAAACAGCCAATGTGCCGACCGATTTCCCCTATGAGGGTTTCAAGAATATCTACCTCTATGCCTATGAGCAGGGCCTGAAAGGCTGCACCACGTTCCGCTTTAATCCGGAAGCATTCCAGGGCGTACTGGTCAAGGAAGAGGATCTGGCCAACACCACGTATAAATTCACCCTGGATGATGGCACCGTGGTGGAGGCCAGGGGTAATGAAGAAATCGAATACGATGGCGAAACACACAGCGCCGCCAACCTCTTTGATGCACTCAAAGAGGGGTATTACGGGAAGTTTTGATTGGATGCGGGATGCGGGCATCCTGCCCTTAACCTTGAACG
>JBHHTY010000007.1:0-21573 GCA_046753565.1 Mariprofundus sp.
CGGTAGTCAAACAGAAACCGATGGTTGCCAACCGCTGGAAAAAAATACTGAATGGCACTGGATACGTATATCAGGCGCTCTGACTGATGCATCGGAAAATCGCACAGACATGCCTGGCTGCGTATATGCCGTAACATCCATTGCCCGCCCACAACGTTTTTTTCACGATCTGGAATCCGGTGGTCTGAAACTGGAAGGCTGTCAATCGTATCCGGATCATCATCCGTTCACTGAACAGGATGTATGCAGAATCCTGAGTCTGCATCCCGATATTGCTGTAACAGCCAAGGATGCCGTCAAATTACTGCCTTTGTGGCCGAAACATCGGCCGCTTTGGGTATTACCGATGCAGGGATCGGCACAGCCGGGATTGCTCGATACAATCACGGCCTGGCTGCCTCAACCGGAAAAGAAAAACCCCGCCAACACGTGACGGGGTTTGATTCAGCAACCGAACGAATCAGGTCAGATCAATAACGATCCAGTTCCTTTTCATTGATCACAATATCGTAGCCTTCACGCACTGAAGCCATCCAGCGGGAAAAACGTGCTGACCCCTTGGTCTGTTTCACCTGCTTGATAATATTGGCTTTCTGTTTGGCAAATTCATCCTCGGAGGGTGCAATCGTTTTCTCTACACGGACTGCGGCATAACCCTGAGGCACAGCCATCGACTCATTCAGCCACTCTCCGGCAGCAGTCATGAATGCCTTGTTCAGCATCGCCCCGCTGAGCCATGACGCACGATCCCCTGCACCGTTGCTGCGTACCGGCTTGGAAATATATTTGGCCTGACCATATTGCTGGGCCAGTTCATCCAGTGTTTTATCCTTGCTGGCACGAATCTTGTCAGCCAGTTCACGCGCCTTGTTATTGGCAGCATCGAGTCTGGCATCGCCCATAACCATTCTGGCCACTTTTTCATATGGCAATACAGCCGGCTCCTGACGACCAACCACTTCAAAAGCGACAAAACGACCGTCTCCGGTTTCAACAATTTCGACCGCCTGACCGGGCAATGTGGCAAATGCCTTGCTGCGAATTTCCGGATCAGACAATAATGGTGTCACCTCTGCATCATCCATGCTAACCAGACCGGAAGCGGATACTTTCAAATCAAGCGATTCGGCAGCAGCTTTCAGCGAATCCTCCATACCCAGCGCGTCGTCCAGATCCTGTGACAACTTGTATGCTTCTTCAGCAGCACGGGCCTGAACCAGCTCGTTACGAATTTTATCTTTCACTTCGGCATAAGGTGTCTGGCGGGCCGGACGGATATCTTCAAGCTGAATCAAATGGAAGCCGAAAACGGTTTCAACGATATCGCTGACATCACCCTTATCCATGGAAAAAACAGCCTGATCGAACTCAGATGTCATCACACCTGTTTTGAACCAGCCAAGATCACCGCCCCTGGCTGCATTCGAAGCATCATCGGATACTTCTTTCGCCAAACTGGCAAAGTCTTCACCGGCCTTAAGGCGGGTCTGCACCGATTCGATTTTCTTGCGTGCGGCAGCATAAACATCTCCGGAAGATCCTTTTGCTACTTTCACCAGAATATGACTGGCCTTGCGCTGCTCCGGCTCGGAAAATTCAGCCTTGCGACTGTCATATGCCGCCCGAATTTCCTTTTCGTCCACAGCCATGTCCTGTGCCAGCACACGCGGATTGATCTCCACCATATTCACCTTGATACGCAGCGGCGACTGATAATTGTTTTTGTGAGCTTCATACCAGGCTTTGGCCTGCTCATCAGTGATTTTGACCTGATCCATCTGGGTGGCCGGATCGACAATGATGGCTGCCAGCACTCTCTGCTCATAATCGTGATTGAAACGTTCCCGGATTTCAGCATCACTGACCCGGACAGAATCAACAATAGCTTTCTGCAATGCATCCACCATGATATTCAGACGCAGATCATTTTCATAATCCTGAGCTGAGCCAAAACCCATGTTGCGGGTCAGAATCTGGTAGCGTTTGGGGTCAAATGCACCGGCAGACTGAAACGACGGATTATTGCGAACCGTGGAGAGCAATACTGCCTCCGGAGCCGTCAAACCCATCTCGCTGGCAACATCGAGCATAATTCTTCGATTGATAATGGTCTGCAGGGTATTGCCCTTCACATTCATCGAATTGAGCAGCTCCTTGGAATAGTTTTTCCCGAGCATGGAACGATAGGCTCCCAGCTGACGCTCATAGGCCTGATAAAATTCAGTGCTGCCAATGGGTTTGTCATTGATAGAGGCCACAGACTCAACACCTCCGTCAGTAAAATAATCACCGACACCCCACAGTACAAACGACAGTGCAATACCTGTCAGCATCACTTTGGCCAGCCATGATTGCGCCTGATTACGCATGGATTCGAGCATGTTAATCCCCAGTTTCAAAGAATTGGCAGGAAAATTCGTTCAAGCCCTGCCATTTTAAGAACCCGGCACGCTACTGAAGCAAGCTTCCCCGAGCAATGGGTATTGCTCGGGGAAGCGCGATAGTGGAAAACGACCAGAGCAATGGGTGTTACTCCAGCGAGCACGATAGTCAGCCACGCACGAAAAAGGGCGGCCCTTTCGGAGCCGCCCTTGGTTGTATCAACAATGATACGACATCTAAAATCCCGGCAGGGATTTTACATCATGCCGCCCATACCGCCCATGCCGCCCATGTCACCACCGACTGCCGGGGCAGCTGCTTCCGGTTTCGGAATGTCAGCCACCATCGCTTCGGTAGTGATCAGCAGACCGGCGATGGATGCCGCATACTGCAAGGCAGAGCGGGTCACCTTGGTCGGATCAATCACACCCATCTTGACCAGATCACCATATTCCTCGGTCTGGGCATTGTAGCCGTAATGGTCTTCATTGTTGGAAATTTCATTGACCACGACAGAGGCTTCACCGCCACCGTTGGAGACGATCTGACGCAGCGGCTCTTCCACCGCACGACGTACGATATTCACACCGGTATCTTCATCGTGATTGGTGCCGGAAACGCCTTCCAGGGCAGAACGCGCACGAATCAGGGCTACGCCGCCACCGGCCACGATACCTTCTTCAACCGCAGCACGGGTTGCATGCAACGCATCGTCCACACGATCTTTCTTCTCTTTCATGGCCACTTCAGTCGCAGCACCAACCTTGATCACTGCAACGCCACCAGCCAGTTTGGCCAGACGCTCCTGCAGTTTTTCCTTGTCGTAATCGGATGTGGTATCTTCAATCTGCTTGCGGATCAGTGCCACACGGCCTTCGATATCGGCCTTATCGCCTACGCCATCAACAATCGTGGTGGCATCCTTGGTGATTTTCACCGTGTTAGCCGTACCCAGATCTTCGATGGTAACATTTTCCAGCTTCAGACCCAGCTCTTCAGAGATGACCTTACCGCCGGTCAGAATCGCCATATCTTCCATCATGGCCTTGCGACGATCACCGAAACCCGGTGCCTTGACAGCCGCCACATTGACCACGCCGCGAACCTTGTTCACCACCAGTGTTGCCAGCGCTTCGCCTTCGATATCTTCAGCGATAATCAGCAATGGCTTGCCGGTACGTGCAACAGCTTCCAGTACTGGCAGCAATTCGCGCATATTGGAGATTTTCTTTTCGAACAGCAGGATATACGGATTGTCCAGAGCTGCTTCCATACGTTCGGTATCAGTCACGAAATATGGTGAGAGATAACCGCGATCAAACTGCATGCCTTCAACCACATCCAGTTCAGTTTCCAGACCCTTGGCCTCTTCCACTGTGATCACGCCTTCTTTACCGACCTTGTCCATGGCATCAGCAATGATTTGACCGATTTCAGCATCGCCATTGGCAGAGATAGTACCGACCTGGGCAATCTCCTCCTGATTGGTGACCTGATTGGACAGACTGGCCAGTTCCTCAACGACAGCCGTCACGGCTTTATCAATACCGCGCTTGAGATCCATTGGATTCATGCCGGCAGCAACTGCTTTGACGCCTTCCTTGGCAATGGACTGGGCCAACACTGTTGCGGTTGTGGTTCCGTCACCTGCGATATCCGCAGTTTTGGAAGCCACTTCCTTGACCATCTGTGCGCCCATGTTTTCGAACTTGTCTTCCAGTTCGATTTCCTTGGCAACAGAAACGCCATCTTTGGTGATGGTTGGTGCACCCCATGATTTGTCGAGCACAACATTACGGCCTTTAGGGCCGAGGGTTACTTTTACTGCATCAGCGAGTTTGTTGACGCCTGCCATCATCTGTGCGCGTGCGTCTTCACCGAAATGAATGTCTTTAGCCATTCTAGTTTCTCCTATTCAAATTCAAGTTTCTTAAAATCTTTTGCCCGTATTGGGCACTAACCGCAAACACCCGAACCGGACATTTGCATCATCTGTTCTCTAGGATTCAATCACACCCAGAATATCGTCTTCACGCATCATCAGGAAATCTTCGCCATCCAGTTTGATTTCTGTCCCGGCATATTTGGAAAAGATCACTTTATCGCCGGCTTTCACATCCAGCGGACGAATATCCCCGTTCTCCAGAAGCTTGCCTTTACCGGCAGAAATCACTTCGCCTTCAATTGGTTTCTCTTTTGCTGAATCCGGAATGATAATACCACCAGCGGATACGGTATCTTCATCCAGACGGCGAACAATCACCCGGTCATGCAAGGGACGGACTGTAGTTGTCATCGTTGTTTCTCCTTTCGTATATGGTTTGGAGACTGCTATATAGGAACTGATTACACCCGATTCAACCCCCCGGATGAATTTTTTTTGATTTCTCCGAAAAAGCGCCCTCCACAGAAATCAGCCCTGCCCTGCCATTACCCCTCTGACGGTCTTTTTTTGTGTAGATCAAAAGCCTGTTCGCAAAGTTGCGCCAGCTGCGTAGGCTTGCTTCCCGGAAATACACGGATGCATTCAGTATTCCCCTGCAGGCCGTGGATAGATCAGCGAAATATTCGGAGGTTCGCATGCAACTGGCACTCAGCACATGGCAGGAAGTGGAAACATATCTGGAACACCGCTCCGGCATTGTGATCCCGATCGGTTCCACCGAGCAGCATGGTCCCAACGGCCTGATCGGTACTGATGCCATCTGCCCGACAAAAATTGCGGCCGGTATGGCCGAAATCGAAAATATCATGATCGCTCCTGCGATCAGCTACGGCATGTCGCAACATCATATGGCCTTCCCCGGCACCGTCACATTGAGACCCTCCACCCTGATCCAGGTAGTATGCGATATCGTCACATCGCTATATCAACACGGATTTACCCGTTTCTATTTCCTCAATGGCCACGGTGGCAATATTGCACCGGTCACATCCGCCTTTTCCGAAATCTATGCCAAATTGAATACCATCGAAGAAAATCCTCCACGTTGCCGGCTGGCCAACTGGTGGCGCGATCATACCATTGCAGCACTGGCCGCCGAACTCTACGGCGATGCCGAGGGTTATCACGCCACAGTCAGTGAAGTCGCACTGAGTTATTTTGCCCACCCCGAATCCGTCAAACAGGTGCCCATGTCACCACCTGTTGCCCCGACCGGCGAAATTTACGATGCCGCACATTTCAGACGCAGTTTCCCCGATGGCCGCATCGGCTCCAACCCGGCTTTGGCAAGCATTGAAGATGGTGAACGTTTCTACCGGCTGGCAGTGGATTCACTACTTGATGATTACCAAAGTTTTCTGACAGAAAAATAAACGCACCCTCAAAAACCCTGCATCTCAGATAGCCACCCCAGTATTTAAGAATACTGGCCTGAATGTTTTATTTTATGCCAGCCAATCTTCAGGCGCTGTTTGATAGCCTCATAGAATGGGCGACCAAGCAAAAACAGGCTCGCAAAAAAACTGATCTCTGCCGCTACAACCAGTGATGTGGCAATCAAGTGCAAGATCTGCCACTTCGGCATCCAGCATGAACGGAATCAGCAGCATCAGTCCCTACAGTAACCATGAAAGTCAGAACAGCAATAAACCCAGCATGCGTTTGAATTTCGATGTCAGGCTGATGTTCTGAATATTCATTTACGAGACAATCAATTCAGTTCGCGGCCGGCATCGAACAGCACCATCCGGGTGGGGCAATCCAGCCCCTCAAGCGGCAACAGCGTTTCCAGCTCGGCAACTCTGGAACGGCACGCATTGGTTTCCGGATGTTTTGCAATCAGGAAGGAACAGATATCGCAATATTCCTCAATGGAAATTTCATAGGTGCCGATACGCCGGCCCAGTGCGATAATCTCCTCTTTGTCCGAGCCGATCAGCGGTGGCAACAATGGCATATCGGATGCATCGTAAATGGCATGGATATTGGCCAGCGTCTGGCTGGCCACCTGCCCCAGCGAATCACCGGTTACCAGCGCCTGCGCCTTTTCCTGACGGGCTATCAGAGCTGCCGAGCGAATCATCTGTCGTTTATAAATAATCATGCGGTATTCAGCCGGCACATGGGCAATGGCATGACGCTGGAATTCTTCCAGATCAATCATGTACAGTTTCACCCTGCCCTGATAGCGCGATAACTGGCGGGCCAGGTCCCTGATTTTAACGAACTCGCGATTGATCGTGCTGTTATAGAGATGCACCAGCACCACTTCCATACCGCGCTTCATCATCGTGTAGGCGGCTACCGGTGAATCGATACCGCCGGAAAACAGCACCACACCGCGCCCGGATGTGCCGACCGGCAAACCACCGATACCGACAATTTTCTTCGTGTAGATATAAGCGGCATCCGCCCCGACTTCAACACGCACATCGATTTCCGGGTGATCAAGATTCACAGCCAGCTGCAGCTGTGTTTTCAGAAAACCGCCGATTTCAAAATTCATTTCTGGCGATGTCATCGGGAAGCCTTTATTGCTTCGCCTGCTGGTCACACGAAACGGCCTACCGGCCACATCCTCACCAAAATCTGCCAGCACCGCTTTTCTGGCGGCTTCCTGCATGGCTTCCAGTTCCAGTTCGCATTCATGCACCACGGAGAAATTGCGGATGCCCGGAATCAGGGCCAGATAATCCAGCAATTCATCCGAAATCGATTCCAGATCGGCCGTCATGCGGCCATGCTCGCGATGAAAACCGGCCGGTTTTAATACAGGCTTCAGAACACGCTTGATATTTTGCGCCATACGGCGCTCGAATGTGGATCGGTTTTTACCCTTTAATGAGAGTTCACCGAAATGAAATAATATTTTTGGCATAGCGCGAAAGCTAACCGAGACAATTCACAAATGCAGCTGCACACGGTATCAGGAAATTATGCTACATTAAACCCAGAAGGTATTATCCAAACGAATGACTAGGTTCGGCCGAACTCGACCGTTCGCCATCACTCAAAGCCTGGATGCCCGTTCATCAAGAAGCCATGGCCTCCTGCCTGGCTTCCAGTTCCTGCCAACTCTCATATGCAGATTCAAGCAATTGCTCAAGTTCATCCAGTCGCTGCTGATCTTTTACATAGGATTCGGCATCCGCAGTGAAATAATCCGGATCGCAGAAACGGGCTTCGATGGCTGATTTTTCTTCTTCCATCGTCTCAATTTTCACTGGCAAGGTTTCCAGTTCCCGCTGTTCCTTGTAGCTAAGTTTGGTTTGTTTTTTTGCAGGCTTTGCCGTAGCCGCCGGTTTTTGTGTTTTGACAGGTTGACGTTCTGATGCAAGCGCCTCCTTGCGGCGTGTTTTCCAGGCCAGATAATCGGAATAACCGCCTTCAATCGGGATGATTTCTCCATCACCTTCAAAGGCCAGCACGCGTGAGGCCACACGATCCATAAAGGCCCGATCATGCGATACCAGAATCACAGTACCGTCATAACGGGCCAGCGCCTGCTCCAGCACTGTCAAGGTGCCGATATCCAAATCATTGGTCGGCTCATCCAGCACCAGTAAATTGGCAGGTTCGAGCAACAATCTGGCTAGCATCAAACGCCCGCGCTCGCCGCCCGACAAAGCGGCAACCGGGCTGTTCAGCCTTTCCTTATCGAACAAAAAATCCTGCAAATAAGACACAATATGGCGGGGTTCATGGCCGCCGATATGCACATAATTACCGCCCTGTGGCAGCAGCACTTCTTTCAATCTCAATTTGGTATCCAGTTCCCGCATCTGGGTCAGAAATGCCGGTGCCAGTCGGACACCATGACGCACCCGCCCGGCATCGGGTACCAACTCACCCAGCAGCATTTTCAACAGCGTGGTCTTGCCGATCCCGTTGGCTCCGACCAGACCGACCCGGTCACCGGCCATGATTTTGTGGCTGAAGGATTCACAAATCACGATATCGCCAAAACTGTGTGATAGCTCAACGGCCTCAATCAACATTTTTCCGGGTTTGACACCGGAAGATACCCGCAATTCCACATCGCCGCTGCGCAAGCGCCTGCCGGCGCGCTGTTTGCGCAATTCTTCCAAACCGCGCACCCGTCCCTCATTGCGGGTGCGACGGGCCGGAATGCCCTGCCTGATCCAGCGTTCTTCTCCGGCCAGCAGCCGGTCAAACTTGCGATGCTGTGTTTCCTCAATAGCCAGCATCTCGGCCTTTTTCTCCAGGTAGCCGGCGTAGGAATAAGCAAAATGACGCAATTTCCCACGATCCAGTTCGATAATCTCCTCAGCCACCGCATCGAGAAAATAACGGTCATGGGTAATAAACAACACCGAACCTGGAAAGGTTGCGACAAAATCTTCCAGCCATTCAATCGATTCAATATCGAGATGGTTGGTCGGCTCATCCAGCAGCAACACATCCGGCTCAGAGACGACCGCCCGGGCCACAGCCGTGCGCCTTAACCAGCCTCCGGACAACTCACCGACATCACGATCCGCTTCCAGTTTCAGCTTTGAAATCGCCGTTTCGATGCGATTGTGAAACTGCCATGCCCCCAGCCGTTCCAGTTCCGATTGCAAATCATCAATCTGTTTCAACAGGCGATCTGAGCTGTCCCCATTCAGTTGCAGTAGCGCCTCGTGATAAGCCTCCAGTATTTGGGCCACATTGCCCAAACCTTCAGCCACCACATGGAATACGGTTTGTCCGGCATCAAAATGCGGATCCTGCGGTAAATAGGCCACCCGGGTATTGCCGCGCAAGGTCACTTCGCCGGCATCGCTCTCCACGATACCCGCCATGATTTTCAACAGTGTGGATTTACCCTCGCCATTGCGACCGATCAGACCGATACGAACACCACGACCGATGGACAGGCTGACATTATCCAGCAACACCTGTGGACCAAAGGCTTTATCGAGATGATTGAGGGTCATAATCGGCATGGCCGCATCATAACCGCTTACGCATAAAAAAACGCCCCGCAGTTATCAGCAACATGTGGGGCGCTTTGGATACAGAAGGATCCGTGTGGTTACATGGGATCATGACCGGAGCCACTATCCTGATGACCACCATGTCCGTGATGTTTGCCATCTCTTCGGTGCTGTTTTTTCAGTGCAATGGCTTTCTCTCTTTGCGATGGTGTCAACACGGCATAGATTTTAGCGCGAATTTTGCTCTTATGAATCACCATGCGTTTCACCAGCCTGCCTTGCTCCTCTGCCAGTTTTTCTACCCCGGCCTGATAATTTCCGGCACCCGGATCAAGCCTTGCCAGGGCCTGACGGTTATCATGCAAAGCATCGCGGATAACCATACCTGCTTCGCGGTGATTGCGGTGAATCTGTTTGAATTTCTGGCGCTGTTCATCGGTTAAATTCAATTGCTCAGCCAGGCGTTTCATATGACGTTCTCCACCGCCTCCGGCCAGTGCAGTGCTGATACCCGGCAATGACAGGCATACCGCCAGGATCATCAACAGCATCCATATACTTTGATGAGAATGATTTATTTTTAACTGGTTCATCTGAAATCTCCTTGTTCGAATTTGCACCCTGTTCAGTTCAGGTGAGTGGTGAATGCTCACACCATCGGTGCAAAGGAGATCGCTGCCCATGCAAAACTCATGTATGTTTATGTAAAGAATATGTAAATATGCCCGTTTTTATCTGTCAGCATGCTGTTTTCATGGCAATATAAGCGCATGCATATCCTGCTGATTGATGATGATATTGAATTGTGCGAACTGATGAGCCGATTTC
Source organism: Mariprofundus sp. (assembly GCA_046753565.1). GTDB lineage: Bacteria > Pseudomonadota > Zetaproteobacteria > Mariprofundales > Mariprofundaceae > Mariprofundus. Next base: position 10,096 of record JBHHTY010000007.1, read on the forward strand.
TGCGTAATGAAGGATTTCAGGTTACAGCGACACATGATGGTGACAGCGGCCTTCGATGCATCCGGGAACAGCGGTTCGATCTGGCCATACTGGACATTATGATGCCGGGAAAAAACGGCATGGATGTATTGCGCGAACTCCGTCAGAGCACATCAGCAGACTCACATCTTCCAGTTATTATGCTGACAGCACGCGGCGATGAAATGGACCGAATCATCGGGCTGGAACTGGGAGCGGATGACTATCTGTCCAAACCCTGCAACCCCAGAGAACTTGCCGCCCGTATTCGCGCTGTTCTGCGCAGAACCGAATTCCGCCAACAATCCGTCAGCAAAAGCGACAGCGTACATACCTTGGGCAGTATTGAGTGGCATCCGCAATCACGCACGGTTCTTGAACATGGCAAGATCATCGAATTGACCGCCACAGAATACAATATTCTCGCCTTTCTCATGCAGCATGCCGGTGAGGTGGTCGACAAACACCAGCTGAGCAAATCCGCACTGGGTAAAAGGCTGGGGCCATTTGACCGTGCACTGGATGTTCACATTGGACATTTACGCAAAAAACTTGCACCCGCTGCCAACCATGAGCCACGTATTAAAACCGTCCGCAGCGTCGGCTGGCTGTTCGTGCCCGAATAAAATGCGCCTGTTCTGGAAAGTGTTTTTTTTGCTCATGCTGGTGCTGCTACTCACTGCAGCCACCTCCAGCTGGCTGAGCCGGCAACTGGGGCAGGCAAACAGCGAAATAGAAACACGTATGAATTCGCTGGCCAGCCTGGGGCAAACCGCCGTCAGCCTGTATGAGCTGGGCGGTAACAGGAATTATCGACGCTGGCTGCATCATGCCATGCGCCAACAGCATTTTCGTGGCGGGCTGATTGATGCAGAAGGCCGCCATGTTCTGCGACAACCGTTACCTCCAAAACTGCAAAGACTGGCTGAAAAAGCCATGCAACAGCGACAAGGCATCAGGGTTGTTCGCCCGCCACTGCTGGCCATCGCTATCCCCCTTTCCGGTGAGAATAGCCATTATTTCTGGATTGCCAGCTACCGTATTCCGCCTGAAAAAATGCATGCGCACAGCAGGAATATGCTGCTGATACGTATTGCCATCATGCTCCTGGCCATGGCACTGGTCAGCTGGCTGCTGACACGCATGATGACACGCCCGATCCGGCTGTTACAGCAAACCAGCGAGCAACTGGGGCACGGCAATTTGTCAGCCAGGACACCCGGGCAGCTTTCTGCACGGCGTGATGAGCTGGGAGAACTGGCATGCAGTTTCGATACCATGGCTGTCCAAATCGAATCCCTGCTGCACAGCCACCAACAACTGCTAAGGGATATTTCCCACGAATTGCGTTCACCGCTGGCACGCCTGCAGATAGCTCTGGAGCTCGCCCGTGACGAAACAGATGGAATAGCCCGTGACGAACTGGATCGAATCGGCCTGGAAGCGAACCGACTCAATCAACTGATCGGCGAAGTACTGACCCTGTCCCGCTTCGAACAGAATGGCATTGCTCCCAATATGCACAAATTGCGACTGGATCAACTTGTCGCTGATATCGCAGCCGATGCTGCATTTGAAGCAGAGACCACGGGGAAACAGATTCACTGCTCCGACCTTTGTGAATGCGAAATCCTCGCTGACAGATTATGGATAAGCCGCGCTCTGGAAAATGTTATTCGCAATGCCATTCGGCATACGGTGGAGAATTCGCAAGTCGATATCACCATGCATTGTGATGATCATGAGGCTGTGATCCACATCCGGGACCATGGTGACGGCGTCAATGAAGAGCATATTCCTCATTTATTTGAAGCATTTTTCAGAGCTTCAGATGCCAGGGAGCGTATATCTGATGATGGCTATGGCCTGGGTCTGGCTATCGCCAAACGAGCCATTGAACTGCACCACGGGCATATCCAGGCCATCAATCATCCTGAAGGAGGTCTGGAAGTCATTCTCCGATTGCCGCAGCACGCGGATATTCCTTCCACGATGTCTAAAGAACCCTGATGCAGGGCTGACCACACCACAATCCCGATTTTCCACAAAAAAGGCCGCTCTTGTGAGCGGCCTTCAGGAAACGGTTCAGCCCGGTAACATTCAGCCACCGTTGATCGAGCGGAAAGCTTTTGGAGCTGAAGACTTTCCACGATCGGAACCACTGTCTTTATCCTTGTCTTTATCCTTGTCTTTATCCTTGTCTTTATCCTTGTCTTTATCCTTGTCTTCACCAGCCAAAGCAGCAGACATACCAAGCTGCATGCTTCCCTGATGGATACCCGATTGAGAGCTGTCCTGCCAGGTAACTGAGAACATAAAAATCAGTGCAAAGCTGGCTACAGCAAATAACAGTTTTTTCATCAACATCTCCTCAAATATTCATTTAACAACTGGTACGGGCATTTTGACTGTTTGCCCATCCAAAGCTGCGGTCATGGTTGTACATCATCGTCTTCTGATTAAAGAAGTCAAACTACACCGGCCTTTTGGGAAAACTGTGCGCCAAATCACATATTCCCCTCTCAAAGTCAGCCGAAAAAGCCCTTCTTCCGAATATCCGGAAGAAGGGCTTGAGATCAAAGCAGCATGTTTGTCAGCTTATTTGGAAGCTGCCGCCTTGGCCGGTTCAGCTGCCTTTTCCGCATCTGCCGGCTTGGATGATTCAACAGGTTTGGCATCACCAATCCCGAGCAATTCCACCTCAAAAACCAGTACACTGTCAGGACCAATTTTCGGGCCGGCTCCGCGTGCGCCATAAGCCAGATCAGACGGCAATACAAACTTGTATTTGGAGCCTACACTCATCAACTGTACGCCTTCGGTCCAGCCCTTGATCACGCCATTAAGCGGAAATGTCACCGGCTCGCCACGCTTGTAGGATGAATCGAATTCAGTGCCATCAATCAGGGTACCGCGATAATTCACCGTCACTTTATCCGTTGCCTTGGGTTTGGCGCCATCCCCCTGCTTGATCACCTCATACTGCAAACCACTATCGGTCGTTGTCACGCCTTCCTTTTTACCATTCTCGGCAAGGAATGCAGCACCTTCCTTTTTGTTCTTCTCAGCTGCGGCTTTTTGTTCCGCCGCCTGTTTCTCTGCCCGCTTCTTGAAGAATGCCTGCTTTGCCTTGCCCGCATCTTCATCGCTCAATTTCAATGTCTTGCCGTCAAGACGATCATTGATCGCAGCCATAAGAGCCGGACGATTAATATCGGCATCGAGTGATTTCAACGATGAACCGATATCCATACCAATAGCATAGCTGAGTTTGGCACCGTCATCATTCAGCTGAAGTTCGGCAGGCTTGGCCTCCTTTTTCACCTCGGCTTGCTGCGAACAGGCCGCCAGCATGGCCAGACATACGGCTGCAATTATTGTTTTCTTCATATCCAGTATTCTCCTTGTTTATTCCTTATTCCCGTGATTGTAGCAGAAATTTCTTCAAATATATTTATTCCCACTCAATTGTTGCCGGTGGCTTGCCTGACACATCGTAAACAACCCGGTTGATACCGCGCACCTCATTGATAATGCGATTGGATACTTTGGCCAGCAATGCATGCGGCAATTCGGCCCAGTGTGCTGTCATAAAATCCTGTGTCTGCACTGCACGCAGAGCCACCACCCACTCGTAAGTGCGCCCATCACCCATCACACCGACCGATTTTACCGGCAGAAATACAACAAATGCTTGCGATGTTTTGTCGTACCAGCCCGATGCAACCAGTTCTTCAATAAAAATCGCATCCGCCAAACGTAGCAGATCCGCATATTCTTTTTTGACTTCCCCGAGAATACGAACGCCCAGGCCCGGACCCGGAAACGGATGCCGATAAACCATTGCCCGCGGCAGGCCCAGTGCCACTCCCAACTCACGCACTTCATCCTTGAACAGATCACGTAACGGTTCCAGCAATTTCAGATGCAGTGTATCCGGCAGGCCTCCGACATTGTGGTGGCTCTTGATGGTATGCGCCTTGCCGGTTTTGGAACCGGCCGATTCGATCACATCCGGGTAAATGGTTCCCTGTGCCAGCCATTTTGCATTGGGCATGCGTTCGGCCTCAGCCTGAAACACATGTACAAATTCGCGACCGATAATCTTGCGTTTGGCTTCCGGATCAACAACACCAGCCAACTCATTCAGAAACACCTCGGCTGCATCGACATGATCGACCTTTACACCGAGATTCTCGGCAAAGGTCTGCATGACCTGCTCTGCCTCATTCAAGCGCAACAAACCGTTATCGACAAAAATACAGGTCAACTGATCCCCGATGGCACGCTGCAGCAATGCCGCAGCCACCGAAGAATCCACCCCACCGGACAGACCCAGAATCACCTCTTCATCGCCGACCTGCTGACGAATGGATGCCACAGCTTCATCAATATAATGCGGCATCGTCCACTGCCTGCCACAACCGCAGATTTCATGCACAAAACGGGAAAGAATCGCCGTACCCTGTCGGGTATGCGTCACCTCTGGGTGAAACTGAAGCGCATAAAAATGCCGTGTCTCATCAGCCATGCCGGCAATCGGAGTGGAATCATTGCTGCAAATCACATGGAAGCCATCCGGCAAGCCGGTTACCTTGTCACCATGACTCATCCAGACATCAAGCACACCGTTTTCCTTGTCCTCAATGCCGCGCAACAGCGCCGAATCGCCGGAGGTCAGAATCTCGGCATAACCGAATTCCCGGGCCAGGCCGGTTTCAACCGCGCCACCCAGTTGTGCCGCCATGGTTTGCATACCATAACAGATCCCCAAAACCGGCACGCCAAGTTCAAAGACCACCGCCGGTGCTGTTGGCGTCTGCTCATCATAAACAGAATTGGGACCACCGGACAGGATGATGCCGGAAGGCTCAAATGCACGAATCGCATCTTCCGTCATATCCCAGGGATGCAACTCGGAATACACTTCGGCTTCACGCACGCGGCGCGCAATCAGCTGTGTATATTGCGAACCAAAATCCAGAATTAATATTTTTTCCATGCGTTCCTCATCTACCGCGATACGTTTCATACTATATATTGTTCTGGCAGCGGACAGAAGCCCTGTGCCGGATTAAAGGACGATAAGTTTTTCTGAGTCAGGACTCGGAACGGTAATTCGGAGCCTCTTCAGTAATCGTCACATCATGCACATGCGATTCACGCAATCCGGCACCGGTAATCCGGATAAACTGCGCACGTTCATGCAATTCGGCAATACTGGCAGCACCACTGTAGCCCATGGCTGCACGCAAGCCTCCGATCAGCTGATGCAGAATATCCCCCAGCGGCCCCTTATAGGACACACGACCCTCAATACCTTCCGGCACCAGTTTCATCGCTTCATCCACATCACCCTGGAAATAACGATCCTTACTACCCTGCTTCATCGCACCGATTGAACCCATCCCGCGATAAGCTTTATAAGTGCGGCCTTTGTACAGAATTTTCTCACCCGGTGATTCTTCAGTGCCGGCAAACATCGAACCGAACATGCTGGTGGATGCACCCGCTGCCATCGCCTTGGCAAAATCACCGGAAAACTTGATGCCACCATCAGCAATGATGGGAATCCCAGCATCGCGTCCGGCAGCCGCGCATTGCATCACCGCAGTCAGTTGTGGCACGCCCACACCGGCTACAATTCGCGTGGTGCAAATAGAACCGGGGCCGATACCCACCTTGACCGCATCCGCCCCGGCATCAGCCAGATCGCGTACCGCAGCGGCTGTTGCCACATTACCGCCAATAACCTGAATATTATCGCCATGCTGGCGTTTGATTTCACGTACCTGTTCGATCACGCCCTTGGAGTGGCCATGCGCAGTATCCACGATAATGGCATCCACACCGGCATCATACAGCACCTCAAAACGCGCCATTTCCTTATCACCCACGCCAATGGCAGCAGCAGCCAGCAAGCGCCCCAGATCATCACGCACGGCATTGGGAAACGCCTTGGATTTTTCAATATCACGCACCGTAATCATACCCTGTAAGATCCCTTCCGCATCGACAACGGGTAATTTTTCAATGCGATGCTCACGGAATAACATTTTGCATGCATCAAGATCCACGCCGTGCTGAACCGAAACCAGGCGATCTTTCGGGGTCATCATATCGATAACTTTCTTGCCCGGATCCCGCTCAAACCGAATATCACGGTTGGTGACAATACCACAAACCCTGCCGTCGTTATCGAGCACCGGGAAACCGGAAAAACCGTTCTCGGCCGCCAGCCTGTGCACTTCATCCAGGGTAGTCTCGGGTGACACTGTCAGCGGCTCCTGTACCACACCAGCCTCATAGCGCTTGACCCTTCTCACCTCGGCAGCCTGAACCTCGGGGGTCAGGTTTTTATGAATCACACCGATGCCACCTTCCTGCGCCAAAGCAATGGCCGTACCCGACTCGGTTACGGTATCCATGGCAGCAGAAATCACAGGTATATTAAGGCGTATATTCCGGGTCAACTGGGCGGAGAGATCCGCCGATCTGGGCATAACGCTGCTGGCCTGTGGCACCAGCAACACATCATCAAAAGTCAGACCTGTTTCCGGCATTTGATTTTTCATGCAGCGCTTACCTCCGAACTCCTGTGTCAGGAAAGGCGGCATGATAGCGGAACAATATGCTCCGAGAAAGAAGCTTTACCGCATGCATAGCCGAACACAGTAAAAACCCGACGCTCTTCTACTCACCCCTCAAGAGCAATTGACATCAATCCGACCGCTCTTATAATGCGCCGCCCTTGCAAGGCAAACACCCCTGTTTCCACATATTCGGGAGTGCTGTCAGAACCACTGCAAATACGGAGTATTATCATGTCTACCTGGACTGTTCGCCCTGGCGATATTGAACGTAAATGGTTTGTTGTCGATGCCAATGACCTTGTGCTTGGCCGGCTGGCTACACAGGTGGCTACCGTGCTGCGCGGCAAACACCGCCCTGAATACACACCGCATGCAGATTGCGGTGATCATGTGATCGTGATCAATGCAGAAAAAATTCGTGTCACCGGTAATAAGGAAAATGATAAGGTCTATTATCATCACACCCGTTTTGCCGGCGGACTGAAAAGCATTACGCTGGAAAAGCAGCGTGAGAAACATCCGGAGCGCATCATCGAAGCAGCTGTAAAAGGTATGATGCCAAAAGGCCCGTTGGGCCGCTCCATGCTGAAAAAGCTGAAGGTTTATGCCGGCGGTGAACACCCGCACACGGCACAGCAACCTGAAGCAATGAAACTGAATTAAGGAATCGATACAATGGCAGAAACAGTTTATCGCGGCACAGGCCGCCGCAAACGCAGCGTAGCCCGCGTCATGATCCAGTCAGGTCAGGGCCGCATTATGGTCAATGGCCGTGAAGTGGAAAATTATTTTCCGGTTGAAATTATCCGTCAGCAGGCTCTTCTGCCACTGAGCGAGACCCAGCTTTCCGGCCGCATCGACGTTCGCGTCAATGTATCCGGTGGCGGCGTATCCGGCCAGGCCGGTGCTGTTCGCCATGGTCTGGCACGCGCACTGCTAGCCTATGATGCAGGTCTTCGTCCGGCACTGAAAGCAGCCGGCTTTCTGACCCGCGATGCCCGTAAGGTTGAGCGTAAGAAGGCCGGTCTGAAAAAAGCCCGTCGCGCTCCACAGTTCTCGAAACGTTAGGTTTTCGATATCTGACAAAAAAGGGAAGGCATTGCGCCTTCCCTTTTTTATGTCTGCTGCGAAATTATTTCACAGTGATATTAATCGTCTGGCTCAGTTCGCGCCCGTAAGATTTATGATGCCCGTTACCGAACTGCAAGGTCAGTGTGTGTTTGCCCGGAAACATATGCAGCGTGGTTTCCGTCTGCCCTTTGCCGAAATGCAAATGACTGCGATCCTTGATAATCACTGCCTGTAACGGAATATAGGAATCTTCTCCCTGATCCACAATCAGATGGAAATGGCCTGTGCCGGGAACAATATCACCGGCTTTGCGTACCTCCATTCCCTCAACCGCCATCACCACCTTGAATGTCCTGCCGACAGTCGCACCGTCTTTCGGCTGCACAAAGGATACATGCGCCTCAGGTTTTGGTTCGGAACAGGATATAAGGCCAATGGCAAACATTGCCATTGCCAGGCAGCGCATTGATGGTTTTAAATTCATTTTGGAAACCCCCATTGATGATACACCTTATTATGTTGAAATGATCACACTTGGCAAGTCTCCGGTAAGCGATAGGCTTGCGCTTCGACTTTTCCTGCATAACAACATTGGAGCACACATTTGACAACATCAAGGTTCGAACCCGAACGATTCCGCAGTTCGGCATATCTGGCGGTTATCGATGATAGTGCCAGTTCAGGGCATATGCATATTTCTGCTTCGTGCCTCGCTGCACTCTACCAGGATGCCGAAAAGGGTTATCCACTGGAAATCTGCGGTCTGCTGATTGGCCGCATCAATCACGGCCACTGGATGGTCAGCGACATTCGACCAGTGGCCAATCTGAATACGGATCGCGCCGCCGACCGTTTTCAGCTCGATCCGACCGGTTACCAGCGCATTGATCGCGAACTGCGCGGTAGCGGTGAGGAAATCATCGGTGTCTATCATTCGCACCCGGATTGTCCGGCCAAACCATCCCCTACCGACCTGGACAGTGCCTGGGAGGGCTTTGCCTACCCTATCATCAGCGTCTGTGATGGCAGGGCTCGCGATATACTCTGCTGGACAGTGAATACGGAAAACACCACATTTCAGAACATCCGCATCGTGGAAACCGTGTGAAATATTTACGCTTTTTATTGTTGCTTGCCATGGTGGCTGCCCCCGCATGCGCCATACAGAAAACATCGCCTCAACAAACAGACGCAAAACAGCCTGTTACAGAACAGTCCGCTTCAAAACAACCGTCCATGGAACAGTCGGAAAATCAGCAGGTGGACATGCAGAATCTGGATACCGGATTCCTGTATTTGGCAGCTCAGGAAGCCATGAAAGAAGGCAACCACAAGCTTGCCATGGAACTGCTGGAGGCACTGCTCAAAAAAGACCCCGGAGCAATTGATCCGCATATCCAGCTAACCACCCTGTTGCTCGCAAGTGGCCAAACAGACAGGGGCAAAACACATCTTAATGCCCTGCTGGCAAATAAAAATCTGAAACCCGAGCAGATCGAACAGCTTCAGCTTGGCCGCATTCGCATCTATATGGGAGAATCCCAAACTGAAAAAGCTCTGGATGCCGTCGCTGCTTTTCTGAAGACCCGACCAACCCACATACAGGGGCGCGATCTTCAGGCCAGAATTCTTTCCAGCCAGAACCGTTTCGATGAAGCACTTGCAGCCATCAATACAGCCATCCGAAAAAAAGACCGTCCGGAATTTCGACAACTGCAGGCTCAACTGCTGATTAAAAAAGGGTGCACTTCCGAAGCCAAAACTTCCCTGGCACGAATGCAGAGCATGGCACCTGACGATGCCACACCTGTTTTGATGCTCAGCGCACTTGCCCTGAAAGAAAAAAACAGTCTGGAAGCAAAAAACATACTTCGCGCTTTCATCAAGGATCACCCCGCAGCACTGAATGTCCGGCTCGCTCTGGGCAAGCTTCTGGTACAGGAAAAACAACTGACCGAAGCCATCCCCGTTTATCGGGAACTTGCCAGTCGAAGCGGCAACAACCCCGGCATCCTGCGCCAGCTGGGCATGCTGTATTTCCAGCACAAGGACTATGCCGAAGCAGAAAAAATATTCCGCCAGCTGGTTGACTCCCATCCCGATGACATCAACCGCTTTTATCTGGCTGCAAGCCTGGAAACACTGGACAAAATTTCGGAAGCCCAAGCAATCTATGAACAAATTGGCGGTAGTTCGCCAATGGCTATTGAGGCGCAGATTCGTCTGGCAGCTATTGATTTCAGCCAGGAACAGCTGGATAGAGCCACAAAACGGCTGCATCAGGTTCTGACAAGCAAGCCACACCACCTGGAAGCACACCTCATGCTCTCGGCTATCCGGTTGAGCCGGAAACACTATCGGCTACTGCTTGATGAAACCGAAGTACTGATGGAAACCAAAAACATTCCTGCCCGTCTGCTTTTCAATCGCGCTGTAGCCTTTGAGCATTTCAAACAGTACGATCAGGTCGAGACTATGCTCAACCGTATTCTCAGCCATCATCCTGACTATGCCGAAGCCCTGAATTTTCTCGGCTATACCTATGCCGTGCAGGGTATTCATCTGGACAAGGCCATCGAGCTGATCAATCGTGCCCTGATTGAAAAACCGGATGACGGTTATTATCTCGACTCACTGGCCTGGGCATATTACCGGAACGGTGATTACTCCCGGGCGGCCAGCATCCAGTCCAGAGCCCTGAAAAAAGTCCGGGATGATGCCGTGATGCACGATCATTATGGTGACATCATGTGGAAAAGCGGCAATCGGGAAGCTGCACGTCAGGCATGGAAAAAAGCAATCGAACTGAAAGCTGAAGAACCCGGACAATTGAAACACAAAATCAAAAACGGACTCCAATAAACTGCATGGTATTCCCTCCCCGATTCACCATCATGTACATGGCGGCACTGTTGGCACTGGCACTGTCCGGCTGTGCCGGCACAGTATCTCACCAGGCGACCATAACAACATCGCCTATCGGCCCCTACCCGTCCTTTTCCGGCCGCCTCATTGTCATGCAACCGACAAAACGGTGGCAGGTATCACTGCAATGGCAGGCAAACACCTCCGAACAGGGCAGGCTGCGCATCACACATGCTGCAACGGCAACTGTCGTGGAGCTCCGCTGGCAGGGTGAAAGCATGCATATCCGTGATAATCAGCATCCGGACTGGCGATATATCGAAGCCGGGGAATTGTCGGAGCATGGTATCATCATCCCGCCAAATGAGCTGGCCGCCATCCTGCTCGGCCATATGCCGGCACATTTTATACAAAAAGATGAACAGACATGGGAAAGCCGCCAATCGGGCAGGCTGATTCGCCTGCGCTGGCAGCAGGAGCTGCGCAGACTGACCATGACCGATATAAAACACGGTCTCAAAGCTGTCCTGAATATTCAACCATGAACGGCATGATGGCGGATCTTCCGGCACCGGCGAAAATCAACCTCTACCTTCGCATCGACGGTGTTCGCCCCGATGGCATGCACGAACTGGATACCGCTTTCGCCTACACCGATCTTTGTGATCAACTGAAAATTGCCATATCGAAAAACCTGGTTGTTGACTGCTCGGAACCACATCTGACCGGCAAACATAATCTGGTGTACAATATTCTGGACTCCTTCAGGTCCGGATACGGCATCCGGCAGGGTTTACATGTTTACATCGAAAAACATATTCCGGAACAGGCAGGCCTTGGCGGCGGCTCTTCCGATGCAGCGACCGCGCTGATGATGGCTAATAAGCTGTGGGGCATTCAGGCGCATACAGATGAACTGATTGCTTTTGCC
>JBHHTY010000008.1:0-21326 GCA_046753565.1 Mariprofundus sp.
GACATCTCAATTGCCTGAAAATCCCGGCAGATTAAAAGCCATGTCGGATTTTGGGGCTATGATCATCCGGTTAACAAAATCCCGATAAAGGAAAGTTTTTGAGCCTTACTGCAAACCGCTATCGGAAAGCAGCGCCCGCATACGCTGACACAAGGCGGCGGCATCGGCCTCGGTATAGGCAACAGGTGGCAGTTTCCCCCACACCGGTGCCGGCCAGGCAGAGTCGCTTCTGTATCGTACAATATGGTGGATATGCAATTGCGGCACCATATTGCCCAGTGCTGCGATGTTGATTTTATCAGCCTTGAATTCGGTTTCGATACAGGCTGCCAGCAGGGAGGATTCGCGCATGAACTGCTGCTGATCCGCTTCTGATAACTGGTGGATTTCGCTCACATGCTCGCGCTGCGGCACCAGAATAAACCACGGATAACGGCTGTCATTCATCAGCAGCAGTACGGACAACGGAAAGCTGCCGACCACAAAACAGTCCTGCTTCAGTTGCGGATGCAAAATCATGCATTCGCCTTCAGCTGTCTGACCAGAAATTTATCCAGCTGGTTGGCAAAGCGTTGCCGGTCTGTGTTACTGAATGCTGCCGGGCCACCTGTCACCACCCCCTCTCCACGCAGATCATCCATAAAATTTCGCATACTCAGCGCCCCGCGAATATTATCGGAGGTGTACATTTCACCGCGCGGATTCAGGGCAAAGCCGCCTTTCTCGATCATGCCTGCAGCAAGCGGAATATCGGCGGTAATGGCCAGATCACCCGGCTCGGCATGATCGACAATATAGACATCGGCCACATCAGGACCCGCATCCACTTTAACAGCATCGATATATTCGGACCTGGGATGTTGCAGTTTTGTATTGGCCACCAGCGTTAAACGAACACGGACGCGTGCAGCGGCACGAAAAAGCATCTCCTTGATCACTTTAGGACATGCATCAGCATCCACCCAGATGCGCATCAACGCCCCAGCAGGCGATTGGCCTTCATCAAATCACAGGGTCGGCCAATATCAAACCAGTAGCCGCGATGGGCCAGCCCCTTGCATGCGCCTTTGGCAATCACCTCACGGATAGAGCGGGCCAGTGAAAATGCTTCATCCGTATCGTAATGATCAAATACCGCTTCATCCCAAACCGATACTCCGGCAAAGGTAAAGCGATCATAACCGCTCATCGAGACATCGTCCCCGTGCAGGATAAAATCGCCGTTTTTATGATGCTCCGGATTCTCCACCAGCGCGATACTGCAACCGCCTTTCGGAGCCAGCTGCGCCAGTCGGGACAAATCCACATCCGCCAGCACATCACAATTATGCACCAGCACAGGGCCGTTTCCGGGCAACATTGACAGGGCTTTTTTCACGCCGCCACCGGAATCCAGCAAGGTATCTTCATAGCTGATATGAATCCGGCAACCAAACCTGGCTCCATCGCCCAGATAATCGGCCAGTTGATCGGCATGATGAAATGCATTCACGATGATATCGTGCACCCCGTGCGCCACCAGCCGCCGAATCACACGCGCAATCGCCGCTTCAGCCGCCACACGAACCAGTGCCTTGGGTTTATGGTCGGTCATCCATTTCAGTCTTGTTCCCATACCCGCCGCCAAAATAACAGCGCGATCCATTTGCTCCATGCTTATCCCCTTTCACGATCATCAACTCAAAAAAACAGTTGCCACCCTTGAACGGCGAAGTATGCATAGCATACTGGCCCAGCGATACAGGAAAGGAAAAATCCGATGATCCCGGATACATGACCCGGCCTTGTATCCGGCTTACTTGCCCAGTTTTTCTATCAGCTCCGGCATTTTTTCCAGTGCGGCCTGCCTGCCTTTTTCGATTTCCTGCTCCGGATTGGAAAAATCATGCCATTGCGTAAAACCAACCAGCGGTTCGACCAGCACATCTGCAAAGGTCTTGTTGTATTTACGCAAATACAATGATTTGACCTGGGTCGTCCAGTCCAGCATACCATAGACATTGGATGGCTCGTTATCCTCGCTCGGGCGGGACCCCACATTGACAGCCAGAACCAGCTGATCGGAAGCGGCCACCATCTGCGCCTCTCTGGCCGGTAAATCCGATGCCACGCCACCATCGACAAATTTTTCCCCGTTGATGTGGACCGGATCGAACACGCCGGGAATTGCCATACTGGCGGCAATCGCGCAGGGCAGTTTCACATCCGAACTGGCTGAAAACAAATGGCATTCGCCGCTGGGGAACTGCACGGCTGTGATATACAACGGGATTTTGACATCCCTGAATGATTCACCACCGCAAAATGCGAAGGCAATATCCACCAGCGCATCGGTATCGGCCACGGATCGTTCCGTTGCCGCCTTGGTAAACAGCAACGTCTGCTTGGCCGCAGCACTCAATTTCGACAGCCAGCCCTGATCCTGCATATCCGCCTCATCAAGTGTGGGCAGATCCAGTTTCGAGAATGTTTCCGACTGCAGAATTTCACTGGCATGTTGAATCACCACCCCTGCATCCGGATTTACCGCATACATGGCTCCGAACAACGCCCCGATACTGCTACCGACAATGGCATCCGGCCTGAGGTGATGCTGTTCCAGCACATCGAGCACGCCCAGATGCGCCAGGCCGCGACCACCACCGCCGCCAAGCGCCAGTACAAAACCGTTTTTCTTCTCTTTTCGACTTGCAAAAATACGCTCAAGTAAATTCATTCACGCTCACTCTTCCTGCTCCGGTAGCGTTGCCAATTCCGCCAGACTTTCGCACAGAGACGTTACTTGCTCCGTCGATAATTGTTTCGATTGCTTACTGGTAATAAAAAATACATCGACAGCCCGCTCACCGAATGTTGAGACAGATGCTCCGTGCAAAATATAACCCTGTGCACTGATCACCTCGGCCAACCTGGCCAGCAATCGGGGCTGATCGGCGGCAGACACTTCGATCGCGGTCTCCCGAAACGATGCCTTGGGCAATTCGCGCACCCGCACCGGCACACGCTGCATAAGTACACTCACCTTGAAATCCTGATCCAGATTCACATGTTCCACGTCATCCTGCTGCAACAGCCCATGGATGCGAGTTTCCATCCGCTCCAGATCGGACGGAATATCGAAGGGCGTACCATCCGAAGCCTGCAAGTGAAATGCATCCAGCACACGACCGTCATCCAGTTTATAAGCCTGTGCCGCCACAATACTGGCATGTCCGGAAGTCAGCGTTGCTGCCAGCGCAGCAAACAATCCCTCACGCTCATGGGCAACCACAAAAACCAGCGTTTCGGATCGTTCCTCATCCACCCACAAGCGCACGGCATTGTCCGGGTGGCCGGCAAGCAGTTCGGCAATCACCCGCAACTGCCTTGGTGAAAAATGCATCACGCACGACACCGACAACAGCGAAATCGCCGCCTGCAACGATGCCTGATCCCCGTTGGCTTTTTCCAGCACGGTTTCCAGGCGCGTGCGATAGCGCTGCTCGCCTGCTTCACCACCTGCCTGATCGCCCTGCAGGCACTGGACCGTGGCATGATAAATCTCACGCAACAAGGTACCTTTCCAGTCATTCCAGACATTCGGGCCGACCGCCGCGATATCCGCAACCGTCAGCAACAGCAGATATTTTAATCGTTCCAGATCACCAACGCGCAGGGCAAATGCGCTGATCACTTCGGGGTCGGACAAATCAAAACGCTGGCTCTTGACCGCCATCAGCAAATGTTCGCGCACCAGCCACTCGATCAGTTCGGTAGCGTCCCGATTCAGGCCGATACGCTGGCAAAAACTGCGTGCAATCACCGCGCCGTTTTCCGAATGGTCTCCCTCCATACCCTTGGCGATATCATGAAAGAGCAGCGCCAGATACAACAATTCAGGCCGCTTGATTTGATGACATACATCATGCGCCAACGGTGAACGCATCTCGCGTTCCCGGTGCCAGAAGTTTCTGGCCTCGCCGATGGCCCTCAGGGTGTGCTCATCGACAGTAAATGCGTGGTAACGGTTGAATTGACCGAGCCCCACCACATCGCGGAACTCCGGAATAAAACGCCCCAGCACGCCGGTGATATTCATACCCCGCAAAACCCAGTGCACATTGCGATTGCTGCGCAGAATTTGCAAAAACAGCCGGTGCGCCTCGGGATTGTTGCGGAAATCATCATCAATCAACAACACATCTGCGCGAATCTGGCGCAAGGCCTGACTGGAAAGCTTTCTGCGATCCTGTTGCGAAACATGGAAAATACGCAGCAGCCGCAGTGGCTCCTCTTTGAATACATCGGCATGACTGATGCCGACCAGTTGCCCTTCAAGGGTAAAGCCGTCAGCGATATTGCGTTTGAATGTGAACCGTTGGGGCTGCAGCTGTTCCTTGAAATGCATGCGCATCAGCCCGGTGATCCGGGATATCCGGCCCACATGCCGGAAATAATCTTTCATGAATGCATCGACAGCAGGAAGATGGTCGACCGATTCATAATGCATGCGCTCCGCCAGCACTGCCTGCTGTTCAAAACCCAGACGGTCGGATGCCCGCCGCACTTCCAGATGCAACCCGGCCCGACATCGCCAGAGAAAATCCTGGGCGCTCAGCAGGTGATCTCTTTCCCGGCTGGAAATAGCGCCTTTATCGACCAGCCCGGCAACATCATCACAGCCATACCAGGCCTTGGCCAGCCAGAATACCGTCTGCACATCCCGCAAACCGCCCTTGCTTTCCTTGATATCCGGCTCCATCAGAAAGGCAGTGCCGCCGGTACGCTCATAACGCCCTTCCAGCTCGACCAGCTTGGCCTCAATAAATGCCTTGAGGCGCTTTTTGAAAAACAGACCCAGTTTCTCCTGCAAAAGCGTGTAATGCTCGCCATTCCCTGCCAGCAAACGCGATTCCATCGCTGCTGTTGCCGATGACCAGTCCTCGTGAACATGCTCCAGCGTATCCTCGACCGTACGCACAGCATGGCCGATTTTGGCACCCATATCCCACAAAGCGAGCAGAAATGCCTGCACCTCCGCCTCAATCTCCAGAGCACATGATTCCGGCACAAGAAACCATAAATCCCAGTCCGAACAGGGTGCCAGCTCACCGCGACCGTAACCGCCGACAGCCACCAGATCCACACATGCCGATGCCGTTGGTGCTGTTTTCCGCCACAGGCCGGTCAGCAGCTCATCGACATTGCGGCACATGAGTGCACTTAATTCAGCGCCACTGTTGCCGGCATCAAAGGCCTCGGCAACGGCATCATACAGCGATGTGATGGCCTTTTTTTCAGCCATGGCTATTTGCAGCGATAAACATCAAAGGTCTGTTCACCATCGACAATCTTACTCATGGCAACAATCGTATCACCTTTCATTTCCGCCGCTGAATTGCGCCCCAGTGTTTCCAGCTCTTCACTCATATCCTCTTCCGAGCGGGAAATAAATGCCACCTCATCCAGTACAGATACCGTCACACGGCCCAGCTTCTTGCAGCCATTGATTTGACTGAGATAAGCCACCCGCACATTCAACGCCTCACTGGTCGGTTCCACCCAGGGGCTGCAGCCACCCAGAACAATGACTGCAATGCATAATAACCAACTGATTTTTTTCATGTGTCATCCACCTCTTTTTTTAATCTATCCAGAAATGTCAGTGCATCCAGCGGACGCATGGCATCCACGTCCGCCTCCGCCAGTCTATCATGCAACCGTCGCAAACGCTCCAATTCAGCTTCCTGTTGTTTCTTTTCCGCCACCGCAAACAGACCCAGTTGTGATTTGCCCGTTTCCGCCGCCAGCTCGGAACCATGTTCAAGGCGAAACAGATGTTCGCGCGCACGTTTGATCACCTGACGCGGCAATCCCGCCAGTTGCGCCACTGCAATGCCATAGGACTGATCGGCGGCATCCTCCACCACCTGATGCATGAAAATCACCGAACCGTTCCACTCCCGCACAGTCACCGAGGCATTGAATGCCGTGGCATGTTCATCCGGCAGTTCGGTGAGTTCATGATAATGCGTGGCAAACAGCGTCATCACATCGTCTGCACCGATCAACTGCTCCGCCACCGACCAGGCAATGGCAAGGCCGTCCCAGGTACTGGTGCCACGACCGATTTCGTCAATAATAACCAGTGAACGAGGCTCCATCTGATTCAGAATCGTCGCGGTTTCCATCATCTCGACCATGAATGTAGAACGCCCGCTGGCCAGTTCATCGCCGGCCCCTACCCGGGTAAAAAGGCGTTTGGTCAATGGAATGCGCGCTTCATCCGCCGGCACGAAACAACCGGTATGCGCCAGCCAGACAATCCATGCCACCTGCCGCATATAGGTGGATTTGCCGCCCATATTCGGGCCGGTCAGCAACATGAAACGACGGGACTTCATATCCATATGCGTATCATTGGCCACAAACGGTTCATCGGGCGGCAAATGTCGCTCCACAACCGGATGTCTGCCACCAACCAGTTTCAGGGCCCGACCGGCATGCACTTGCGGTCGCACATAGCAGTGTTGCATGGCCAGAGATGCGAAACAGGCAATCACATCCAGTCCCGCCACTGCCCTTGCAGCCCGCTGAATGGCCGTTGCCTGCTCTGAAATACGTTGCCGGAGCATCTCGACCCGTTCATCTTCACGCTGCATGGCAGCATCGCGCGCGCCCAGAATTTCGGCTTCAAAGCTGTGCAGCTCGTCGGTGATAAAACGCTCGGCATTCACCAGCGTCTGTTTGCGCACATAATCAACCGGCGCTTCCCTGGCCTGAGCTTTGGATATCTCGATAAAATAACCGAAAACCTTGTTATATTTCACGCGCAAATTGGCCAGGCCGGTACGTTCTCGCTCCCGCTGCTCATAATCACGCAACCAGTCGCCGGCATCTTTCGCCAGCGCGCGCAACCGATCCAGTTCGACATCGAATCCTTCCCGAATGACCCCGCCATCCCGAAATGCCTGCGGCGGCATATCCACAACCGCTGCCGCCAGTTCATCGGCCAGCGATTCCAGCCCCTGCAGCGCCGCAATCATGTCTTCAAACAAACCGCTGCGATCACCCAGTTGACGGCGCAATTCCGGCAGGGCAAGCAAGGCATCGGTTAACCCCCGAAAATCGCGCGGTGCAGACCTGCCAAGCACAATACGGGTCAGCATGCGCTCCATATCACGCACACCGGCAAGCTGTTCACGCAAAGCTGCCAGCGTATCTGCATCATCCACCATACTCTGCACTGCATTCTGGCGTTCATTTAACTGATCCAGATTCGTCAATGGCCGGTCAATCCAGTCACGCAGCATTCGCGCACCCATCGGCGTACGGGTTTCATCCAGCACATGAATCATGCCAGCCTTCGGATCACCGGCCAGCGAACAATACAGCTCCAGATTGCGCCGCGAACGCGCATCAATTCGCATACATGGCGCCTGCTCAATAAACACAGGCAACGATAAATGCTCCAGTGCACATTTCTGGGTTTGTCCGAGATAGACCAGCACGGCACCAACCGCCGCCGCGACCTGTTCATGTTTCTCCAGATTCAGCGATTGCCAGTCCGATACACCAAAATGCCGGTCCAGCTGTTCACACGCCACTGCCGCTGAAAAACTCCAGTCTCCAGGATGTGTTGTCGGCACACCGGCATGTGCTGTTTCGGAGCCCGGCAATAATAATTCCGCCGGTGCTAAAACCGCCAGCTGCTCTTCCAGTTCCGCTTCACCCTGCCCCTCCAGCAAGCGCCAGTTGCCACAGGACAAATCCACCGAGGCCAGTCCCCAGCATTCACCTTTTCGGAAACAGGCCACCAGCGGTGCAGAACTGGCCTGATCAAGTAGCTCCGATTCGGTAATGGTGCCTGCAGTGACCACACGAACCACTTCACGCCGGACAGGGCCTTTCGAACCGTCCGGTGGTTCCATCTGGTCGCAAACGGCCACGCGTTTGCCTGCCGCCACCAGTTTGGCCAGATAACCCTCAGCCTGATGCCAGGGCACACCGGCCATCGGAATATCATCTCCGTTGGATTTGCCGCGCTTGGTCAATGTGATGCCCAGAATTTTAGACGCCTCGACAGCATCGTCGAAAAACATCTCGTAAAAATCGCCCATACGGTAGAACAGCAAACAATCCGAATATTCGGATTTGATTTTAAGATACTGCTGCATCATGGGGGTGTGGGTGGTTTCGGTGCCCTTCTTCGCCATGCCCGCAATGTAACATGGCCATCAGAGATTCTTAAACCTGAATATTCCTCAAAACCAGAAAACCGGAAACACTGCATGCGCCGGCTTGATTCGGATCCTCTGTCCGTTACACTCTCTGACAGATTGCCAAATTCAGGACACATACCGCCATGAACCCCGCGACAACACATCATACTTCAGCAGCCAAACTCACAGCCTTCATTCGCAGTCTGGATAATCCGCTGCTGGATATGGATTACCGCCCCGGTCTGGAACGGGTCAGGGCTGTGCTTTCACATTTTCCTGCCCGACGGCCGAAATTGCGCATTCGCATTGCCGGCACCAACGGCAAGGGTTCAACCGGCTATTTTCTGGAAAATGCCTTCAGGGCAGCAGGATTCACAACCGGCTTTTACACATCCCCGCATATCCTGCATTTCAATGAACGCATCAGAATCAATGGCTCACCGGCAAGCGATGACATGCTCGCCCCCCTGCTGACAGACATTCTTGAACACGGAGAAGAATATGCGGCATCCCCGTTTGAACTGGCCACCGTGCTGGCACTGAATAGCTTCGCACAGGCACAGGTGGATATTGAAATTCTGGAATGCGGGCTGGGAGCGCGGCTCGATGCCACCACGGCTGTTCCCGCTGATATGGCGCTCATCACACCGATCGGGCTGGATCATCAGGCCTGGCTTGGTGATACCATCGGGGCAATCGCCACAGAAAAAGCCTGGGTCATGCAGGATTGTACCTTCGCAGTATCTGCACCGCAGCAGGCAGAAGTTTCCGCCGTATTGCTGGCTTTCAAGCCGGATTTACGCATCTGTAACATTGAAACATTTGAGACACTGAAAGTTCCTGGCCGACATCAGCACATCAATGCCTCGCTGGCCTGTGCGGCACTCAGCATGCTTGCGGAAACACAGTTTATGGAAATCGATATGGCAAAGGCGAGGGAGGGAATCATATCCTGCCAGCTGCCGGGGCGGTTACAGAAAATCAACATCGGCAGAGCACAAATCTGGCTGGATGCAGCCCATAACCGCCATGCTGTCGAAGCCCTGCTGCCGACACTCCCCGAACTGGCCGACCCGTTTGACGCTATCCTTGTATTCACCCGACAGGATCGTTCGCTGGAAGATGCCCTCTACCTGCTCAGGCCTTACAGCAAACGGCTTATCAGCAACAGCGATGCCAAAGGGGATGATAGCTCAGAACTGCCGGCTGCCGCACTGCAGGAAGAAATCCGCAAAACACCGTCAGGAAATTTTCTTGTGCTGGGATCATTTACCACCGTGGCCGCTATCCTGCGAACACTGGAAAGGACTAAACAGTAAATCCTTCAACGCCACGACGCATGCCGACCGGGCCGCTACGGGCGCTTTCAATCATATCGAAAGGCTCCAGATCAACGAGAACA
Source organism: Mariprofundus sp. (assembly GCA_046753565.1). Lineage (GTDB taxonomy): Bacteria > Pseudomonadota > Zetaproteobacteria > Mariprofundales > Mariprofundaceae > Mariprofundus. The sequence continues at coordinate 9,604 of JBHHTY010000008.1, forward strand.
GCATCCAGAACTTCGACCTTGTTGGTGAATTCGATAATCATGTGGCTATCAATATGATCCTCGATCACCCGACCGTCATAACGCTCCACCAGCTCCAGCAGGGCATCATCACGTTCTGAACCAGCCCTCATTTTAACAATCAGCAATCCGCGTTCCAGATGCACGGCATGCGAAATATCTTCCACCTTGATGACCGGAATCAGTTTATTCAGCTGCTTCTTGATCTGCTCGATAATGTGTTCGTCGCCCCGGGTCACCAGTGTCATGCGACTGATCGTTTTATCCTTCAGCGGTGCCACATTCAGCGTTTCGATATTATAGCCGCGTGCCGAAAACAGCCCGGCCACACGGGTCAGTACACCGAATTCATTTTCCACCAGAACCGTAATGGTATGCCTCATGATAACACCATCTCGTTCAGTGCCGCTCCGGCCGGCACCATGGGAAATACATTTTCATCCTTGCTCACGGCAACATCAACGATCACAAAACGGTCGCCCACACTCAATGCCTTATCCAGCGCATCATCCAGCTCATCCAGCCTGTCCACACGAATACCGATGCCTCCGTAAGCTTCTGCCAGCTTGACGAAATCCGGCAGGGAATCAAAATAGGAATTGGAATAACGTGATTCGTAGAACATCTCCTGCCACTGCCGCACCATGCCCATATAACCGTTGTTCAGAATGATCACGACCACGGGCAACTTGTACTGAAAGGCCATGGAGAATTCCTGACTGCACATCTGAATCGATGAATCACCGGTAAAAATCACCACTTTTTCATCCGGTTTAGCCACCTGCGCCCCCAGGCCTGCCGGCAAGCCGTATCCCATGGTTCCCAGTCCACCCGAGGTCAACCAGCGATTCGGGCGATTGAATCCATAATGCTGGGCCGCCCACATCTGATGCTGGCCGACATCCGTTGCCACAATTGCATCGCCCGATGTCTTTTCATACACCTTGCGAATCACGGTTTGCGGCTTGATCGGGCCATCTTCAGGCTGTTCAAAACCCAGTGAATCCATGGCGCGCCATTCCTCGATCTGTTCCCACCACAGCGCCAGCGCATCCTGGTCCGGCGCACAGTTTTTGCGCGCAATTTCTTCCAGCAACTGCTTCAGCACCACGCCAACATCCCCCACAATCGGTAGGTGGGCATGGATATTCTTTGAAATGGAAGAAGGATCCACATCGATATGGATCACTTTTGCATCCGGGGCAAAGGCATCGAGCCGCCCTGTGACCCGATCATCAAAACGGGCGCCGACTGCAATCAGCAAATCGCAATGGGAAACGCCCATATTGGCCTCGTAGGTGCCGTGCATACCCAGCATGCCGACAAAATACTCATCATCATGCGGAATACCGCCAAGACCCATCAGGGTATTGGTCACCGGTGCATTCAGGGCATGCGATAATTCCCTGAGCAGGGATGCACTGCCGGCGGAATTCATAATACCGCCACCGCTATAAATCATCGGGCGCTTGGCTGCCATCATGGATTTCACGGCTTTTTTGATCTGTCCTGGATGACCGGAAATCACCGGCTGATAGGAACGCATACTCACTTCTTCCGGCCATTCGAAGTCACAAACATCAATGCTGATATCCTTGGGGATATCGACCAGCACCGGGCCCGGCCTGCCGGTTGTGGCAATATGAAAGGCCTGCCGGATAATCAGGGCCAGATTTTCAACGCGTTTGACCAGAAAATTGTGCTTGGTAGCCGAGCGGGTAATACCAACCACATCGGCTTCCTGAAAAGCATCATTACCAATCAAAGCCGATGGCACCTGGCCAGAAAAACAAACCGTCGGCACAGAATCGGCCAGTGAATCCGCCAGCCCGGTGACCGCATTGGTGGCACCGGGGCCGGAAGTGACCAGTGCAACACCGCATTTGCCGGATACACGCGCATAGCCATTGGCTGCATGCAGGGCACCCTGCTCATGGCGCACCAGATAATGGGTGAAATGATCCTGCTTGAATATGGCATCGTAAATCTGCAGCACAGCGCCGCCGGGATAACCGAAAATGGTATCCACGCCTTCCCGTTTCAGACATTCAACAAAAATTTCCGCGCCGCTTAATTTCATGGTTGGTCACTGCACTCACAAGGATTTCAAATGGCCGGACAAGCTGCACCGGAGCCCGCATATGGTCAAGAAAATGGCGAAAAAACACTGAAAAATTAGGGCTAATCCCAGTTGAAGAGTGAACCTTTCACACACCTTCCAGGTCAGATTCGGGACCGCTCCCGACAACTCCCCGGCGACCAGTCATGCCCCCCCCACACAGCAGGCAACCCCATGCCCCCCCGGAATAGATAACGCTACGCCTTGGAATGCAATCACAAATAGCTCGCCCGTGTGTTATCTCGTTCACATAAGTTTCAGAGCTCAGATTGAGCCATCAAAAAGCCATGCCTGCATGACCAGTTTTTTTACATTTTCAGAGTTATATACTATGTCACCGGAACTAGAGTTCGATCAGGGTGAAGCCGCTCTGTCTCTGATGTATTTTCATTACATTCGACATCACTCGGAAGTATCGACAACAAAGCGCTACCGGCAATGCAAACATTCTGTGCCAGAGCATATTGGAGGAGAGAGACTCCCGCAAAACTACGGACGCCAGGCCCGCTGATCTGCTGTCAGCTGGTCTTTTATTTTGGCGTACATATCAGCTGGAATTGCCTGAACCTGGGCCTGCGTCAATGCCCCCCCGGCTGCCGAATTGACCAGTTGTCCAAACCACCATGGATTCTTGATAGAAGCAACCTGATCAGGAGAAATTTTCGAAATTAGATCCGGCTTCTTTTTCAACATGCTGACGAGAGGATCCCCGCCCTGGACAGCGCCAACCTGGTCAGGAGTCAACCATCCGATTTGTTTTACAGTCAAAGCACCTGCGCTTGGCCCCATAACGGATGGTGACACGGCCTGAACCTGGGCCTGCGTCAATGCCCCCCCGGCTGCCGAATTGACCAGTTGTCCAAACCACCATGGATTCTTGATAGAAGCAACCTGATCAGGAGAAATTTTCGAAATTAGATCCGGCTTCTTTTTCAACATGCTGACGAGAGGATCCCCGCCCTGGACAGCGCCAACCTGGTCGGGAGACAGCCATCCGATTTGTTTTACAGTCAAAGCACCTACGCTTGGCCCCATAACGGATGGTGACGCAGCCTGAATCTGAGCCTGCGTCAGTGCTCCCCCGCCTGCCGACTTGACCAGTTGCCCAAACCACCATGGATTCTTGATAGAAGCAACCTGATCGGTTGTGATATACTTGATCTGATCGGCCGGAAGACTGGGAAACTGTTCCTGCACCATGGCCCGCACCTTGTCCGCGATCGCACGCTCATCGAGTTGTGTCTGTGTCAACGCGGCTTTCTGGGCGGCGCTGAGCTTGGCAAAATCAGCAGCGGACATCATGGCAATTTGCTCTGGTGTTAAGGAGGCAACTTGAGCAGGTGTCAGTCCAAGAATATCCGCACCCTGTACGGCTTTCAGATCAACCGCTTTTTTTCCCGGTGTCGCCTTTTTGGCTGATGCAACCGCTCCTTGAGACAGGCCAAAACTGACTGCCTTGAGAACCTTGTCTGGATGGGAAAGGGGATAAACAGTCAGCCAGTCTCCGTCATTGTCATAATGCCAGTCACCTGCTTCCTCTGTTCCGGTGCCGCCTGTTTGTTTGTCTGTCCACGGATCATTCGGAATGGCCTTGATGGCACCGCCTGTCACCAGGTCGGCCAGTTTTCCTGTTTCCGGGCTGTAATCGTATTTCACGCCGAAATCGTTCAATGCCGTGATAATATTGCTTTCAGCCGCAGTTAACATGGCCTTATTGCGGTAAGAGCTGTAAACATTCATGGCAGCAGCCATCAAAATAGCCGCGGTGCCTATCGCAATCAATAGTTCGATCAGGGTGAATCCGTTTTGCCTGTTATGTGTCATGGACAACATCCTTTCTGTCAAAATACAAAAGCCTTATATTTATTGAATCCTTTGTAGCTTTAGCATAGACCAATAAACACCAGGCTGCGGTGCCAATCCCTGTATATTCTTCATCGCAATCATGGCCACCATCCCGAAGTATGATGCCATCGGTAGAACTGTCCGGCAAGTTATTGCATGATCAATTCCGGCGACACAATATCTATTTATTTGACCCCAATGCCGCATTTTATTTCCCGGAATCCGGTGCAAGGAAGAAGGCCATCATACCGCCAGGCGGTAAACGGCCCGGAGCTTACGAATAAATCAGCATTGATGAATCACACGGGTCAGCAGTACAGCATCTTCACGATAACCATCCGCATCCGGACTGTAATATCTTTTGCGCAAACCTGTCTCTTCAAAACCAAGCCCGGCATACAGGGCTCTGGCCGCATGATTGGATGCCCGCACTTCCAGTGTCATCGTGCATGCATCCGGAGATGCAGCGATCAATGCCTCTGTCATGTGACTGGCCAAGCCCTGCCGCCGGTAATCAGGCACAACGGCAATCTGCATGATCTGAATTTCATCAAGGATGGTCAGGCTGAGCAGATAGGCGACCGCTATGCCATGCTCATTTTCGCACAGTAACAGATCATAACCGGATTCAAGGACCGAGAATAAAGACTCTCTCGACCAGTATTCTGCAAAACTCTCCCTGTTCAGCCGGTAAACGGATTCAATATCGGCAAGGTCACCACAGCGGAGTTGATATGCCATGAGCAGCGAACCTGATTCAGCCTCCTCCGGGAGCCTCAATCTGTTCCTTCCAGCCACAGCCTTCAGTCGCACATACATGTTCAGTGCCATGGCGTTTGGTTACTTTCACAGTCACGAACGGCGCCTTGCACTGAGGGCAGGCCCGATCAATCGGCTCATTCCACAGAGCACTCTTGCACTTGGGGTAGGATGAACATGAGTAGAAAATCTTGCCGCGCCGCGACTTCTTCTCCAGGAATGTGCCCTTGCCGCACTGCGGACAGGAAATGCCGGTATCTTTCGGTTTTTCCAGTGGCTGGATGTTTTTACACTTGGGATAGGCGGAACAACCGAGGAATTTGCCGTAACGTCCGGCCTTGATCACCATCGGTTCACCGCATTTGTCACACTTCTGATCGGAAACTTCCGGCTCAGCCTGCTCACCTTCCCTGCCATTCAACGGCTTGGCAACCTTGCACTCCGGATAGCCGGTACAGGCCATAAATTTACCATAGCGCCCCAGCTTGATCGCCATCGGCTTGCCGCATTCGGGACACACTTCATCGGTTGCTTCCGATGGACGCTCGGCACCGGCAGCCTTATCAACCGCCGCTTTGAACGGCCCCCAGAAATCACGCAACACCGGCTTCCAGCCGGTTTCACCACGCGCCACGGCATCGAGCTTGCTCTCCACCGATGCCGTGAATGTCGGATCGACGATTTCCCCAAAGGAAGATACCAGAAACTTGTTCACCCACTCACCGGTATCCGTTGGCACAAAACGCTTCTTTTCCATCACCACATATTCGCGCACACGTAATACATTCAGAATCGAGGCATAGGTGGAGGGCCGGCCAATGCCGTTGGCCTCCAGTTCCTTGACCAGCGTGGCTTCGGAAAAGCGTGGTTTGGGCTCGGTGAAATGCTGTTTGGCGGTTGCCTGTTTAACCTCAATCGCATCACCTACAGCCAGCACCGGCAGCAAACGATCCTTGTCATTCCTGGCCGGTTCATCCGTACCTTCAATATACAGTTTACGGAAACCGGGGAATGCCAGCGTCGAACCGGTTGCCCTGAGTGTCAAATCGCCTGAATCGATATCCGCCCGCACCTGATCAAGCACAGCCGCAGCCATCTGCGAGGCCAGCGCCCGTTTCCAGATCAGCTTGTACAGCTTCAGCGCATCGGCATCGAGCACCGAACGCATCGCATCCGGCGTGCGGGTTACCGAAGTCGGGCGAATCGCTTCATGCGCTTCCTGCGCGTTTTTGCTTTTGGTTTTGAAACGGCGCGGTTTCTCGGGCAGATAATCGCTGCCATAGCTGCTGATGATATGCACCCGCATTTCATCAATCGCATCATCGGAGATGTTGAGTGAATCGGTACGCATATAGGTAATCAGACCGACCGGTTCGCCATCCACCTCAATACCTTCATACAGTTTCTGGGCCACCTGCATGGTTTTTCGGGCTGTAAAACCCAGTTTCCGGGATGAATCCATCTGTAAGGTTGTGGTAATAAACGGTGGTGACGGTTGCTGCCTGGCCTGTTTTTTCTTCACATCGACGACGCGAAATTCGCCCTTCTCGACACGGCGCGCCATCACCTTGGCATTCATCCCGTCGCTAATGGTAAACTTGGTCAGCGTTTTTCCATCCACCGCCTGCAGCTGGGCCTGAAAGCCTTCCGAACCTGTTCTGCAATCCGCATCAATGGTCCAGAATTCTCTGGGTTTGAAATCCCGAATATGCTGTTCACGTTCGCAAATCAGACGCAGCGCCACCGACTGCACCCGGCCGGCCGACAACCCGCTGCGGATTTTTCTCCACAACAATGGCGACAGGGTAAAGCCGACCAGATAATCCAGTGCACTGCGGGCCTGCTGGGCATCCACCAGCTGCATATCCACTTCGGCTGGGTGCTCGACGGCCTCGGTAATGGCTTTCTTGGTAATTTCGTTAAAGGTAATACGCTGAATATCCTTGCCATCCAGTGAACCACGCTGGCGCAGGACTTCGGCCACATGCCAGGCAATCGCTTCACCTTCGCGATCCAGATCGCTGGCCAGAATCAGGGTATCGGCCCGTTTCATGGCTTTATCTATGGCATCAATGCGTTTCTTCTTGTCATCAATGACCTGATACTTGATGGCAAAATCGTTATCCGGATCCACCGAACCGTCTTTCTTGGGAAAGGCGCGCACATGGCCATAGGAAGCCAGTACCTTATAACCCTTACCCAGATATTTTTCGATGGTTTTCGCTTTGGCGGGAGACTCCACCACAACAACAGCGCTCATGTTCGATGCAACTCCACAGATAACATATAACGGCTGCCGGGCAGGCGTTCAATCACACCCTGCAGCTCAAGGCGCAGCACGATGGGGGAAAGCTCAGGCACGGTCAAGCCGCAAGTTTCGGCCAGATGATCCAGATGCATGCTTCCGGAGGCCAGTTCCTGCAACAGTTTAGACTCATTCGCATCGGTCGGATGATAGGATTTTCCAGCTGCCACATGTTCACTGCCTGCCTGCAACCAGCCCATGGCCTGCAACACTTCATCGGCTGATTCGACCAATAGCGCACCTTCCCGAATCAGCTGATGACAGCCGGCATGATGACCGGCCAGAACCGATCCGGGCACACTGAATACCTCACGGCCGTAATCAATCGCTCTTCTTGCCGTGATCAACGAACCCGACTTCACATCTGCCTCCATCACCAGGGCGGCATGGCTTAAACCGGCAATAATACGATTGCGACGCGGAAAATGTTCCGGTCTCGCAGTCAGTTGCGGAAAAAATTCACTGATCACACAGCCCCGGGCAGCAATGGCCTGTACCTGCCGTTGCTGCTGTTCGGATAGCGCTGCCAAACCGCAACCCAGCACCGCCACCGTGGGCGATTCCCCCTCAAGCGCCCCGCCGTGTGCGGCAGCATCAATACCGAAAGCCATGCCGCTGACAATGCAAACCTGACGATCCGATAAATAGCGACACCAGCGCCGGGTGATCAGGCTGCTTTCCCGACTGGCGCGGCGTGCCCCGACCACAGCCAGCATCCGGTCATGGTTCAAACAGGCTGCATTACCCTGAAAAAACAGAACCAGCGGTGCATCATCGCATGGCTGCAGCAAATCCGGCCAGGCCGGATCATCCGGACACAACAGGCCGATATCCTTCTGCCGGCACAGTTCGAGCATGGACTCGACCGCACGATCAGAATTCTCTCCAAGCGCTTTCAATAATTGCGGCCCAATACCATCCACGGGTTTCCATCTGTGCACTGACTGCATCCACAGTGCATCAATATCGCCGACAGCCCGCACCAGTTTCCGGCCTGTCACCGGCCCGATGCCACGCACCATGGCCAGCCGCAACCATGCCAATGCCCGCTCTGATATCATGCGCAAAAAAGAGCCAGCCCGGTGAAAATACGGGACTGGCCGAAAAAGAAGATCAGTAATTTATGCAAGCGCTGATTGATTGCCATCCTGACAAAAATCAGCCCGCTCAGGCAAACACGCGTTTTTTTCCAGCGCATCCTTACCGGGCGTTTGAGCTGTGAATAGCATCACCAAGATTGATCGCCGCAGTGGATTTGGTGATCAACGCAATGGAAACCCCCCTGGGCAAAGCCTCCAGCACCAGCAATTCACCAATTTTCTCCTGTGGTAACAACGCCTCTCCGCCGGTCACTTTATCCTTCACCAAACGACCTGCCCTGAAAATGCCCATTTTCAAACCCGCAGTCACGCCCTGCTCCAGTCCCAGGTTGATACCGACCAGCTGATGTTCGCCAGCTTCATGGGCATCGTTCTGAATGTAGATCAGGGTTCCGGAAAGCGGGGAATCCGCATCATGCGGCACGATATGTAACGCGGTCTTTCGTACTGGCTGCAGACGATCGCCCTGTGAAATCTCTTCAAAAACTTTCACGATTTCAGCGCGATATACGCCTTCATCTTGTGAAACAACCTTCAGCACACCCATATGTTTGATGAGAATACCCAGCTCTTCTCCATTGCCCGGATTGCGAAGCACATCCGCACTGCGGAACACATCAAACAAGGTTCCGGCTTTGGCCGGCTGATCGAGTTTCAGATAAACATGATCATGCACACCGTAATTCAGCCGGTCATCCTGGGAGCCCAGCACATAGCCCACGCCCTTGATCTGATCCGGCTGAATAAACCCGTGACGCTGCAATTCTGTCATCAGCACAGAAGAATCTATGGCTTCCTCATTGCGCTCTACCGGTCGGATAATCACCTGCGGGCGCGGTTGCACCCGAGTCAGGCCACCCTGACTCAGGCGACTGCCATCAAACCAGATTCTGTTGCCGGGATAAATCAGGTCGGGATTGGTAATATGCAGATTATGTTCCCAGATTTTCAGCCATTTTCGGGGATTCTTGAAAAAATAATCGGCGATATCCCACAACGTGTCACCCTTCTTGACCACATAGGGTTGCAGCAGGTTTTCTTTCACATCGCTTGTGCTCAGCGTGTCTTCCGGCTGTGCCTGACCGGCAAACAAGGCACCTGAAAACAACAGCAATAGACTGGTCGCCAGAAGCGGCAACCCAAAGCGCCTGAATCTCATGATATCCTCCCGGATACATTGACCCCTTCTCGCAACATATTACTCCATCTCCATTGGTTTGACCCGCTCAATTTTTCCCTGCCACAGGTTCCGTTCCATTCATCAGACGCTTGATATTGGCCGAATGTTTCCAGATCACCAACACGGCAAACACAACACTGGCCAGCATGGCAGGGCCGGAACCTCCCGTCGAAACAACCAGTAAAGGCAACATCAATGCAGCCACAATCGAAGCCAGCGAAACATAATGACTGACCTTCAGTGCTACATACCAGACAACGATGCCGATACCTGCCACCACAGGCTGCCAGGGTAACATCACCCCAAGCATGGTCGCCACGCCTTTGCCGCCCTTGAATCCCAGATACAGGGGGAATACATGCCCGAGAAAGGTTGCCACGGCAATGGCGGCAACCCATGTTTCCGGCAATCCGGCCAGCAATGCCAGCAAAACCGGAATCACCCCCTTGGTAATATCAGCCAGCAGTGTCAGGCCGCCAACCAGCTTGCCACCGGTTCGCATCACATTGGTCGCACCAATATTACCGCTACCATGTTTCCTCGGGTCTTTATGGGTTAACGATTTTGCCAGTAACAGCCCGAACGGCACGGCTCCGAGCAAATAAGCTGCGACTACAGCTCCGAAAATAAAAGGATAATTCAAATGCTCCCCTTACGGTAATGCTGCCTGCTCCTGGCCATCAGCTGCTGAAGCTGTTCCGGTTGTGAGGCGCATATATAGGTCGGCAACACCCGCTCCAGCTCTGCCGCCTCACCGAATTCGGCGGGAAAGGCATCACCTTCGACCACATTATCGTGCCCCAGCAATTTCAACTGGTCCAGCGTGATCGGCGGTGTCGGTAATATCGAGGTAAAAACGGCCATCAGTTTTGCAGCAATGTCTGGAACCGGGATCAACATACGGCGGCGATCCAGCGTGTTCATCAATAATTCCAGCAGGGCCTTAAAACTGTAAACCTTCGGTCCGCCCAGATCATAGCACTGTCCGGCGACGTGATGGTTGTCGATCGACATCACGAAAGATCGCGCCACATCCTCCACCCAGACCGGCTGAAACCGCGTATCGCCCGAAATGACCGGCATCACAGGCAGCAGGGCGGACATGGCCTTGAACTGATTGAAAAAATTATCGCCGGCGCCATAAATGATGGATGGACGGAAAATCGTCCAGTTCAAATCCGATGCCCGCACCAACGCTTCCGCCTCGGCCTTGGTTTCGGCATAAGCGCTGCCTTCCACCCGACCCGCTCCCAGCGCGCTCATATGCAGGTATTGCTGTATGCCGGCCCGCTGGCAGGCTTCAATGACGCGAGCCACACCGTCCACATGCACCGCCTGAAAATTCTGAGTCCCTTTCTCGAACAACAGGCCAGCCAGATAAATCACCACATCATGGTCTTCCACTGCCGCATCAATACCGCGCCCTTCAGCCACATCCACACGGACCAGCTCCGCCCCTTTGACCAGCAAACTGCGCGCCCTTTCCGGATGCCGGCAAGCCACCGTCACCTGATGGCCGGCACGAACAGCCTGATCCACAATCGCCCTGCCTACAAACCCGCTGCCGCCAATAATACAAACGCGCCTTCCCATAATTCGCCTCCCTTACACCTGATGAACCTGGCAGCTCATCAGGTGTAAGTATGGGCTGCGATGCGCCAAGGTCAATGCACTTGCACCCGGCTATCGGGACAGAGGCTCGGTATCGGCTACGGTATCGGCTTGCAGATCAAAAAAAACCGGCTATGCTAGTATGCGGGAAAATCGGGGAGGGCTGCTTTGTGTAAACACCATCAGCATTTGAACCAGCATGGCGATTGATAACTCCAGCATCGACGGCACCAACAGCCTGCCTGAAATACTTTTTCGCACCACTGGAACCCATGCCGCCAACCCCGCCCAGTGGTATCGCGAACAGGGTTCATATCTGCCGGTCACCTATGCACAACTGACCACACGTGTTCGTCATGTAGCCTCCGGCCTGATCCGGGCCGGCTTCAAATCCGGGGATCGCATCGCCCTGTTGATGGAAAACCGCCCCGAGTGGGCCGTTGCCGATTATGCCATCCTGTCTATCGGTGCTGTTACTGTTCCATTGTATTGTTCCTACCGACCACAGGATATGTCCTATGTATTGAATGATTCAGGCGCTGTCGCCATCATCACCTCAAGCGGCAAACTGTTGCGTGATTTGTTGATTGCCATGGAGTCAGCCCCGCATGTCAAACATCTCTACGCCATTGAGAACACTGCCAACAATGATCAGGTCCAATTGCTGCCCGAACTGGAGGCCGGCGATATTGAAGACGACAAGCTGACCAAACGACTGAACGGTATAAAACGGGATACACTGGCCACGCTGGTTTATACATCCGGTACCACAGCCAACCCCAAAGG
>JBHHTY010000009.1:0-20797 GCA_046753565.1 Mariprofundus sp.
CGGCTCAGCCATGCACGCCAGCCCGGCGCCCTCTCCAGAAAAAAAGGCATGGCTGCTTCCGGCCAGACAACAAGGTCGGCCCCGGCTGCTGCCCCGGCTGACAACGCACCATATCGCCGCATGGTTTCACCCACAAAAGAGGCATCCCATTTATGATCCTGCGGAATATTCGCCTGCACCAGTGCAGCCCGAAGAAGTTTCCCCTGCCCCTGCCCCATCTCCGGCACCAGCAGAAACAGCAACACCAATACACCAATGCCAAAACCGCCGATCAGCCATGAGCGAGCCAAAGGTGATGACAACAGCAATACCAGCGAGGCTGCTGCCAGCGCAGGAATCAGCGCCAGACCGTACACTCCGAACCACGCACCCCAGCCAATCATCGGTGTATCCAGCAGCAAATTACCCAATGCCGTCCACGGCAATCCTGTGAAGATATGACCCCGCAACCATTCCTCACCCACTGCGGCAGCGGGAAACACAAGAATGATCCAGTCCGATTTCCCGGCTATCCTCCAGGTGACCCATGCCCAGGCGGCAGGCAACAAAGCCATCACAGCACCCACCAGCAATACACAAAAAGCTGCAGCAATCCACGGTAAATGCCCGAAGGTATGTAATGTTGGTGCCAGCCACCATGCCCCGAAGCCGAACCAGCCGAAACCGAACGCGAATCCGGTCAGCAGCGGTGAGCCCTGACGGACAAGCCACAACCAGCCGGCCAGCGCGGGAACCGCAAGCCAGGTCAGATCAAACGGAGAAAAGGTAAAGGGCATCAATGCCCCGAGCATCAATGCAAAAACAGCCCGGTGCTTTCCGGATAATGTCACGACTCGATCATTCCGGCTACTTTGCCTGCCGTTGAATACGCACTTTGCTGATACGCCTCGGATCCGCCTCCAGCACCTGAATCTGCAAGCCTTTCAGAACAATCTTCTCACCGTGTTTGGGGATACGCCCCAGATAAGACGTCAGCCACCCGCCCACCGTATCAAAATCACCCTGCGGCAATGGCATATCCAGCGCTTCGGCCAGCTCGTCAATATGCATGCGCGCCTGCACAATATAGCTGCCATCACCGAGCGGATGCAGCTCGCTCTCTTCCTCTTCGCCGTCTTCACCGATTTCACCGACAATTTCGCGCACCAGGTCCGGCAATGTGATCAGGCCGGCCGTACCGCCATATTCATCCAGCACAATGGCGATCTGACAGGAATGTTCGCGCATCTCGGCCAACAGGCCGGATATCTGCTCCAGCTCCAGCACCCGAAGGCAGGGGCGCAGCAATGTTTTCAGTTCGGGGTTCTCGCCATGAATACGTGCCGTCACCACATCGCGCACATGCACGATACCAAGCACATGATCGATATCGCCATCCATGACCGGCATGCGGCTCACGCCTTTTTCAATCATGGTTTTTTCGATATCCGCCAGTGAGGTGTCCGCAGAAACCGCATGGATTTCCGAACGCGGCACCATCACTTCGCGCACACGCATATCATGCAGTTCGACCATCTGTTCCAGCATGGTGCGCTGATCATCCGACTGCACCGCTTCGGCACGCCTGAGCACAGACAGCAATTCCTGTTCATCACGCCCCGGCCGCAAATGTTCGATCAGCAGCTTGCGTAACCGGCTCATCCAGTTCTGAACCATACTCATGGGCATTCCTCTGCATTATTCCGATTTGTCAAAACCGCTTCGGGATAGGGGGCATGCAAGCCCATCCTGCGCATAGCCTCCCGTTCCAGTGTCTGCATCGCAACCGCATCATCGTCGTCCATATGATCATAACCAAGCAAATGCAATACAGCGTGAATAATCAGATGCAGACAATGATCCGCAGCAGGTAAACCGAGCCGATCGGCCTCCTGCATGATGAATGGTACGGCCAGAGCGATATCCCCCAGCGACTCGGAAAAATCATACGGCGTTTCCTGCATGGGAAAAGACAAAACATCGGTCACCCGATCCCGACCCCGCCACTGCAGATTCAGCGCCTGAATCACCTCATCACTGGAAAAACGAATGCAGACATCAACATTCCGGGCTTCCCGGCCGGCAACCGTACAGGCTGCCGATACGGCTTCTTCAATGCGTTCCGGCGGTTCAAAATCCTCATCCAGATCGTCATCGACAACGATATCAACCATGCGGCGGGCCTTCTTCACGATCCTCATAGGCATTGACAATTTTTTCGACCAGCTGATGGCGCACCACATCGCGGCTGCTCAATCGGCAGATGCCGATATCGCCGACATGCTCCAGCACCTGCAAGGCATGCAATAATCCACTTTTCTGGTGACGCGGTAGATCAACCTGGGTGACATCACCGGTCACCACCATTTTAGCCCCGAAACCCAGACGGGTGAGAAACATTTTCATCTGCTCCGGCGTGGTATTCTGCGCCTCATCAAGAATAACAAAGGCATCATTAAGGGTGCGGCCGCGCATATAGGCCAGCGGTGCCACTTCAATACGGCTTTGCTCAAGCAGCGCATTCATTTTCTCAACACCCAGCATATCCGCCATCGCATCATACAAAGGGCGCAGGTAGGGATCGACTTTCTGCTGCATATCACCGGGCAAAAAACCCAGCCGTTCGCCCGCTTCCACAGCCGGACGGGTCAGAATAATGCGTTCCACCCGGTTGCTGTTCATGGCCGCCACCGCCGCCGCCACGGCAAGGTAAGTTTTGCCGGATCCGGCCGGACCAACGGCAAGGGTCAGGGTTTTATGTTGAATGGCCTTCAGATAGGCGCGCTGATTCGGTGTTTTGCCACTGATATGCCGGCGACCGGCAATAATCAGTTCTTTCCCATCTGCATCCGATCCTGATTCAGTCGTTGTATCACTGCCATCATCACGCAAAATACCCTCCACATCGATATCGGTCAGTTCTCCGGGCTGTTGCACAGGCTGTTGCCCGTCTTTTTGCACATATCGACGCAACAATTGCCGCATCGCCCGAACAGCCGCTTCGGCACCATCCCCTTCAACCTGCCAGTGCCCCGGCCGCCCCATAAAACGCACCTGATAAAACTGTTCGACACGATTCAACACCCAGTTATCAGCCCCGCACAGGTTTTTCAGTGCCGCAGGATCAAGTGCATCAAGATGCAAGGGGGCATTCATCATAAATCGTCACAATAGTGTATTGTGCACTCAACCGCCGCCAAGAATCAACTCACCGCGCAGCGACTGGCCATAGGCCTCCACAATTCGCACCGGCATGATTTGCCCGATCTGGCGGGGATTCCCCCTGAAATGCACAATTTTGAAATCGGGTGTTCGGCCCTGCATATCGCCGGCATTGCGGCTCTCTTTTTCAACCAGCACATCCACGGTGCGACCAAGCTGGCGCTGCATGGCCACTCCGGTCTGCTCGCGCATCAGGGCCAGCAGGGTTTGCAAACGGGCATCCTTCACTGATTCAGGCACATTATCCTCGGATTTGGCGGCCGGCGTGCCGGGACGGGGACTGTATTTGAAGCAAAAAGCCGAGTCGTAGCCCACTCGGCGAACCAGCTCAAGCGTATCCTCAAAATCGGCATCGGTTTCGCCCGGATAGCCGACAATAAAATCGGATGACAGGGCAAGATCGGGGCAATACTCGCGCAGAGTGTCGATGGTACGGAAATATGTGGCACGATCATGCCCCCGATGCATGGCCTTGAGCAATGCATCCGAACCGCTTTGCACCGGCAGATGCAGATACGGCATCAGCTGCGGAATTTCACTGAATGCCACACACAGCTCCTGCGTCATTTCCATCGGATGACTGGTGGTAAAACGCAGCCGTTGCAAACCTTCCAGTTCGGCAACCGCATACAACAGCATGGTAAAATCCCATTCTTCGCCATCCGGCCCCATGCCCCGGTATCCATTGACATTCTGCCCCAGCAGACTGATTTCCACCGCCCCGCCGGCAAGCAGTTGCCTGCATTCCTTCAAAATATCCGGCACCGGCCGGGACAGTTCCGGGCCACGCGTATAAGGCACCACGCAGAAGGTACAGAACTTGTCACAGCCCTCCATGATCGTCACAAAGCCGGAAATACCATGGCTTTCCGCTTTGGGCAAATGATCAAACTTCTCGATTTCCGGCATATCGATCTCGGTCACGCGAACACGATCCCGACGAATCTGCTTCACCATTTCAGGCAGTCGGTGGTACGTCTGCGGCCCGAATACAATATCGACATACGGTGCCCGCTTCTGGATGCGTTCGCCCTCCTGCTGACCAACACAACCGCCAACACCGATAATCATATCCGGACGCTGATCCTTCAGCTTTTTGTAGCGGCCCAGTTCCGAATACACCTTCTCCTCGGCCTTTTCACGCACCGAACAGGTGTTCATCAGAATCACATCGGCATCCTCGGCCGAGCCTACCAGCCTGAGTCCGTAAGCCTCTTTCATCATATCGGCCATACGCGATGAATCGTATTCATTCATCTGGCAGCCATAGGTTTTGATGAAAAGGGTATCCAAGTGTTTTGATGCAGTTGCTGTCGGTTTCATAGGATGGCGAAGGCTAGAAGCTGCCCAGGACTCCTGCAATTGTTATATCTGATGCAACAAGTGGATCAATGCGGCACACGCTCCAGATCCACGGCAACAATTTTTGAAACACCGGGCTCGGGCATGGATACGCCGATCAGCCGATCAGCCCTTTGCATGGTGATCTTGTTGTGTGAAATCGACAGGAACTGCACCCGGTCGGCAAGGTCGCGTACCATATCGGCAAAGCGGCCGACATTGGCATCGTCCAGTGGTGCATCCACCTCATCCAGCACACAAAACGGTGCCGGCTTGATCTTGAAAATGGAGAACACCAGCGCCACTGCCGTCAACGCCTTTTCACCACCCGAAAGCAGGGTCACATCCTGCAACCGTTTACCCGGCGGCTGTGCAATCACTTCCACGCCTGCCGTCAGAATATCTTCTGAATCCAGCCTCAGTTCAGCTCGCCCACCGCCGAACAGCTGCGGAAATGTCTGTTTGAAATAGGCATTGGTCTGCTCGAACACTTCCCTGAAACGCTGACGTGTGGTGCGGTCGATACGGGCAATGGTATCGGTCAATGTGGTCAGGCTGGCTTCGAGATCCGAAACCTGGCCGGCCAGAAAGCCCTCACGTTCACTGGCCTGCTCGAATTCCTCGATGGCCAGCAGATTAACCGGCCCGAAACGACCCAGGCGTTCTTCCAGTTCGGCGGCGCGCCGCATGATCGATGCAGCATCCACTTCCTCATCGGCCAACTCCATACGCTGCAACAAATCGGCCGCCGTGATCTGGCAACGCTGTTGAATCTCGCTTTCCAGATCCTGCAAACGTGTTTCATCCTGTGCCTGTTGCACCTGCACACTCTGGCGCTGTTCGGCAGCCAGTTGCAGCTGTTGTCGCGCCTGCCGTTCGGCGCGCTCGGCTTCATGCTGCGCCTGCTGCAGCGCATGGCCCCGGCTACGCACCGCATTCATGGCCTGATGCGCTTTTTCCACCGCCTCGACCGCCCGGGTCAGTTGCTGATCCAGTTCATTCTGATCACGGGCCTTGTCCAGCTCCTGTTCCACCTGTTGTTGTCGAACCTGATCGCTGTCGATCTGATTTTCCAGCCGCTGTATTTCCTGAGCCAAACGCTGTGATTCCCGCAACAGGTTTTCCCGTGCCTGGGCAAACAGTGCCAGTGCCTGATCGGCCTGTGCCTGCTGCTGCCGCGCCTGTTCCAGCTTCTGTTCAGCCTGTCGCAGTACATCATTCTGACGATTCAGTTGCGCTTCGGCCTGTTCCAGCAACGGCTGATCCACATGCGTCGCCTGCTCCGCCTGTAACAACCAGTGTTTTCTCTCTTCAGCAACCGCAGCCAAATCACTTTGTAAGCGCTGTTGATGGCGCTGCAATGATTCCGCTTCGGCCTGCAAACGCGCCACTGCAGCAGCCATGCCATGGTATTCGCTCTCGCTTTGCGTGGCCGCCAGATGCGCCTGCTGCCAGGCCTGCTGCTGCAATTCCAGCGCATGTTCTGCATTTTCAAACTGCTGTTTTGCCTGAGTCAGGGCCGCATCTTCCTTCAACATGCGTGATTCAGCATGGCGTAATTTGCGCTGCATAGCCAGTTGATCAGCCGTCCGGCTGCCTGCCGGAGAAACCAGCCACCCGCTCTCTTCCCTGCGCCAGCCATCCCGGCTCACGCAACAGACAGCTTCCGCTTCCGCCTGTGCGACATCATCAACCAGCCAAACAGCCGAAAACACATCAAACAACGGGTGTTCCGGCGTCATTTCCATAGCATCGGCCAACGATTTTCCCTGCCCGGAAGCCGGCTCCTGCCGTCCGAGGAACAGCGCTACCGGCGCGTCGCCCACCAAATCCAGCATCTCTTTCCAGCCGGAATCCGTCAGTGCACTGGCAGGCATTCGCACATTGCCCGAGCGACCGCGCAATGCAGCCGCTACAGCAGCCTCCAGCCCTTCCGGCACATGCAACGACTCATCCATCCAGATGCCGCCTCTGGCTCTGATGCCGTCCCGCAGCGCTTCAGACACATCCTGATTTCCGGTTCTCCCGCGTAATTCCTGCACCACACCGTTCAATTCGCGCAAACTCGCTTCCTGCACATGGAGTTGCTGCAAACACGTCTCCCGCCTGTTGCGGCAACGTTCCAGATCTTTCTGTGCCGTTTCCAGCGCAAGCTCAGCATCCCGGCGAGTATGCTGCATATCGGCCATTTTCTGTTCGGTATCGTGTGATGCACTGATCTGCTCGCCAAGCTGATTTCCCAGTTCCACCAGCCGTTCATTGAGCTGCTGTTCTCTCGCCTCCAGGCGGCCCAATGCCTGTTCGGCTTGCTGATGCTGCAACAGAGCCTGCTCATTGCTGTGCCGCAAGCGCTCGAATTCAGCCAGCAACCTGTCCCGCTGTTCGCCCTGCTCACGATAATCGGCCGCTGCCGCCCGCACCGTCTCAACCGCCGAGCGCTGATGCTCCTGTAAGCTTGAATCGTCCTGATCGGAAAGCTGTTGGCTGATTTGCTCCATATCCGTGAGCAACTGTTGCCGACTCCCTGTCATTTCGGCGATACGATTTTCCAGCGCCTGTTTGCGCTCCACAAGCAGACGTCTGTCTCCGGCCATGCGCTCGGCCTGCTGCTGCAAATCCGCCCGCTGCCCCTCGGCCCGGCGCAATGCATCCTGAATCCCCTGGGCCTCGCTTTCGTGCGCGACAAGCTTCTCCCGCGAGGCACTGACCGTTTTTTCACAACCGGCCAGTTGCTGCGCTGCATCAGCTTCCAGTGTACGGGCTTTGGCCAGTTGCTGACCGATCAGCTGATAATTCTGCTGCAAGGCGCGATAACGCAGACCGAGACTGGTCGCCTGCATACGGTTGAATTCTTCCTGCATTTTCTTAAAACGTTCGGCCCGGGATGACTGCTGTTTCAAACTGCGACACTGGCTACGCACTTCTTCCAGCAAATCAAGAACGCGATCGAGATTCTGGCGGGTGTCTTTCATGCGGCGTTCCGCCTCGCGGCGGCGGGAACGGTATTTCATCACACCGGCGGCCTCCTCGAAAATCACTCGCCGCTCATCCGGTTTGGCTGTCACCATGCGCGCAATCGAACCCTGCTCGACGATTGCATAGGCCCGGGTGGAAATACCGGTATCCAGAAACAGATCCACCACATCCTTGATACGCACCATTTTGCCGTTGATAAAGGCATCCGAGCCACCGTCCCGGGTCAGCCGACGGCGAATGCGGATTTCATCCAGTTTATGGTAGGGAGGGGAAAGTGCGCCTTTATCAATGGCAAACGTGAGCTCGACATCGCATACGGCAACCGGCGAACGGGTATCGGAACCCTGAAAAATCAGATCATCCATGACCCCGCCGCGCAGATGTCTGGCCGAATGTTCACCGAGCACCCAGCGCAGGGCATCGACGATATTCGATTTGCCGCAGCCGTTCGGCCCGACAATGGCGGTAATACCCTGATCCAGATCTATTTTGGTCGGATCGACAAACGATTTGAAGCCGGCCATTTCGAGCCGTTTCAACCGCATTTACAAATCACCCTGCAACAATAAAGCCCCTCTCCCGATTCATCAGCTAACATTCGCAGGAAAAGGGTGAGGCGTAAAGGGTGAGACGTGATGCATGAGAGGCCGCCCTCTTTAGCCCTTACCCGTGACCTCTTCACCCTTTCTCAGATGGCTCATCAGCAGAAAACTGACCATGCAGGCGGTAAAACTCGAAGCGACAACCATATACAGCACCACCAGCTGAGCTGTCGCGGCCGCCATCGGAGCCGCACCGGCCAGAATCATGCCGACAAAAATGCCCGGCATATGCACCAGCCCGACCACACGCAGCGTATCAATGGTCGGAATCATCGCTGTTTTCAAACCGGTGCCGACCTTGCCGTCGGATTTCAGGTGCTCGAACATAATAGAGATCGCATTCATGCCATTGGCGGCAATCATGCTGCCCAGAGGCACCAGCGTACGCGTTTCGTCGGCGATGGCGCCGCTTACAGCCAGCCACGGCAAGGTCACCAGCGTGCCGCATATCAGCCCGAGGGTCGCTGCCAGCCACGTACTGCGCCGGGCATCGAAATGACTGGCGCTGTTATGGCCGGCCAGAATACAGAATCCGGCAATCAGCAGCGCCTGTGCCAGATGTGAGCGGATATCGAAAATCCAGTGCAACACAAAAGCCAGCGCCAGCAACTGCAGCAGCCCGCGTCCGGACGCCATCAGCATGCGCCGCGACAAGCCGAGATCTTCGCGTTTGGCCCATAATGCCACGCCGGCGATCAGCATCCATGCCGCCAACAGCTTGATCAGCGTATCGGCAAAAAATCCATCGACCATCGAAACTCCCTGATTCTTTCGGCATAGATTAACATGAAACAAACAACGCGCCTGCAAAAACCGGCGCACAAAAACAGGGACGGCTGAATTGGAGATAGCACCGTCATGCCATAAAATATAATCTTCGCCACCATGAAGCATGCACTGCGAAGCATTTTAGCCACCGGCTGCACAAAAACCGGGCACAAAAAAACCGGACGCAACACGTCCGGTTTTTGTAATGGTGGAGCCAAACGGGATCGAACCGTTGACCTCTACGCTGCCAGCGTAGCGCTCTCCCAGCTGAGCTATGGCCCCGTGACATTGAAAGTAGCCTGTCTCGAAGGCGGCGCATTTCGCCACAGCCGGGGAGGCTTGTCAACATGAGCGCTGCCATCCGTCTGTTTCGCCGCACGGTTTCGGCCGATTGTCTGACGCCGCCCGGTCTGTTTTCGCGGCTGGTCAACCGCGGCGACTGTTTTCTGTTTGAATCGGCCGAAGGCGGCGAACAATGGGGTCGCTTCAGTATTCTGGGCATCAGTCCGGCCTGCCGCGCAACGGCTCACGGCAATCACACACAGCTGCTATTCAGAGACGGGCGCGAAGAGATGTTCGATGGCGGTATTCTGGACTGGTTGCGCGATCAGGTGATCCAGCAGGATTTCATTGCTGCTGATGATCTGCCCTTTGCCGGCGGTGCGGTGGGTTATTTCGGGTATCAGCTGGTCTCGCATTTCGAGGATATTCCGGCCGATTTACCCGATCCGGTGGATGCGCCGGAATCGGCATTTCTGCTGGTGGACCGGTTCATGGTGTTCGACAATCTCAGGGGCACCCTGACCTGCTGCGTTCGCCTGCCCGGCGATCAGGCCGATGAAGCTGAAAAAGTGCTCAACCGCATGCAGGCCAGCCTCTATGAAGGCGACATGGCCAGCGTACTGCAGCTCGATGCCGACACGTCCCTTTCCGATGCTCCCGTCGCACAGACCACGCAGGCGGATTTTGAGGCGGCTGTCGCCAAAGCGCGTGAATATATCCATGCCGGCGATATTTTTCAGGTGGTGCTGAGCCAGCGTTTTTCCAAACCGCTGAACTGCACCCCGTTTGATGTTTATCGCGCCGTACGCCATATCAATCCGTCGCCCTATCTGTTTTATCTGCATGTCGGAGAAACCACGCTGGTCGGCTCATCGCCGGAAATTCTGGTGCGCCGTGAAATGGACAAGGCCGTGGTGCGCCCGATTGCCGGCACCCGCCCGCGCGGCAAAACACCCGAACAGGACAAGGCACTGGAACAGGAACTGCTGGCTGATGCCAAGGAGCTGGCCGAACATGTAATGCTGGTGGATCTGGGCCGCAACGATCTGGGCCGTGTATGCCGGTTCGGCAGTGTCGAGCTGACCGAATCCATGATGATCGAACGCTATTCGCATGTGATGCATATTGTTTCGCAGGTGGAAGGTATCATGCGGGATGATGCCGATACGCTCGATCTGCTCGCCGCCACATTCCCAGCCGGCACGGTTTCCGGCGCCCCGAAAGTGCGGGCCATGGAGATCATCCACGAACTGGAACCTGTCGCACGCGGCCCCTATGCCGGCACCGTCGGTTATATCGGTTTCGGTGGCCAGCGCATGGATACGGCGATTGCCATCAGAACCGCTGTCATCCACGATGGCCAGATACATATTCAGGCCGGTGCCGGCATTGTGGCCGATTCGGTACCGGAAAAAGAGCATCAGGAGTGCGTCAACAAGGCCACCGCCATGTTCCGGGCTGTGGCGCTGGCGGAAGCCCAGCAGAGGAAAGAACCATGATTCTGGTCATTGATAACTACGATTCGTTCACCTTCAATCTGGTGCAGTATCTGGGTGAGCTGGGTGAAACACCGGAAGTATTCCGCCACGATAAAATCGGCCTGAACGATATCGCCGCCATGGCGCCGGATCATATTCTGATTTCGCCGGGGCCCTGTACCCCGCATGAGGCGGGCATTTCGATGGATGTGATTCGCGAATTTTCCGGCCGCATTCCGATCCTCGGCGTATGCCTTGGCCATCAGTCCATTGCCGCTGTATTCGGCGGTGAAGTGATCCGTGCCCCGCGCCTGATGCACGGCAAAACCAGCCCCATCGAACATGACGGCAAGGGCATATTTGCCGGCCTGCCATCGCCGTTCACAGCCACGCGCTACCATTCACTGATTGTGCCGGAGCCCTTGCCGGATTGTCTGGTAAAAACAGCATGGACGGCCGAAGATGAATTGATGGGTTTGCGGCATCGTGAACACCCGACCTTCGGGCTGCAGTTTCACCCGGAATCGATCCTGACCGATCACGGCCATCAAATGCTGAAAAACTTCCTCGAAGTCAAAGTATAGGATCACCGCAGAGGACGCCAAGGACACAAAGGAAAAGCCTAACCAGGCTTTGAATGGCATAAAACACGATTAGAAACGGAAGAGGGTATAGATATGATATCGATATATGATTTTGATTTCCTCTGCGGCCTTGGCGTCCTCTGCGGTGAAAAAAAAGGATATGCATATGAGTAATGTTATTTCTCAAATGATTATAGCTTTGCAGGCGGGGGATGAGATTTCCGGTGCGGCGAGTGAGGCGGTGTTTTCGGCCATCATGCAGGGCAAAGCCACTCCGGCCCAGATTGCCGCGATCCTGACCGGCCTGTCCATTCGCGGGGAAACGGCCGAGGTGATCGCCGGTGCGGCCAAAGCCATGCGGGCGGCTTCAACAAAGATTTCCCCGCAAGCCACCGGCCTGATCGATACCTGCGGCACCGGCGGTGACGGCGCCAGAACATTCAACATCTCCACCGCCGTATCGCTGGTCGTGGCGGCTTGCGGTGTGCCTGTTGCCAAACATGGCAATCGCGCCATGTCCTCCAAATCCGGCGCGGCCGATGTACTGGAAGCACTCGGTGTGAATCTGGATATCAGCCCGGAACAGGTGGCCGCCTGTATTGATCAAACCGGCATCGGTTTCCTGTTTGCCCAGCATCTGCATCCGGCCATGCGCTTTGCCGGGCCGGTACGCCGCGAACTGGGCATTCGCACCATTTTTAATCTGCTCGGCCCGCTGACCAATCCGGCCGGAGCCGAATATCAGGTGCTGGGCGTTTTTGGCAAAGACAAACTGGAGCTGATTGCCGGCGCGCTGGCCCAACTCGGCAGCAAGCGCGCCCTGGTAGTGCACGGACGCGACGGACTGGATGAAATCACCACCACCGATATCACTGATGCGATACTGGTTCAGGCCGGAGAAAAACCGGTTCGCTTTGAAATCGATCCGGCAGCATTCGGCATGCCCTATGCTGCTCCCGAAGCACTGGCCGGTGATGATGCCGCCACCAATGCGGCCATTCTCAAACATATTTTTGCCGGCCAGCAGGGTGCCGGGCGGGATATTGTACTGCTCAATGCCGGTGCAGCCTTGTGGGTGGCAGGAAAAGTAAACGGCATCGGCGAAGGCATCGCCATGGCCGCCAAAGCCATCGATTCCGGTAAAGTACAGGCGACACTGGAAGCATTGGTAGCATTCACTCAAAAAGCAAAAGCATGAAGGCTTTCACCGCAGAGGACGCCAGGGAGAACAATCATGAGTTCGATTCTGAATGAGATTGCTGAATACAAGCGTGGCTGGGTGACGCAGTGCAAACAGCATCACTCCGAGGCTGAGCTGCTGGAGCTGGCCAACAAATATCAGCCGCTGGATTTTGCCGGGGCTTTATCGGCCAGGGTCGGGCAGCGGCACAATGCCGTGATTGCCGAAGTTAAAAAAGCCAGCCCGTCCAAAGGGGTGATTCGGGAAGATTTTGATCCTGTTGAAATCGCCGCATCCTATCAGGCCGGCGGCGCAAGCTGTTTATCGGTGCTGACCGATGTGAAATATTTTCAGGGTGCGGACGGGTATGTGCGTGCCATTCGAAATACCGTCAGCCTGCCGATTCTGCGCAAGGATTTCATGCTCGATCCGTATCAGATTATCGAAGCCAGGGCGATGGGCGCCGATGCAATTCTGGTGATCATGGCCATGCTGGATGATATCCTGGCCGCTGAACTCACGGCCTGTGCGCATGAACTGGGGCTTTCCGTGTTGCCCGAAATACACAATGCGGAAGAGCTGGAGCGCGCCCTGAAACTGGAGACTCAGCTCATCGGCATCAACAACCGCAACCTGCATACTTTCGATACATCATTGCAAACCACCCTGTCACTGCTGAATCAGGTCGGTGATGATCAAACCGTCATCACCGAATCCGGCATTTTCAGCCGCGATGATGTTGATCTGATGAACAAAGCCGGCATATACAGTTTTCTGATCGGCGAATCACTGATGCGTCAGCCTGATCCCGGCACAGCACTGGCCGGCCTGATAGCCCGTCAAACATAGCAAATGCGCTATACGGGATAGCGGCAGGAATTATTTGATTGAATCGCCCGAATCCGGCTCGCTGGCCGGAACAGGTTCGGAAGCAACAGGCTGAACTGAAGGCTCCGGTTTCTTTTCCGCACGGGGAATCCGTTCTTCAACGGCAGAAAACAGTTCTTCCGTCAGATTGATTTTCAGCGGCTTGTTGACCCAGTGTTTGTTGATGAACTGTTGGCCCAGGGTGCGAATCTCAAGCTGGGACTCATGATCGGATACGCGCAACACACGCACCACATAGCGATAGCGCGTATGGGTAGGCCCGCCGCCAAACATCCCCGTGACCACATCCACATATGCATTCACACTATTGGCATTCTTTCGAACCCACTCCGTGGTCAGGGTGCCACTGGGTGAGTCCACACTGTCCACCGGCAGATTCAGCGCGGTCATGGCATCCACCACAGCCGAAAACAACGGCCCCGGTGATACATTGTAGCGGCGCTGATGAAGTGTCACCGCCGTGCCTGCAACCGCTTCCCTGTGCGCCCTGTCAATCTTGCTGCCATGGCCTGATGCAGTGTCGCTTGCAGCCACCTGTTCCGGCATCGGCACTTCCAGTTCCTGCCGCAGTTCCGGCGGTACATCCAGCGGCACCCGGCTATCAGCATGGCTGGCACCCGAGCCTTTGGCATAGTCCGGTTTGCCGGATCCATCATCCACATCCCAGAACAATTGCGGCGCATTGGCGCAGCCCGACAGCATAAGGATGGATAGTGTGAAAATAACGTAGCGTTTCATGGGATGTGCATTCAAGCGGTATCTCATCCTTCCGTCAATTGAAATCACATCGCCAACACCTGCTTGAGCCGCGCAGTCGAACGCATCCGTTCACAGCCGCATGAAAGAAGGGAGCCTCAGCCCCCATTCATACCTCTGCCAGTCTGACTCAGGTGTTTTCTACACACACAAAAAGAGGGAGGCCGAAGCCTCCCTCTCATGCTTAAACAACAAGCCTTGTCTTACAGAAGGGCTTCGATATCCAGCAGTGTCTTCTTGCTGTGAGTTGACACATTAGCAAGGGTGGTTTTCTTATCAGTATAAGTCAGCGCAATCACGAAGTTCTGGTAGAATTCGTACTCAGCACCTACGTGGAAGGTTGTGTCCTTGGCTGCTGCCTTCATACTGCCATAACCGGCCAACAGGACAACATTGTGCAATGGCTTGACAGTACCGCGAACACCCCAACCCTTCAGGTTGTTTACAGTGTCCGTGTTGAACAGGTTCGTCTTGCTCACAGAAGATGTACCGGCGTTAGCATAGTCAACATACAGACCTACCTGGGTATCGCCCAGATCGCCTTCCAGAGAAGCCTCAAGACCCCAACGTTTCATTTCCAGCTGTTGAGCCGCAATATACTGACCGTTAGAACCGACGTTACCGCCAATCCAGATACCACCGACGCCCAGAGTCAGACCGGCAACATCGAAGAAGGTGTTCGCACGAACGATTTTAGCAGCGGTGAAAGTACTGTTACCAGCAACACCCCATGCAACACCGTCGGAAGGAGCAACGAGACCGGCCTGAATCGCGCCCATATCGTTACCAACCCAGCCTACAAGACTGGCATACTGACCAGCACCAGCGAACCCGCCAACAGCTTTACCATTGCCTTCAATGAACTGGTTGGCAGAGGTAGCCCGGCCATCCATCATACCACCGTGCTGACCCCAGGTGTTACCCAGCTGCAGCGCAGCATCGGTACCGAAACCGGAACCCTGATAGTTGATGCCGCCTTTAACAGCGCCAAAGTCGAAAGATGTGAACAGCTGATGGTTACCGAAAGCACCGCCACCCAGCTCAACAAATGCACCGGCGTTGGTGCCGATACGACCACCGATCAATACCACCTGATCGCCATAGCTGATGTCTTTGGCTGTAGGTGCGCCAGTTGATTTAACGGTTGAAATCTGCGGACGGAATACGATGGTCGCATTCAGAGTCGCAGGAATAGACAGAGCCTCGTCTTCAATCAGAGCCTGCTCGCCAACGTCAGTCAGTGCGCCCATTTTGAATGCGCGACCGAATGCTGACAGGGTCGGGAAGCTCTGGAAGTGGCAGCTCAGGCAAGCAGCGCCGGTCTGGCGTGCGAATGCCGGAATTGCTTCAGCTGTTGTAGGAACCAGCGCCATGCTGGAAACCGCAACGAGGCCAAAAGCAGCAGCAGAAAAAAGAATCTTTTTCATGTTTTGATATCCTCTTAAATAAATTTGACTCCGTGGAGCCAGTGCAAAACCGTCCTTTGGCACGAGATGAAATCCCTGTTCCGCCGGATGGATAGGCGAACACTGTGTGACCTGCATCACTGAGTCAACAAGCCACACGCTCTGTGTGTCTTATTGCCACACCGCTATCATGCCAATGAGTTAAGGATGCTCTGAAAAAGTCAGAGTATCCACGCAGGCCATGGATGGCCTGCCAAAATAATGCGCGTAAGCGCTTGATTTTGTGAGAAAAGGCAAAACCACGTTTTTGCCTTTGCGTACTGAAAAACGACACGGATGTAGTTTTTCAGACCCTCCTTATACGTGAGATGCCACCAACCCCAGCCAGTAATGAATCAATGTGCGGCTGTACTGATTATCGTCTGCCCCTTCAAGTCGGCTTAACAGCTCCTCAACATATTCATCGGGAATATGGTAAACCGCACCGGAATTTTCCCAGACTCCTCCGGCCTGCATCAAACGCATGCCCACTGTATCGCCAGCTTCGAGCATGCGGCTGACCCATTTATCCTCGATCATCACGGCAGCATCGTCAGCGGATGGGTAACGCTGCACGGCAAAGCCCTCACCGGGCCTGCACTCCGACACCCGGTACAGGCGCAACGGACTCTGCCCCAGCTGCTGCAGGTAATCGCGCTGCTCCGGAGTCAAATCCATGGCGCTGTCCAGAATCAGCTGCAGAACGGGCACCTGCTGAACGGCATCATCAGATGCTTGCGATGCCGGATCTGCCTGCCCGAACACGCCCTCTGCCACCATCTGCTCCAGCACATTGACATCATGAATCGAACGAATGGCCGGATCGGCTGTGGACAAACCCTTGCGCTCTTCTTCACCGATATCGGCAAACCACACATGCTCGACCCAGTGGGCCATGGCATCGCCATGCTGCAGCGCAATCCAGTTCACTGCCTCCTGCACCACTTCGCGATTGGATGCACGAATGGTTGTGAGCCTGCGCTCTTCCAGCAAACAACATTTCTTGTATTTTTTACCGCTGCCGCATGGACAGGGCTCATTACGATTGATTTTACGCGCCACAAAGAACTCCCTTGATCGGGCAACTGCCCCTCAGCCGGCACAATGCCGACCCTACAATCAGCAAGCATGACAAGCGGCTGTTCAGCAATCAAGCAGGATCACGGCTGCATTTGCGAAGCATGCAGGATAGAGTCGCCAACATGACAGCACACCTCAATATCGATGATCTGGCCGCATGGTTTGCGCTGGGTTGCAAACCGCGTTCTCAATGGCGCATCGGTACCGAGCACGAAAAAATCGGTTTCTGCATGGATACCCTCAAGCCGATTCCTTACGAAGGCGAGCGCAGCATCCATAAACTGCTCGAACTGCTCATCCGGCAAGGCTGGCAGCCGGTATCCGACAACAACAACCTGATTGCCCTGAAAAAAGCTGGTGCTTCGGTGACCCTGGAACCGGGCGGGCAGCTGGAACTCTCCGGTGCGCCGCTGGCCACCATTCATCAGACCTGCCGCGAAACCACCGATTATCACGCGCTGGTACGAACCATTTCCGATGAACTCAGCATCGGCTTCCTGGCCCTCGGATTCCAGCCCAAATGGCAACGGCATGATATCCCGTGGATGCCGAAAGCGCGCTATGCTGTGATGCGCGATTATATGCCGCAGGTCGGCAGCGGCGGGCTGGATATGATGCTGCGCACTGCCACCGTTCAGGCCAATCTCGATTTCGGCTCGGAAGCGGACATGGCCAGAAAGATGCGCATCTCCCTCTGCCTGCAACCGCTGGTTACCGCCCTGTATGCAGCCAGTCCGTTTGAGCATGGCAAGCCCTCGGGTTATTTATCGCGCCGCGCCGCCTGCTGGCTGGATACCGACCCGAAACGCACCGGTGTACCGGCCTGTGTGTTTGAAGACGGCTTCGGTTTTTCCGCCTACGCCGAATGGGCGCTGGATGCGCCGATGTACTTTGTCATGCGTAACGATATATATATAGATTGTACCGGCGGCAGTTTCAGGGATTTTATGGCCGGGGAATTACCGCAGTTGCGCGGTGAATATCCGGACATGGCCGATTGGGAACTGCACATCTCGACTCTCTTTCCCGATGTGCGTTTGAAGCAGTATCTGGAAATGCGCGGTGCCGATGCCGGCGGCTGGCCGTGGATCTGTTCATTGCCGGCCTTGTGGAAAGGCCTGCTGTATGATGAGCAGGCTGAACATGCGGCATGGGGCATGATTGCCGACTGGTCGCAGGCTGATGTGGAGGATTTGCGCAAGCGTGTGCCACGCACCGCGCTGCACACCCCGTTTCGCAACACCACCGTACTGAAACTGTGCGAACAGGTGCTGGATATCGCCCGCGCCGGCCTGATCCGCCGGCATGAAACCAACGACGCCGGCGAAGATGAAAGCATCTTTCTGGCACCGGTTATTCAGGCAGTCGAATCAGGCCAGACTCAGGCCGACCGCTGGCTGGCTGCCTATCAACAGGAATGGCATCACAACATCGACCGCATCTTCATCGAGGCCATGCACCCATAGGTCAAAACCTTTCACCGCAGAGGGCGCAGAGTTTCGCAGAGTTAAAACCTGTAAAAATTACAAATCATGCTACATCCTCGCTCGGGAAGTGAGCGCCAGTTATGACAACAGCCCCGGCTTAATACCTTTGCTTTCCCTGCCTTTACTCTGCGTCCTCTGCGGTGAAAATGATTATGACTTGATGATCTCAATCGTATTGCCATCAGGGTCGTGGCAGAACAGGGCCGCACGGCCTGATTTGCTGACCGTGTAGCTTATGTTTCCGACATCCAGTCGCCGGCGAATCGCTTCGAAAGCATCCGTTTGCAGCGCCACATGATTATCCCGGCCACCATGTGCGGGCTTTTCACAACCGCCATACGGGTTTTCCAGCCTCATCAGATGAATCTGCTGACCACATTCCAGAGCATACCATATACCCTCGAACGACAATGCAGGCCGTACCATGCGCTGCAACGCCAGAATCCCCTCATAAAACCGGGCGGACCGCTCGAGATCCGCAACAATCAGTCCGATATGCGCAATTCTCATCATGTACCCCATAACCATGCCGCGCCGCGCACACCGGATGAATCGCCATGAAGCGGCGGCAGCAATCTGGTGCGGATCTCATCTGAAAAAATATGCCGATGCCACAACAACGGCAGGCGCGAATACAGCATCCCGATATTGCCCAGTCCGCCCCCGAGCACGATCACATCAGGATCGATGACATTGATCACCGTAGCCAGCGCTCTGGCCAGACGTTCACAATAGATTTCCAGCGTTTGCAGGCAGGCAACATCACCGCCCTGTGCAGCAGATGCAATATCGGCGGCGGTCATTTTTTTGCCGTAGTGATGAAAATGTTCCGCCTGCATGGCCGGGCCGGATAGCCATGCCTCAATACAGCCCGGCCTGCCACAATAACAGGCCGGGCCGGGCAAATCGGCAGATGAAAGCGCCGGCAACGGATTATGCCCCCATTCGCCGGCGATTCGGTTGGCACCGCCCAATACCTGCCCATTCACCACCAGACCGCCACCCACGCCGGTACCGAGAATCACACCGAACACCACGGTACTGCCTGCGCCCGCTCCGTCCACGGCTTCCGACAAAGCAAAACAGTTGGCATCGTTACTCAAACGCACTTCACGCTGCAAGGCACGCTCGATATCTTCTTTCAACGGCCGTCCATTCAGGCAGGTGGAATTGCAATTTTTCATCAAGCCGCTCTGAAGTGAGACCGCTCCCGGCGTGCCGATACCAATGCTTGCCGTAATGCCCAGTTCGCCTTCTGCCTGAGCGACCATGGCTGCGATCAGATCAATCGTCGCGCTGTAATCACCGGCCGGGGTCGGCCTGCGAAATCGCATCTGCTCCGCGCCCTGCGCATCCAGCGCAATCAATTCCGTCTTGCTGCCACCCAGATCAATGCCAATCCTCATGATGTGGAAACTATTCACTGCCGGCATCAATGTCAGTCAAAAGCTTTCACCGCAGAGGACACAGAGTTTCGCAGAGTAAAGTCAAAACCTTATAGAATATGTGTAGTCAATTGGGCTTCTCAACATTGGGTGCAGCGCCATGCCCTCCTCCTTTTACATGTTTTACTCTGCGAAACTTCGCGTCCTCTGCGGTGAGTACTTTTGACTATATTTTATTGTCGAACGGCATGCTTACTGCAACAATGCGCAGCATGACATGTGCAAAGATACTGGATGGCAAGGCCTTGGCAGCACGCATGCGCAGCAAGCTGGCCGATGAAGTCGCTGAACTGAGCGAAAAACACGGGCGTGCGCCCGGACTGGCCGTGATTCTGGTGGGCGATGATCCCGCTTCGCAGGTCTATGTGCGCAACAAAAAATCGGGCTGCAAGAAAATGGGCATTGCATCCTTCGCTCACGATTTGCCGGCGAACACTTCACAGCAGCATTTGCTGGGCCTGATTTCCGAACTCAATGCTGACCCGAAGGTGGATGGTATTCTGGTGCAGTTGCCGGTTCCCGATCATATCAACCCCGATTCCCTGATTGAAGCCATTGATCCGGGCAAGGATGTGGATGGTTTTCACCCGTATAACGTCGGCCGGCTGGCCGCCCGCAAACCGGCACTGCGTTCCTGCACCCCCTACGGCTGCATGAAACTGCTGGAGGAAACGGGGCTGGATCTGCATGGCAAGGAATGCGTCATTGTCGGCGCATCGAATATTGTCGGCCGCCCCATGGCGTTGGAGCTGTTACTGGCCGGTGCCACGGTGACCATTGCCCATAAGTTCACCCGGGATCTTCGCTCCCATGTCGAACGCGCCGATATTGTTGTGGCGGCAGCAGGCAAACAGGGATTGATCAAAGGCGAGTGGATCAAACCGGGTGCTACCGTGATTGATGTCGGTATTCATCGTCTGGAAGACAACAGCCTGACCGGCGATGTTGAATTTGAGGCCGCATCAAAACGCGCGGCATGGATTACCCCGGTGCCGGGCGGTGTCGGCCCGATGACCATCACCATGCTACTGGCCAATACGATTGAAGCTTTTAAAATCCATGTCGGCGATAAATAGTTAAAAAGATTTACCGCTAAGGACGCAGAGTACGTACAGGAAAAACAGAGGAATACAGGGATATTTGAATGCCAGAGCTTCAGAAAACACCGTTATTTGACGAGCATGTGGCACTGGGCGGCAAAATCGTGCCGTTCGCCGGCTTCGAAATGCCGGTGCAATACAAAAACGGCGCCCTGAAAGAATACAGCTTCGTGCGCGAAGGCGG
>JBHHTY010000010.1:0-20111 GCA_046753565.1 Mariprofundus sp.
AAGGGTGCTGTGCAAAAATACTGCTGATCTGCGCCCATTTTTTTCGTTTGGCCAGCTCGTTGATCCATGCCCGGCGCAAACTCCGGCTTTCGGGCACATCGGCATACATGGCCAGGGTTTTCTCCACCCGTGCATCAGCACCCTGTTGCATGGAAATACGTGCATGCCAGATATCGAGATAGGGAGTAAGCGGATAATCTTCCAGCTTGCTCTTGAGATGATCAAAACGTTCCATATTGTGCTTATTCAGCGCAACACGCGCCTGCTGGAACCAGATGCGCTGCTGCACCAGTTTTTGGGAGGCATCATCGGCAACAGCGACCTGCGTGACAGGCGCACAAAGCAACAACACTGCAATAATCGAAACAGGAAACCGCATCTTCCACCCCGCCGGAGAATCAATCCCTGCGGCCAGTTTAGACAGCCTGTTCAGCTTTCGCCAGTGCCAAGTTTATGCGTAGTGGTAAAACGACAATGCCTCTACTGGCTCACCGCCCTTGAAATGCTCCTCGACGATTTGATCAATCGCCGCCCGATCCAGATTGAAATACCAGACCCCCTCGGGATAAACAACCATGATCGGCCCCTCGGCGCAAACTCCGAGACAACCGGCACGATTGACGCGCACAGCATCAGGATCACCCACTACAAGGCCTGCTTCAATCACTTTATCCTTCAGATAATTGAGCAGCGGTATATTTTCCCCGCAGCTTTTGCCACAGCACATTATGGCATGGCGTTTATAGGGCATCATGGTCGGTTTTGGCATATTCTAGTCCTTCCAGGGAATTCTGTTGGCCACCACATCACCGATAATCACAATGGCAGGCGAGCGGGCAATCGTATCACCGCCGGCCGCCTCTCCGAGCGTGGCCATACGCGTCTGTTCATCCGGCAATGTCGCGTGGCGAATGATGGCAAGCGGCGTCTGTTTCGCAAGCCCTGCTTCCAGCAAGCGCATTGCAATATCCGGCAAATTTCTTGCTCCCATATAGAAGACCAGCACCGGAAACGCCTCCACCAGCGCCTTCCAGTCCATACGTGATTTCTCGCTGGCCTCGTGCCCGGTCAGAAATGCCAGCGTGGCATTCACCGAACGGTCCGTCACCGGAATCCCGGCCATAGCCGGGGCGGCAATGCCGGATGTGATGCCCGGAATAATCCGGAAGGCAATGCCTTCGGATGCCAATGCACGCACTTCCTCGCCACCGCGCCCGAACACAAACGGATCACCGCCTTTTAATCGCACCACTCGTTTTCCAGCTCTGGCCAGACGAACAAGAGTTTCGCATATATCACGCTGATTGACCGAAGCACGTCCGCCGCGTTTGCCGGCCAGAATGGTTTCCGCTGAAGCATCAGCCATGGCCATCACTTCATCGGATACCAGCGCATCGTAGACAATGACATCGCAATCTCCGATCAAGGCAGCGGCCGCCAGCGTCAGCAAACTTCCCGCACCGGGCCCGGCCCCGACCAGCGCCACTTCACCGGCCTGCAAAGGCGAATCCAGTTTCATGCTTTTTCCTTCAGGCAATCCGCAATCCATGCCGCAAAACCGTCATATTCAGACAACACCGGCGCAACAGATATATCAAACGATTCGGTCATGGCCCTAAGTCTGTCCATGCTTTTGCCTTCAAACAACAGCATCGGTTGCAGGGAAATCGCTTTCACATCCTCCTGCTGCCAATGCCGCAGCACCGTATGCACAGACGGTTCACTGTGCAGCGATGCCAGAGCATGTTTCGAGCAGGTTTTCACCCTGCCATAAAGAGCTGAAGCCAGTTTCTCAAAGCCGGCAAAGCGGTAGAGTACAAACAGCGCACTGATCCGGCGTGTTTCTTTTGTCATCTGACTAATCACCATATCCGCAATAGCATCGGCATGGTGATCCAGCGATGGCAACAGCCTGCAGCCCGATGCAGTAACAAGCGCGGGAATATCCTCACGAACATGCTTGCCCTGCCCGAGAAACAGCGGCAACACTGTTGCCCCCTCCGGCAGTGCACGGTCACCCAGAAATGCTGGGGCGATTTCTTCACCCAGCAAACCGGATACATTGCGCGCCAGAGATTTGACTTGTTCAACATGCCTGCTGTCGGAAGACCCATGAGCCAAAAGAATGTACATAAATCAGTCCTTTTCCAGAGCCTTCAAAATCTGACCGGAAGACGTTTTCCATTCCGTCAAACCATTCGCCGAACGCCCCATAACAATTCCAGCGGCAGCTGAAGGACTACTAAATACATAATCTTTTTCAAAAAACAGATGATCTCCTTGATCCGATAAAACACCGTATTCAATTAATCTGTTTCTAAAAAATTTAGATCTCTGCTTGTTAAATGCAGGAGCAACTTCCTTTGCTGCTTTTGACCCCGAAAACACCACAAACCCGTCGGTGACAGGTTGACCGCAGGCATCTGCACCTCTGGCTGCCTTGATGTATAATTTTTCTTTTCTTTCTGTGCCGGGTTCATCCTGAATAATTTGGTCGAACACCCTATGACCAAGGGTCGCGGTAATCATTTTTGCATTGAATAAAAACTCTTCCAGCTCCGCTTTATCAGCTTCAGATACTCGAGACTGCGTCGGGGTTGTTTTGTTGACCACCTCATATCGACCAGCAGCAATAGCAATTTCATAAAACCTGTTTTCCAAATACTTGATCTTGGCCTTGTTTAGGTTTTCATCCTTTGAAAAGAAAACAACCACTTCATTCCAGAAGTCTTTGCCGCCCAAATGCTGTTTCAATCGATCAAACAGGTTTTCCGCCTCACCAATATATATCCTGGCTTTTTCATCCGGCGAATCACTTTTTCCCAAAAGGAAATAGACCCCTGTGGAAACCAGGTCATTTCTGTCTTTGCTCTCGGAAAGAAGAGTCCGGGGGATTTTATATGCCTTGCCCGACCAGTTCGACAGTTCGCATGCCCACCGGCCATTGGCCGTACCATCCATCAAAAACAATTCAATTTTCTTGGCAAACATAGATACTCCCCGTGCTATCAAAACTCTATGCCCTGGGTGGCGGATATGCCTGCCTCATAGGCATGTTTGACCATGCGCATTTCCGTTACGGTATCGGCCACGTCCATCACCTCGGCCGGTGCATCGCGGCCGGTCAGAAGCAGGTGCATCCATACCGGTTTTTCTTCGCGGATGAAGGTGGCGACTTCCTCGCCAGAAAGCCACCCGTAAGAGGCGCAGTAGTTGATTTCATCGAAAACGATCAGATCGAATTCATGCGAACGCACTTTCTCTTTGCACAGTTCCCATATCTCCCGGCTGGTTTTGATATCCTGCTCCGGGTTTTTCGTATCCCAGGTGAAGCCGTCACCCAGCGCATGCCATTCGATATTGTCGAACTGCCTTGCTGCTCTCTCCTCGCCGGTTTTCCACTTGCCCTTGATGAACTGGATCACGCATACCTTCATACCCCAGCCGGCGGCACGGAAAGTAACGCCGAAAGCCGATGATGATTTTCCCTTCCCTTCGCCGGTATGCACCAGCACCACGCCCTGACGTCTATCGCGTTTTTTCATTATTCCTCTCCATAATCCGGTAGAATGGCCTTTCCCTGCCTGAGCAGTGGTATCTCAAACAACCCACTTAATTTCGTGATATCCAGCATTTCATTCACTTCGCCGTATTCTGCTCCACCACAGCCATTGATGATAACCACACGATCGGCAATCGTTGCCGCCTGCTGCAAATCGTGCAATACAGTGATAATGGCGCGGCCCTGTTCCGCCTGGCTCCTCAACATATTTAGACATTGCACCTGATGTTTTAAATCCAGATGGGTCGTGGGCTCATCAAGCACCCAGACTGGCGTGTCGCGCAACATCAACGCCACCAGTTCTACCCGTTGCCTTTCACCACTGGAAAGTTCTCCCAAGGTCTTCATCAGCAGCCGCGAGATATCCATCACATCTACCGCGCTGGTGATATCAGCATCTGAATGTTCACCGGCCAGTTCGAGACGCTGCATGACCGTCAGACCGAATTCGGTTGGCGGTAAATCGCCTTGCCATGCAATCCGGCGAGCGCATTCCGCACGGCTGAAACCACACAAGCTCCTGCCTTGTAATGTTATCAAACCAGAAAATGGAATAAGCCCGGCCAGTGCCAACAACAAACTGGATTTGCCTGCTCCGTTGGGACCGAGTACCACAACCACTTCACTGCTATGGAATGTGCAGTTCAGTCCGGAAAAAAGCGTTCTGTCACCTCGATGGACTGCAAGACCGGATATTTGCATCACGTTCTTCATACGCCGCGCCGAATCAGTAACAACAAAAATACAGGCACACCGAAGATGGCGGTGAGAACGCCAACCGGCAGTTCAGCAGGCGAGATAATCGTACGAGCAGCAGTATCAGCCAGCACCAGCAAAAGACCGCCGCCGATGGCCGAGGCGGGCAATACGGCACGGTGTAGTGAACCAAAGATGAGCCGCATCAAATGTGGAATAACCAGACCGACAAAACCGATCGTACCGGCTGCCGTCACTGCAATGGCTGTCACTGCGGATGCCAGCAGTAACAAACGCTGACGCAGTATTTTTACATCCACACCCAGCGTTTCGGCATGGCGTTCTCCCAACAGCAGTGCATCCAGTGAACGCGCAAGCAATATGCCGCAAAGCAGTGAGACAAACCAGGCTGCCAGCAGAATTGATACGGGAATATCGGAATGGGATAAATCACCCATCATCCAGGCAAATGCCAATCCCAGGCCCGATTTCGGTAGCAAGGCAAGAAGCAGCGCCAGCAATGCGGACCAGAAAGCCGCCAGCACCACGCCGGCCAGCAGCATGCGCCCCGGCCCGAGCCGGGCAAAAGCCATGATAATAGAAATGCCTGTCCAGGCACCGACAAACGCACCAACAGACATCGCGACTGCGGATTCAGGCATTAACATCAGGGCACTTACCGCACCGACTGAGGCTGAACCGGCCACGCCGAGCACATAAGGTTCGGCCAACGGATTACCAAGTAACACCTGAAACCATGCCCCGGCCAGCGCCAGCAAACCGCCGACAGCAAAGGCAATCAGCAGGCGCGGTAATCTCAGATCATGGAGAATCATCGCATCCTGCCCTCTGGCATTGAACGGATTGATCCACTGCTCACCTGTGCAAAGCGCCAGCAGCAACGCTATTGCCAGCACCAGAATAATCATGGCCCATTTCATCACCACACTCATGGAGTACGATCTTGCTGCCGTTGTAACTGTCGCTGTAGTGCCTCGATACCATCGATAATGCGCGGGCCTGGACGGCTAACCATATCCGGATTGACGGCAATCACCGGAACATCCGGTAGCCACTGTTTCCAGAAGGCGATACGGCCATCGATCCTGCCGCTTTTGGACGGGATGATAATCATTTCGGGCTTTGCACGCAGCACGGCCTCAACATTCAGACGCATCGTTTCGACATTCCTGGCTGCAAAAACATTATCAGCACCGGCGGCAGACAATACTTCAGTGATAAAACTGCGTCCGGCTTCAGTCATCAATGGATCGCCCCAGACTTCGAAAAATGCACGTTTTCTACTGCCGATATTGGCCTGAATCTTTTTCAGCCTCTGTTTCAGGGACTGAACCAGATGGTGAGCCTGGGCAGCATGGCCGGTGAGACGACCGATGCGTTCGGTGTCCTCAAAAATATCATGCAAACTTGCCGGATGCGTGATAACAATTTGAACTCCATGCTTTTTAATTTGCGACAAGCCTTTGAGTGCCGCATGGGGTGCGACAACCATTGTGGGTTTCAATCGCAGGGCGCTTTCAACAAAGACGCGCGAATAATCGGCAATCACCGGCTTGTTTTTGAAGCTGGCAGGGTAATCACAATATTCGGAAATACCGACCACCCCATCATCCGCGCCGATAGCATGTAAAATTTCACAGGCATGGGGAGAGAGCGCCAGGATTCGTTCAGTGGCATTGGCCGGCGTGCAGGCCAATAATGCAAACAGCAGAAGTAGCGCTTTCACAATCGTTTGAATTTAAGACTGAAACGATATTTTCCGTCTTCAACCGGAAACGGTTGGGCCCTGTAAATCGTTTCCAGTGCGGCATGATCAAGTACTGCGTAACCGGAGCCATGCAATACGGAAACCTGACCGGCTTCGCCATGCCGCGTGAGTATAAAGCCGACCTCAACATGCCCTTCGATACCACGCCGGCGTGCACTAGCCGGATAATATTTGAATGCCTCCAGATGGTTGCGCACCAGCATTCGTTCTTTATCTATGTCGGCAACAGCAGGTTTATGACTGGAGTATTGCGGGATGGATTGTTCTTGTGCTTCTTTTCCCGTAACGACGAAAGTTTGCTTTATCTGTTGGCCTGGTCGCATGCGCCGGAGTGATGTTTCGGTTTCGGCTTTGGCATTGGACGGAAGTACTGCCGGTTTATCCGCCACCATATTCCTGGGTGAAACGGTAAGGATTTGTCGAAGCTCAGGTTTGTTGATAGCTGTATGAGCTGCCAGTTTCGGAGTTATGTCTTTCCGTACCTGTTGTCTGGAAATCGCTGATAGTGTCGCTTCCATTTCCGGCTGCAAATCCACACTGACCAGTTCAAGCACCACTTCATCCGCTGTGCCCGGTAATTTATTATCCAGCCACAAGACCAGCAACAGGCCGTGGATGGCAGCGCTTGCTACCAGCCACGGCCAGAATCTGCGCATCCTAGAAAGAATAACTCGCACCGGCGCGGAATGTCACCCCGGGTGCAGGATAGAATGCATCACCGCTGAAAGAAGAAAACACCCCATAATTGCTGTATTTCTTGCCAGTCAGATTATCCACACGTGCAAACATTTCGATATCCTGCCAGTGATAATTGATCACTGCATCTGCAGTCAGATAGGAAGGCAGGCGCTCGCGCACATTGGCCTGATCACTAATCAGGAAAGAAGCGCCGACATAGGTCAGGTGAATATTGGATGAAAGCCCCTGCATCCAGTCTGCTTTCCAATCCAGGCCGAAACGATTACGCGGTACGGCAGGAATGGACTTTCCATTAGATGCACCACCACGGAATGTTGCTTTGCTATAGGTGTAATTGCCTGATAATTGCAGCAAATCGTGCACCTTCCAGTGGGCAATTACCATGATCACATCGTGACGGGTCTTGTCTGTATAGTTCTCATTGGCACCAAAACCGAAGACACCGCCAATCGGGTTATAATAAATCTCCTGATTTAGATCAGCACGACTGGCGCTGAATTCAAGCCAGGCTGATGTCAGATCATAATGCAGACTTGCTCCATAGTGTCGGCCGGTCTGAGGTTGCAGCGTGGTGTCCACTGAACCGGAAAAGAAACTGAAACGCTCGTCCAGTAACGGAAAACGGATGGAGCGGGAGGCATTCAATCTCAAACGCAGATTTTCGATCAGATATACCGAAGCACCGGCATCCCAGGCTGTTTCCCGGTTTGAAATAGAACTGACTGTGCCCTTGGTAAAGATGTCCCGAAGTCGTTCGGTACGAGCACCACCGTTAATGCTCCAGAGGTGATCGGCTGATCCAACCGTCAACTGACCGTAATAGCCATCGCGCTTGTGGTCGAAATCGGTGTTACCAACAAATCCACCGAAATCAAATGAGCCATTGCCTCTATCAATATCGGCACCGGCAACAATGCGGGTCACAATTTCATCGCCAGCCGTAAATGCGAGTTTCGGCCTGAATGAAGCGTTGCGCTGCACAAAATCACTGACCGATGCAAAACTGACAAACTCGGAATGCACATCACGACGACGAAACCCTCCGGCCAAGTCCGCCTCAAGACCAAAATCAGTCAGCCAGTTGAATCCGCCATCAACAAAGCTGTCGCTGGTTCTGCTGAAGTCTTGCGGATTTTTTGCCTGTTTTCGGTTGCTTGCGACCTGTGTACGACTCAAGGCACCTGGCAAACCGGCGCGATCCCGATGATGGTTACCTGAAATATGGAAACTCAAGCTGTCAGTCAGATCCGCTTCAGCACGAGCGCCACCGTCAAAACGATCAAAGAAATTATTATCACGGTAGCCATTGGTAGTCAAACCGGAAAAGCTGGCTTCCAGACGTGTTTTTCCTGTATCAGCGCCGATACGGCCGGTTCCGCTGAATTCTCCAAAGCTTCCACCGGCTAGGGTGATACTGCCTCCTGAGGCCGGCACCCTGGTAATAATGTTAATGACACCGCCGACTGCACCGCTTCCGTAGAGGACAGAGCTGGCACCGTGTACGATTTCAATGCGCTCAATCTGATCAAGAGGAATTTGTGTCCAGTCGGTACCTGACAAATCCGGGTTATTTACCTTGCGGCCATCGATCAGCACCACATTATTGGCCGACGATGATTCACCAAACCCGCCCAGATCAACTTGTGATTTTGCGCCAACGCCGGTTGTATCACGTATCACGATATTGGCCTGACCTTTCAGTAAATCAACCACGCTTCCGGCATGTGCATTTTCAATTGTCTGCCGGTCAATAACGGTCACCGGTCTGGATGAAGTAATCGAGTGTGTTTCAATCCGGCTCGATGTAACATCTATCTCGCCCAGATCCTGAGTCTGGGCATGTGTTGCACATGGTATGGCAAGCATTATTGCCACCAGTCTGATTAAATATTTCCTGTTCAAAGTTCCTCCGCGCCCGCCGCGCATATCATAAGATTGCGGTTAAGAAGTTCAGAGGTTGGATGCAGAAGGAGAAAGGGTGGTAGCACCATCAGCTCCGGTAGCGACCTCCCTCCGAGGTTTCTCATACCGATGACAGCTTCCATCCAGGATAGCGTGTCTCGCTTCAGGCCGGTCTCCTGGCTTGTCTTCATTCGCGGCTGTTTCCTTCCCGGGCAAAG
Organism: Mariprofundus sp.; assembly: GCA_046753565.1. GTDB lineage: Bacteria > Pseudomonadota > Zetaproteobacteria > Mariprofundales > Mariprofundaceae > Mariprofundus. The sequence continues at coordinate 8,867 of JBHHTY010000010.1, forward strand.
CCCAGTGGATTCAAACAACGTTGTCAGACTTACAGTAGCGGGGGCTGCGCCGGAATTGGTTTATGGTAAACAAAAAACCGCACCGGACTTCCCGTTTCACCCATAGTCAATCGCACAGCGAGAAACCTTCGGGCACCTGAAACGGTGCGAACCTTAACGATGCCGCCTGACCGAGTCCATCATCGATGAGGACAGTTGATATATGAGAAGTGACAAAACAACCGACACATCATCCTGCGCCGGTATCCTGATTATATATCCAGCTCTTGCCAGATGGCATCCACACGCGCTTTCACGCTGTCCGTCATGACTATTGGACGACCCCATTCACGGTTTGTTTCGCCACGCCATTTGTTGGTGGCATCGATACCGACCTTGGAACCCAGACCGGCTACAGGAGATGCAAAATCGAGATAATCAATGGGTGTATTCTCGGCCATGGTAAAATCGCGGGCCGGGTCGCAACGGGTGGAGATGGCCCAGATGACTTCTTTCCAGTCACGGCAATCGATATCTTCATCCACCACAATAATAAACTTGGTGTACATGAACTGACGCAGATAGGACCAGATACCGAACATCACCCGCTTGGCATGGCCTGCATAACCCTTGCGAATGGAAACCACCGCGACGCGGTAGGAGCAGCCTTCCATGGGCAAATAAAAATCGACAATTTCAGGGAACTGTTTTTGCAAAATCGGTACAAACACTTCGTTGAATGCCAGCCCCAGCACAGCCGGTTCATCCGGCGGCTTGCCGGTATGGGTGGAGTGGTACATCGCATCGCTGCGCATGCTCATCGTTTCCACCGTGAACACGGGAAACATTTCCGTTTCGTTGTAATAACCGGTGTGATCACCGAACGGACCTTCCTCGGCGTATTCATTCAGCGATACATGACCCTCCAGAACGATTTCAGCCGATGCCGGCACCTGCAATGGTACCGACAAACAGTCGCACAAAACTGTTTTTTTACCGCGCAACAGACCGGCAAACTGATATTCCGACAGCGTATCCGGAATCGGGGTCACGGCGGCCAGAATGGTTGCCGGGTCCGCACCAATCACAACCGCACAGGGAAATGATTCGGCACCTGCTTTCCTGGCTTCCTGATGATCCTGAGCACCGCCACGATGTTTGAGCCAGCGCATAATCAGCTTGTTTTTACCAGTCTTCTGCTGACGGTAAATACCGATATTCTGACGATCCTTGTTGGGGCCACGCGTCACCACCAGACCCCAGGTCAATAGAGGCGCGATATCATCCGGCCAACAGGTCTGAATCGGCAAGCGGTCCAGATCCACCTCATCACCTCTGAGCACAACCTCCTGCCAGGCAGCTTTCTTCACGCTTTTGGGTTGCATGTGCATGACTTTTTTCAATACCGGAAACTTGTCCCAGGCATCTCTGAGACCTTTGGGTGGCTCGGGCTCCTTCAGATAAGCCAGCAACTCACCGATACCCCGCAACTCATCGGCAGACTCCCGCCCCATGCCGAGAGCAATGCGTTCAGCAGTGCCAAACAGATTGGTCAGCACAGCGAGATCGGAACCTTTGACATTTTCAAATAACAGCGCGGGGCCACCGGCACGCAATACCCGGTCTGAAATCTCGGTGATTTCCAGTTCACTGCTGATTTCCGCCTCGATGCGCTTCAACAGCCCCCTGCATTCCAGATCAGAGACAAAGGCGCGCAGATCACTGTAACTCATGCAGCACTTGCCTCGATATCGAAAACAGTATCCAGCTTGGCCAGCTCGAAGACATCGCGCACATTTTCACTCAAACCGGAAAGCACAAACCGTCCACCGGTCAGGCGCGCCCATTGCAACCCCTCCACCAGCGTGGCAATACCGGATGAATCCATGAAATCGACATGGTCCAGTGCAACACGAATTTCCCGTGTATCGGCATGAAATAACGGTTTCAACTGCTCTCTTAAACGTGGCGAAGTATGGATCGTAACATCACCATGCACCCGTATCAGGACATGGTGATCATCTGTATCGACCCGCTCGAACTCAAGACCTGTATTCATGTTGATTCTCCACCTTTCAATCTTTCTCTGTTATCGATATGGAATATCAACCGCCAGCGGTTGCCATCCTCACATATATCATGTTCACAGCGGTCAGCCACCGAACAGATCAGTTTCAGGCCCAGGCCGCCGGGACTCAGTTTTTCGCCATCCGATGCGCCGGTTTCTGTAATCTCTTCGATATTTCCACTCCACCCAAACGATGCATAATCCCGAAAATTAAACACCAGTTCCTGACACCCATCTTCGCCATCGTCGATACTGGTCTCAAACTCCACCCGGCCCGCCTTACCCTGATAGGCATGGGTGGCAATATTGGCAAACAGTTCATCGACAGCAATGGCAACACGATTGCTTTGCAATTCTGCCATCCCCGCACGAGCTGTCATCACCGCCACCATGGAACGCAGCACATGAATGCAATCGCTGTTGCAGTTCATCTGCAGACATAACCTGCCCACATGGCTGCTCGCGCAGTCAGCGAAAGAAACATCCTGTATGCTGTTGCTGGTTACCATAACACCTCATGTGTACAACCCGGTTAGCAAGTTTGGCTCCAAGTCGTTTCTATAGCAAGAACACGGCCTTAAGCTTGGGTTATTTCATCTTAAGGCACAGGTTGCGCCTCCTTCTTGTTCAGCCCTGAGCCAAACCATGCATTAGGCAAACTCATCAGTCTTTCGACAAAACCGGCTGATTCCGGCTCGACCTGCTCCACTTTGGCATCGGCAAACGGACCATACATATGGTAAACCTTACTCATCAAGCTATGTGACCTTCCGCCCAGGACATCACGTAGCAACGGAATTTTCGAGATCAGGGCATCCAGATTCTGCAGCGGCTTGACAATCAGATACAGATCGATCAAAGCTTTCTGCACATCCAGTTCGCCGCGTCCGACCACATCAATGGCCGATGAACGCATCACCATGTTGCGAATGCGTATGTTCTGATTCTGCATAATCGCTTCCATCTGCAAACGTTGGTACATCAGGCCCGGCCCAGTGATATCTTCCCTTTGACCGACCAGTAGCGCTGGCAGCTTGCTCAGATTAATCACCGACAGCAACGTGGTGATGGAACCACCCTCCAGTATACGGCCTTTATCAACACGCATACGCAAGCGCCCGTCCAACCCTTGCCACCACGGCTGATCCCGTAATATCACACCCTTGCCGGAGAATATAATATGGCTTTCACCTTTCAGGAAGCGGCTGGAAAATTCGGAAAATTTCATCATATGCCCGAAATCACCGCTTAGCTCGGCAAAGCCCCGCCATTGCATCCCCCCGCCCTGATTCGGTGAAAGCGTAGCAGACATTGTCAGATGCTGCTTCTCGACACTGGCTGATAATTTACGCAGCTCCACCCGCCCCTGCCCCATTAATGAAAAGCGGGCATCCACATCCATGATATCCAGCCGGCTGGTATGAATCTGGGCTGCTTCCAGAATACCGACACTGCCCTGATTCGATGACATCCGGATATGCACACCGCTCATGCGAGCGCCATCCCAGTCAAACTGGTCAATATCAGCCCGCAATTGCCAGTCTTTATCCACCGGCTGCCCGGAATAATCGAGAGATTCGGGCAAGGCATTACGGTTCAGATAGCGGGCATAAACATCTATTTTCCAGGGACGTTTGCTGCCGAAGGGTACGTCAACGTCCAGCGATCCGCTGAATGAAGGCGTATGCACGCCTTTCAACTGTGCTTTGAGACCATCCCGATTGATGCTGGCACTCCCCGCCTGTAATTTAATCGTATTGTTACCCTGACTTGTCAGCTGATTCAGGTGAATCGTGGTCAACTTTCCCTTCAGATCGAGAGCCCCCTGACAACGAAACAGAAGCGGATCACCGGCTTTTTTACTGGAACCCAGCAAATGGGCCCAACTCGCATCCTGTAAATCCAGCGTGCCCGACCATTGTCCGTCAAAGCTGAGATCACTGGAAACAGTACCGCCGGCATGATCCAGTGGCATCTGAAAATATGCAGCCAGAGGAGCCATATCTCCCTTGCCGGAAGCATTCAGGCTGATGATATTCCATGTTTCACCTGCCGGAGCCATGGCAAGTGACAACCCGACATCAAAATGCTCGCCATTGACATGCATGTCCCTGAACACGAGCCCGGTATCCTGATCCCACTGCACCTCACCCCCGGACAGCTGCAAGGGCTCTCCCTGCACAGTAACATGCCAATCACCTTCAGGATGCAGGGTAACACCGGCCTGTTTCGGCGTGGACTGATTCGGATCCCAAAGCAACCTGAATGTACTGTTTGCTCTGGAGTCATGCCATTCCCAGTCTGCAATACTTTCCGGCCCGAACCATTGCAACAGGGCAGCGACATCGGCAATGGAATGTCCCGAGATATGCAACTCCAGTGTATCCCATGGAACCTCCACTTTCCCACTGGCATGCCCCAAATTTCTCGGTAATTCCGTATCCAGGAATGTCGCAAGCAAACCTTGCTGATCCATATTCAGCTGTACGCGACTGTGCAGCAGTGCATCATCTGATAGTCCCAGCGCCAGATCGGCATCGTCCACCTCTGCCTGTAAATGATATTGCATGGCATCCCACGCCTCTGTTTCAGGCCACGAATACATAGGCTCAGCCCAGGGCAGCGTCACACTGGCTTTCACATGGCTGGCAACACCCGATTCCATCAATGATAACCAGTGCTGCCAGTCCTTTTCCCCGAGCGGGCGCAACCACGACCATATCAGCGGCATGCCCAGATGATCGGATTTTGCCTCCAGTTTCAACACACCATCCTGCCACTGTCCCTGTGCATCAATCCGGTTCTCGCCAAGCGTCCAGTTCAGCTTATCGATCACAATGGATTCCATCTGAAATGCGTGATCCTGCCGGACATCAACATTCGCCCTCGCATGCATGCGGTTCAGCTCAATGGTGTACAGTGTTTCCGGCATCACGGTAAGCGCCTGTTCTGATGCGATCGATACATCAACACGCCAGCTTAGCGCATCATGGCGCTGCAGTTCGATCTCAATATCCGGATCACCGCTGATCTGACCAAGCAAACGCTCCGGCAACCAGTCAGTATGCTGACCACTGAATTTCAGGTGACGGGGATAGCCATCCTTATCCAGTTGTGCTGAAAGATTGAATGCCGGTGATATGACCTGCAGGCTGCGATCGGCACCATCCAGTGTCAGCGAAAGTTTCGGCAAACGGCCATGCCAGTTATCATAGCGCCAGTTCAGGTTGACATTTTCCAGCAGCAGCTGGTTGGCAAGCGCCGATGCAGATGAGGCGCCGATTTCCATATCCAGCGTCCCGTCACTCAGCCGAATCCGATCCGGTGTGACGGTGCCACTATACAATGATGTAATCGGAATTCGGACAGAGGCACTGCCATGGTGGAATGCGAGCTTATTGTCCGCACTGATAAATTCGAGATCATCCACCTGCAACCATAGAAACCCTGCCCAATACCAGGACAACTCCCCGAGTCGCAATTCCTTCAGATTTAGTTGCTGCTGGACATACCGCTCAATGGTCGGCTTCAGGCTTTGCAGACTGGGAAATTGTGAATAACCCCAACCTGCCATCATCACCATGAAAAGCAGAAGCAAAAGGAACACGCGCCGGCATGATGCCAGCGCGCGCTTTACAGTGCCGCCGGATCTGGCAGGCGTTTCCGGACTATTCAGCTCTCATCCTTCGCTTTCAGTTTGGCGATTTTTTCTTCCAGTGTTTTCAAAAGTTTCGGATATCCGCCATTCTCAAGCGTGGATTTGAAATCCTGATAAAAGGTTCGCACCATGCTGGTACCCTCAATGCGGATATCATAGACCTGCCAACCGGTATCGGTCTGGTGCAGACGATATTCAACCGGCGTTTCGCGCGAACCATCGATCACAGTCGATTTGACTCGCGCCTTACTCTTCTTCAGTTCAGCATCGGCAAACACCACTTTCTGGCCTTTGTATTCACTAAGCCGGTTACCGTATGAACGCTCCAGCAGTTCGCGAAATACATCGGTAAAATGCAAACGCTCTGCATCATCCAGTGTTTTCCACGGCTTGCCGAGACTGCGCCGGGCCATAGCCTGATAATCAAAACGCCCTTCAACAACCTGACGAATCGCATCACGATCCTTGCTGGAAATCACATGGTTGTCCTGACGGTGTTCAAGCACATCAATCAACTGATTGACCGTGTTCTCAACCACAGCTCTGGGCCCTTCATTGGCCGCCCATACAGCCGAACTGGCCAGTAACATCACAATCATCGTTATGACACGCTGGAAAATTTTCATCACTAACTCCTTGGGAGATGCTGATTTATTGCCATCACTTACAAATCAGGCATTGACGCGCCTGATTTGAGCAGGCCATCCATGGCCTGCGCGGAAACACTGATTTAATCAGCGTTTCCCTTGGTATTCAACAGCCCATATCGTAACAACAGCAGGCCGCGACCCGAAGTGAAATGATTACTCCTTACCGCTGAAAATATACTTGCTGATCAAATCTTCAATATTGATAGCGGATTCGGTTTCTTCAATCTCACTCCCCGCTTCCAGGAAGGTATCCTCCGCACCCTGGGTAATACGAATATAGCGATCACCGATAATGCCCTTGGTTCGTACAGACGCGAATGAATCCTCGGCAATTTTCACGCCGTCATGGATACGCAGCACCATCGTGGCATGATCGTTATCGGTCAGTGTCACCGTATCAACACGACCAATAATGACACCGGCCATCATAATATCACTGCCGTTACGCACACCGCCTGCATCATCGAAATCCGCAGTCAACGTGTAGCCCGATGCCCCCAGGCCACCAACCTGACCGATTTTCAGTGCCAGCCATCCGATCGACAGCAGACCAAGAAAAACAAACAGCCCCACACTGATTTCCACTTTTCTATATGCTTGCATGCATTACTCCTTACAGGAAAAACGAGGTTAAGATATAATCGACAATCAATACACCGACAGAGGCGACAACCACAGCCTGCGTGGTCGCACGCGCCACACCTTCGGTCGTGGGTTCTGAGCGGTATCCCATATAGGTGCAAATCATGCCGATCATGAATCCGAATACGACAGCCTTGACCCAGCCGCCATAGATATCATGCATGGTAATCTTGGCGATCAATTCGGCCATATAGGCCCCGGGATTCACCCCCAGCAATTCCACGCCAACGATATAACCTGAGCCAATACCAATCACATCAAACAAGGATACCAGCAGTGGCACCGCCAGCGTAACGGCCACAATTCGCGGCAACAGAATTCGCTGTTTCGGATTCACCGCCATCATCTCCAGTGCATCGGTCTGCTCGGTGACACGCATGATGCCGATTTCAGCGGTAATACTGGAACCTGCCCGGCCGATAATCATGAATGCACCCAGAACCGGCCCCAGTTCACGAATAATTGACATACCGACACCCGCACCCAGCAACGACTCCGACCCGAACTTGGCCAGCGTATAATAACCCTGCAAGGCCAGCACCATGCCGGTGAATGCTCCGGTGATAATAATGATCACCAGTGATCCCAGCCCCAGCGCATACATCTGCAAAACGAAATGCTTGCCCTGCCATGGCCTTTTGAATATCAAACCCAGCGCATTCAGCCCCAGCATGGTACCATCGCCGAGTTGTTCGAGGCCGCGCATGGCGTAACGGCCAAGACGACCAAAAAACACAGAGATCGCCGATTGTTTAGGTAAATCAGTCATAGAAACGCTCATGTTTCCAATCGCACCGTGCCGGGTCTGTGCGTCAGATCATCAATATAGGATGTTGTGCTGCGTGAAAACGGAATCGGCCCATCGGGGCGCCCTTCAAGAAACTGTTGCACACGTTCATCATCACTGTCACGAATCGCATCCGGAAGCCCTTCGGCAATAATACACCCCTGCCAAAGCAAAATAACATGATCGGCAATCGCCAGGCCGGCCGACACATCATGCGTCACCACGATAGACGTCATACGACTTTTCTGTGCCGTTTGATGAATCAACGTGCTGATCACCCCTGAAGATATCGGATCCAGTCCGGAAGTCGGCTCATCGAAAAAAACAATTTTGGGGTCCATAGCCATGGCACGCGCAAAAGCAACACGCTTGGCCATACCGCCGGAAAGCTCGGATGGCATCAGATGCTCAAAACCGCGCAGCCCGACCTGCTCAAGCTTCATCGACACCATGGTCCGGATTACCTCTTCATCGAGGTCGGTATGTTCATGCAACGGAAAAGCAACATTGTCGTACACATTCAGTGAATTCAGCAGTGCTGAATACTGAAACAGCATCCCCATGCTTTGACGCAGATGATACAGGCGATGGTCCGAAATCGAGCATAAATCCTCATCACCGTACCAGACATGGCCGGAACTCGGCTTTTCCAGACCGGCCAGCAAACGCAGCAATGTTGTTTTTCCCGATCCGGAACCGCCCATGATAGCTGTAATCTTGCCTTCACGAACATGAATGTCCGTTGGTGTTAACGCCGTGACATCACCATAAGACTTACTAAGCTGTTCTCCGCGGATCATGTCGGCAGACTATCACGCCAAAATACCAATGCACGCGCAACAATGGCGCTGACTGCATCGAGGCGCTACATTTGGCCGACTTTGATTCAGGAGTGAAACAGATGAACTTTGCAGATCGTGACGGCGTGATTTGGTTCGATGGCGAAATGGTGGACTGGCGCGATGCCAAAGTGCATGTGCTGACACATACACTGCATTATGGCATGGGTGTATTCGAAGGCGTACGTGCCTACCATGCCGACACCGGCACAGCGATTTTTCGCCTGCAGTCACATACCGATCGCCTGTTCCGTTCCGCCAAAATCATGAACATGGCCATACCTTATTCCAAACAGGAAATGAATGAGGCACAGCTTGCTGCCGTACGTGAGAACGGACTGGATTCGGCCTATCTCCGCCCCATGGTATTTTACGGTTCCGAAGGCATGGGCCTGCGTGCCGACAACCTCAAAACCCATGTCATTGTGGCGGCATGGAACTGGGGTGCATATCTGGGTCAGGAGGCGCTGGAAAAGGGCATTCGCATTCGCACCTCCTCGTTCACCCGCCATCATGTCAATATTGCCATGTGCAAGGCCAAGGCGAATGGCAATTATATTAACTCCATGCTGGCTCTCTCCGATGCCCTGCGCGATGGCTACGATGAGGCGCTGTTGCTCGACGTGGACGGATTTGTGGCCGAAGGCAGCGGTGAAAATTTCTTCATGGTCTACGACGGTGTGATTTATACGCCGGAATTGACCAGTGCGCTCGATGGCATCACACGTGCCACCGTCATTCAACTGGCCACGGAAGCCGGTTATGAAGTCCGGGAAAAACGCATCACACGCGATGAGGTTTATGTCGCCGATGAAGCGTTCTTTACCGGCACAGCGGCCGAAGTGACTCCGATCCGGGAACTCGACGGCCGGACGATCGGCTGTGGTTCACGCGGACCGGTAACGGAAGTTCTGCAGAAGAAATATTTTGATGTCGTACATGGCCGCAGCACGCCCCATGAGGACTGGCTGGCATATACCTGATTTCCAATAACTGAACAGCTCAGGGCCCGCCAGCTGCGGGCCTTTTTCTTGCATGACGCTTCGGAACTTGAGAGGGAATATCAGAACTTTGAGAAACCCGTGATATCGGCAAATGTTCGGGTTAGCGTGCGCGTCATTCACCCGGCCAAGGAGATTCTATGACTGTACGTACCCGCTTTGCCCCGTCGCCAACCGGCATGTTGCATATCGGCGGTGCCCGCACGGCACTGTTTGCATGGCTTTATGCTCGCCATCATGGCGGCCAGTTTGTATTGCGCATTGAGGATACGGACAGGGAGCGCTCAACCGACGAAGCTACCCGGGTGATTCTGGATGGTTTGAACTGGCTGGGACTGGACTGGGATGAAGAGCCGGTATTTCAGGCCTCACGTCAGGCCGAACATATCAAGGCTGTCGAACAGCTGATTGAAAAAGGCCATGCCTACCGCTGTTATTGCAGCAAGGATGAGCTCGACCAGATGCGCGAAGCCCAGCGAGCTGCCGGCAAAAAACCGATGTATGACGGCCGCTGCCGCCACCGTTCGGAACAACCGGATGATCAGCCCTACGTGATTCGCTTTCGCTCTCCCGATGAGGGTGAAACCATCGTCAATGATCTGGTGCTTGGGCCGGTCAGCTTTCCCAATACCGAACTCGATGATCTGATTCTGCTGCGCACAGATGGCACACCAACCTATAACCTGGCCGTGGTGATTGACGATGCAGCCATGGGCATCACCCATGTGGTGCGCGGTTCGGATCACCTGAACAATACACCGCGCCAGATTCAGTTGTATCAGGCGCTCGGATTGCCCATCCCGCAATTTGCCCATATTCCGCTGATTCATGGCCCGGACGGTGCCAAGATGTCCAAACGCCACGGCTCAGTCGCTATTACCGAATACCGGGAACAGGGATATTTGCCCGATGCCATGAACAATTATCTGGCCAGACTCGGCTGGTCACATGGTGACGAAGAGGTATTCAGCCGCGAACAGCTGATCGAACTGTTTGACCTGTCACAGGTCGGCAAGGCCGCTGCCCGTTTCGATCAACAGAAACTGGACTGGTTAAATGGCCACTACTTGCGTCAGGCCGATCCGGCTGATCTGGTCGATGAAGTGACACGCCTGATGGGCGTGGATGTGTCTTCCGGCCCCGATCTGACCGCCGTCATTGCCTCCCTGCAGGAGCGCTCGAAGAATCTGGTTGATTTGGCCGAAGGTGCGCGCTTTTTTTATCAGGCTCCGACGGAATATCAGGAAAAAGCCGTGAAAAAGAACTTCAGGGATACAACCTGGCCCCTGCTTGAGCAATTCATTACCGGCATCGAAGCCATTGATGTGTTCTCAGGCGAAGCCGCTCACAGCCTGATCAGCAGTATTTGCGAAGCTGAAGGCGTAGGCATGGGCAAACTCGCCCAGCCTGTGCGCATCCTGATTTCCGGTGGCCCTGTTTCCCCCCCCATCGATCTGACGCTCGGACTTTTGGGGAAAGATGAAACACTCAGGCGCCTTAAAGATGGCGTACTCGTCTTACAACAGGTGACGCCACAATAAGGGAGCTCAACAGATTTCCGCTGATTATTGAGAAAAAGCCCCTTCAATATCGGCCAGAGCCGGAAACCACTCAATCAGCC
>JBHHTY010000011.1:0-19878 GCA_046753565.1 Mariprofundus sp.
GTTCCAGTTCGATTCCGATCTGCTGTTTCACGGCTGCGCGTGCATGTTTAATCAGGGCAACGATATCGGCACTGCTGGCATCGCCCTCATTAACAATAAAATTGGCATGCTGGTCGGAAATCCGGGCGCCGCCGATCCGGAAGCCCTTCAAACCGGCGGCTTCGATCAAACGTGCGGCGTGGTCACCTTCCGGGTTTTTGAATACGGAACCACAATTGGGTTGTGCCAAAGGCTGTGTGGAGGAGCGGCGGCTGCGCATGCTGCGCATGCGTTCGCGTATTTGATCCGGATGATCTGTTTGCAGGGTAAACGTCGCCGACAGAACCAGCCCCTGCACCGGCAAAGCAGTATGCCGGTATGTCATATTCAGATCAGCGGCAGCCATTTCAATAACATGCCCGTCCCGCAGCAACACCTCGATACCACTCAGCGTATCGGATACCTGCTGGGCAAAACAGCCGGCATTCATGGCAACGCCGCCACCCAAATCACCGGGCACCGTGGCCATAAACTCACAACCGGTCAGGCCATGGTCGGCGCACTGACGGGCAAAACGGGACATGCGCACACCGGCTCCGGCTGTCACCACACAGCCATCGAAATGCATATCATTCAATTCACTCAAATCCAGCACCAGGCCATCAAAGCCGGTATCCGGAACCAGCATATTACTGCCACGCCCCAATGGAAGAATTGCCACATCAGCAGGGCATGCCTGCATGGCTGCAATCAGGGATTCCCGGCCGGATGGACGGAAAAACCAGCGCGCCGGGCCACCCACTGCCAGTGTGGTATGTGTCGCCATCAGCTCATGTTCCCGCCACGTACCGCTTTCACGCATCAGGCTCATCCAGTCATGTTTTTCCGGCCACTGTTTCACGGAGGCATTCATCATCACATCGCCTCCCGCATCTGCCGGGCCAGTCCACCGATAGAACCGGCTCCCATCAGCAATACCACATCACCTTTTGCCAGAGTAGCATCCGCACATGCATGCGCCGCCCCGATATTTTCCAGTAATGACACACCGCGATGACCGCGCGCCATCATGCCTTCAGCCATACGTTCGCTGCTTGCACCCTCGATTTCCGCTTCACCGGCAGCATAGACCGGCAACAGCGCCACAGCATTGGCCGCATCGAATGCTCCCATAAACTCCTGCATCAGATCATATGTACGGCTGTAGCGGTGCGGCTGGAAAATGACCGTGATATGGCGATCCGGCCAGCATTCGCGCGCAGCTGCCAGTGTTGCCATCACCTCTTTCGGATGATGCCCGTAGTCATCGACCAACACCCCGTCGCCGATTTTTGTGCGCTGGAAACGGCGTTCAATGCCCTCAAACGAGGCCAGTGCCTGCCGAATGGTTTCAATATCAATGCCGAGATCGAGCAATACGGCAATCGCAGCCAGTGCATTTTCTGCATTGTGGCGACCGGGCATGGGCAGGCGGAATTCGCCCAGCACCCCCAGATTACGACTGGCGGCACTGAACCGCTGCCCTTCAGCATTCGCTTCGATTTGTAACAGATGCAGATCGGCCTGGGGACTGCTGCCGTAGGTTGTCACCGGCTTGTGCAGGCGTTCACGCAATGCCGCCACATTCGGGTGCTCATGATGCAGTACCACTCGGCCGTAAAACGGTACCAGATCCACAAAGGTATGAAACGCCTCCATCAGCGTATCAAAATCACCATAATGATCCAGGTGCTCGGGGTCGATATTACTGACCACGGCAATGGTCGGCGAAAGACGCAGGAAAGACCCGTCGGACTCATCGGCTTCCGCCACCAGCCACGGACTGGCACCAAGCCGGGCATTGCTGCCACTGGTCGTCAGGCGGCCACCGATGACATAGGTTGGATCAAGACCTGCTGCTTCCATGCCATGCGCAATCAACGAGGTCATGGTGGTTTTACCATGGCTACCGGCTACAGCGATACCCTGTTTCATACGCATCAGCTCAGCCAGCATATCGGCACGCGGAATCACCGGCACACCCTGCGCCTGCGCTGCCGCAATTTCCGGATTGCCGTGATCAATGGCCGAGGAAACCACCACCACCTGTGCACCACCGAGATTTTCCGCCGCATGGCCAACCTTCACATCAATACCCAGACTGCGCAGCCGGGCCACATTAAGGCTTTCAGCCATATCGCTGCCCTGCACATCAAATCCCTGATTATGTAACACCTCGGCAATACCGCTCATGCCAATACCGCCGATACCGATCAGATGAATGCGCTGCACACGAGCCTTCATGCCCGCTCCTCCCCCGAATCTGCATGCAAATAATCGGCCAGCACATCCAGCTGTTTTTTCTGTGCATCATAGGGAGCCGCAGCACATGCAGCCTGACTCATCGCTGTCAGTTTTTCCGGATGAAATAAATTAGCTTCGATATGGACTGCCAGCGATTCAGCATCCAGTGTCTGTTGATCCAGCACAACCGCCGCCGCCGTGCAGGCAAGCGCTTCGGCATTATGGCGCTGATGGTCATCAGCTGCATGCGGCAAGGGCACAAACAGGGTTGGCATACCGACGCAGGCTGCCTCGCAAACAGTCATGGCTCCGGCCCGTGCCACCATCAGATTACCACGCCCGTAAAATCCGGCCATATCTTCACAAAATGGCAGTACTTCGGCGCTGATACCGGCCTGTTGATATATCTCACGCACCTGCTGCAAAGCTTCCCCATCACGGCCAACGATGTGGGATACTGCAAACTCTCTGCCTTCACGCCGCAATAAACGGCAGGCTTCAGGTACTGTCCGGTTGAGAACACGTGCGCCCAGCGAACCGCCAAGCACCAGCAAGCGCGGTGGCACATGAGCCTGCCAGCGTCTGGACATGATGCTTTCGCGTACCACATTGCCGGTAACAACCCGGCGTACCCGGCCCGCCAGCTTATTGGAAGCGGCCTCAAAACCCAGCATGATGCAACGGCTGAATCGCGCCAGTGTCCGGTTCACCAGCCCGGGCATGGCATTCTGTTCGTACAGCACCACCGGAACCCGGCTGATCAAAGCAGCCGCCACACCTGAAATACTGGCATACCCGCCAACCCCAACCAGCAGGTCAGGTCGTTCTTCCTTCCAGCTACGCCGAATAGTCATCACGGCCTGCGGTAATTCCCACAGTAATACACGCAAGCGCTGCAACAAGCCTGCTCCCTTCACGCCGTGCATGGCCAGCAATTGCACCTTTTCCCCACGCTCCGGCAACAACCGGGCTTCCAGCCCGCGTTCGGCACCGATGAATGTAACAGACAACTGCGGCCAACGCAGACGCGCAGCATCTGCCAGCGCCAGTGCTGGCATGACATGACCGCCGGTACCGCCACCGGCAATACAGAGCAACGGCATGCGACTCAAAACGTATGCTCCAGACTTTCTCCGGATGAAGGCATGTGGCGTGAGCCTGTGCCGGTTTTTTTAACCTGCTTTTTGCGAGACCCGCGCTTTTCAATATGTTTATTGCCCGGCTGGTGACGCTGCACGGAAAGCAACAAACCGATCAGAACACATTCGCCCAGTAAGGCGCTTCCGCCATAGGAAACAAAGGGAAGCGGCATGCCTTTGGTTGGCAGCAGCCCCATCGCCGCTCCAAGATTAATCATCAGAGCTGTGCCGATCACAACCACACAACCGATAATCAGCAAGCGCGCAAACATGTCTTTGCAATGGATTGCCAGCCAGATGCCCCGCCCCAGCAATACGGCAAATACGATAATCAACACCAGGATTCCCACCAGCCCCAGTTCTTCGCCAATACTGGCCGAAATAAAATCGGTGAAGACTTCCGGGAGGTAAAACAGCTTTTGCACACCCTGCCCGATACCGGTTCCGAACAGGCCGCCGCTGCCAAAAGCTATCATGGACTGAATCAGCTGATAATCGCTGCCCAGCGGATCGTTCCAGGGATCCAGAAAACTGGTCAGGCGCTGAACCCGATAAGGTTCGGCAATCATGGCAATGATCGCGACCGGTATAAAGGTTGATACCAGTGCCAGCAAATGTCGGATCGGCACACCGCCGACAAACCACAAGGCGAAACAAACCGAAGAAAGCAGCACCGCACTGCCGAAATCCGGCTGCAACAACAGCAATACCAGAGCCACGCCGAGCACCACCAGCATTGGAGCAAGGCCGCTGGCAAACTGATGCAGACTGTCGGGAAAAGAACTCATATAATAAGCCATGTAAATAATCACAGCCGGCTTCAGAATCTCCACCGGCTGCAAGGTCAGGCCGAACAGGGAAAACCAGCGCTGGGCCCCGTTGATTTCCTTGCCCAGACCCGGAATCAGTACTGCAACCATCAACAATATCGCCACAGCCAGGATCGGCACTGCAATAGCCCGCCACCAGTTCACATCAATACGTGAAAGCACCCATATGATCACCAGCCCAACCGGGATATAAAACAGCCAGTGGCGAATGATGCGTAACGGGTCATCGTAACGGACTTCAGCCACACTGACACTGGCGCTGTACACCATCAGCACACTGAAACACATCAGTGCCAGCACGCAACCGGTCACCACCGGGTCCAGCGGTGCAAGTCGTTTAACTGCGGGGCGGCTCATGCGCCCTGCCCCAGAGCATGCACTGCTGCCATGAATGCATTGCCTCGTTCGATATAATCCCTGAACTGATCCTGGCTGGCAGCGGCAGGAGCCAGCAATACCGGCATATCTGTTGCCATTTTTACTGCCAGATCAACTGCCTGCTCCACGGTTTGAACGTATGTGGCCTTCACGCCGGCAGCAGTCGCCAGATCAATGAACGGTTTCTCATCCGTACCAATGACCAGCATATGCTCAACGTGATCAGCCACGGTGTTTTTGAGGCCGGAAATATCCAGCCCTTTACGCAATCCGCCACAAATCCATACGACCTTTTGGAAAGCGTCCAGCGCCGCTTTGGCCGCATCCGGATTGGTGGCTTTGGAATCATTGAACCATTCCCGCCCGGCAATCCGGCCAAGCGACTGCAAACGATGTGGCAGCCCTCTGAAAGATGTCAGTGACTGCCGGATCACACCGGGGGAAATACCGAAATCCGCTGCAGCCTGTGCCGCACAGGCCAGGTTTAAATGCTGATGTCTACCCTGTGCCGGCAATTCATCGGATGACACCGTATGCATTACATCATAATGATGCCAGAACACCTGCCACGAGCCGTTTTCCTGTGATCTCACTCCGGCATCCAGACCATGCTCACTGCCTTCATCCTGTATGCCGAAACGACGCACATACACGCCGCGTCCACGCAATTCATCGGCCAGCGTGTCCCAGCAGGAATCTGTCGGCAACATGGCCTTGTCACCTTCTTCCTGTCTGGCAAACAGCCGTAGCTTGGCTGCCCTGTATGCCTCCATATCGGCATGCATATCGGCATGATCCGGTTGAACATTGAGCAGTGCCGCCCACTTCGGACGAATCGGATTGGCCCGTTCGAGCTGAAAACTGGATAATTCCAGCACGATACGTTGAGGATCCGGGTGCTGTGCATCACCATAGCCCAGCAAATCCAGCATGGGCACACCGATATTGCCTCCGGCCTCTATGCCGCCGGAAAGCACATCAAGCATTGTACTGATCAGGGATACCGTCGTGGTTTTGCCATTGGTGCCGGTGATGGCGATCAAATCTCCATGGAATGCCTCACCAAACAGCTCCAGATCACCGAAAACCGGAACGCCGGCCTGCCTCACCTCAACCAGTGCAGGGTGCTGCCAGTTGATGCCGGGGCTGACAATCACACGTGAGAATTCTTTCAACAACGCCGCATTCAGGCGACCGGTATGCAACGCAACATCCATACCATCAGGCAAACGGGCCGGAGACTCATCGAAAGCCTCGCAGGCAATCCCCCTGCGCACCAGAAATGCCACCACGGCCTGGCCGGTTTTTCCCATACCGATCACAGCTGTTGCCGAATGCCGGTCACGCATTGGTGCTCCCATCACATCACTCATCTGATTTTCAGGGTGGAAAGCGCCACCAGCGCCAGCAGGATGGAGATAATCCAGAAACGAACAATCACTTTCGGTTCTGCCCAGCCCTTCAATTCATAATGATGATGAATGGGAGCCATACGGAACACGCGTTTTCCGGTCAGCTTGAAGCTGGCCACCTGTACCATCACCGATACCGCTTCCAGCACAAACAGACCACCGGCAATCGCCAGCAACAATTGCTGGTGTACCGCACAGGCGACAAAGCCCAACGCACCACCAAGGGCCAGTGCCCCCACATCGCCCATAAACACCTGAGCCGGATAGGTATTGTACCACAGAAAACCAAGGCAACCACCGACTACAGCGCCGCAGAATACCGCCAGCTCACCAGCACCGGGTACAAACGGAATCATCAGATACGCTGAAAATTTGGCATGGCCGGCCAGATACACCACCACCGCCAGTGCACTGGCCACCATGAATGTCGGTGCCACCGCCAAACCATCGAGGCCATCGGTCAAATTGACCGCATTGGAGGTGCCAACCAGTACAAACAGTACAAAAACAGGATAAAACCAGCCCATATGCCACTGTGAATTCAGGAAGGGAATATCCACAATCGGATCGGTCATGATCATCAGACCGGCAGCGGCTACACCACCGATCAAACATTGCAGAATCAGTTTCCAGCGCCCTGCCAAACCTTTCGGATCGCGACGAACAATTTTCAGGTAGTCATCCAGCCAACCGATCACGCCGTAGCCCAGTGTCACCAGCAGCGCCAGCCAGACAAAACCGCTGGTCAAATCAGCCCACAGCAGGGTGGCAATGGTCAGCGACAACAGAATCAGCACACCGCCCATGGTCGGCGTGCCCTGTTTGATCAAATGCGTTTGCGGCCCGTCGTTGCGAATAGGCTGCCCCTTGCCCTGATGTGTTTTCAGCCAGCGGATAAACCATGGCCCCAGCAACCAGCACAACACCAGCGAGGTCACCAGTGCATAGACTGTCCGGAAGGTGATGTACTGAAACAGATTAAAGAATGATATCTGATCATGCAGCGGATACAGGAGATTATACAGCATGCGCAACCTCCCCGGCACATAACAGCTCCACCACTGCATCCAATGCCATCGAGCGGGATGCCTTGACCAGCACTGTGTCACCTGCTTCAAACGCATCTTCTACCAATGCGGCAAGCGCCTCATCAGTATCGGCAAACCACCTGACCTCCGAGTATTTCTCTGCCAGCTCCCGCATCTGTGAGCCGATCAGATAAACACGGTTCAGACCGCTGATATCAAGCCCGGCATGGGCGGACTCAGAAGCCTCGCCCAGCTCCGCCATATCACCCAGAACAGCGATTCTGTTACCTGGCAAGGCACGCAGCGTATCAATCGCAGCCTGCATGGATACCGGATTGGCATTATAACTGTCATCCAGTACCAGTATGCCATTTTTACCCTCGCAACGCTGCATACGTCCACCCAACGGCTGCCAGCCGGACAATGCATCGGCAACTTCAGCCAACGTGCCTGAATACGCACTATCATGCATAAAACGCAGCATGATTGATGCTGCAAAAGCATAATTTTCAGCCCAGTGCCGGGCCGGCAAGGCCTGCATCAACGTGTGCTGCGCCTCCTGATATGTCAGGGTCAGTTCGCAACCATTCAGTTGCCAGCCAACCACCTGCTTATTCCCGGAATCATCCACGGCAAGCATACGTTCCGGTACAGCAATATGATTCGCCCGCATCAGCGCTACCACATCCCGGCCAAGGGCACACCAACCACCCTCACGTACCGCTTCCAGCAACAGAACCTTTTCTTTCACCACGCCGGACAATCCGCCCAAACCTTCACTATGGGCTGCCGTCATACCGGTCAGGACAGCGATATCCGGCTGTACAATGGCTGCCAGACGCTCCATTTCACCGCGTTCGCTGATACCACATTCAATCACTGCGATATCGACATCGGCCGCAACCCCCAGCAAAGTCTGCGGCACACCAATCAGATTATTGAGATTGGCACGGGTGGCAGCCACCTTGAAACCCAGCGCTGCGAAGCCGGTTTCCAGCATCGAGCGCAGACTTGTTTTGCCATAGGAACCGCTAATGGCAATCACTGTCGTATCTGATAAATGCATGCGCCAGGCATGGGCAATATCTCCCAGTGCCTGCAGGGTATCGCCGACTTCCAGTTTACTGTTATCAAGATCCGACCAGAGCATTAACCCCGTGGAGTCCCCTATCAGTGCCTGCGCCCGATCGGCCACGTTTTCGGCAAAGCGATGCCCGTCAAAACAGGGGCCGCGCAGAGCAAGGAAAGTCTGTCCCGACTCAAATTCACGCGTATCGGTGGTAATATTCTGAATCATTTCCGGCGCAATACCATGCCAGCGACCGCCGGTGGCACGGGCCATTTCTTCACCACTCAACCGCATGCCGTCACCTGCTCCAGACCATGTTTACGATGCAAATATCTGCTGGCCACATCGGCATCCAGCCAGGGCAAGCGCTGACCACATACTTCCATGTATGCCTCATGCCCCTTGCCTGCAATCACCAGCACATCGCCATCACGCAAACCATCAACCGCCTCCGCAATAGCCAGTTCACGATCCAGCTGCAAATGAATCTCGGCCCTGTAAGGCTGATGCATGCCATGTTCAATCTCGGAAGCAATGACCGCTGGCATCTCACCACGCGGATTATCCGAAGTTATCCAGACCACATCGGCCAGATTGACGGCAATCTCACCCATATGCGGCCTTTTTTCGCGGTCACGTTCACCGCCACAACCAAACAGAAGAATCAGGCGTTCACGCGTCAATTTACGCGCCGCTTCCAGACAGCGCTCCAGTGCTTCCGGTGTATGGGCATAATCAATGTAAACCTGCCCGTAACCGGCTTCCAGTTCCTGCATGCGCCCCGGCGGTGCGCTGATTTGATCAAGCAAGCCCGGCAGTTCGGTTAAAGAAACACCGGTAGAAACCATCAATGCCAGTGCTGTACAGGCAACATTCTCGGCATGAAAATCGCCCAACGGAATGCCTTCGATGACAATCTCTTCATCACCATACTTCAAACGCAGCAACCCCGGCAACTCCTGCTCCCATGCCAGATCAACATCGCCCCGATACAGGCCATGCCCGTACCAGCTGCAATGTTCAGGAGCGAATCGGCGAATATCATCGTGATCGGCATTGGCCACCACACGGCCACCCTGCCCAGCAGTTTGTTGAATAAAGTCGGCCTTGGTCGCCAGATAAGAAGCATAACCGCAGTGATCCTGCAGGTGATCATGACCCATACTGGTCCAGATCGCCGTGTTGAAATCCAGTCCGGCAATACGCTGCTGAGCAATACCGTGCGACGATACTTCACACACAACGGCATGCACATCTTCCTCGCACGCCGCCGCCAGCATGGCATGCATGGTCAGCATCGACGGCGTGGTATTACCGATATCACGAACATCATTCGCGCCGCGCATCCAGCCCAGTGTGCCTGTACTCCATACCGGCCTGTCCTGATAGCGCCCGAGTGCTTCGCGCAACATCCACGCCACACTGGTTTTTCCGTCTGTACCGGTAATACCGTACAAATAGCCGCCGGCCGCTTCACTGTGGAATAGATGGCGCAGCATCTGGCCAGCCAGCTGCATACTGTCCAGATACAATTGTGGCAACTCTGTATCCACTTCAATACCCACACTAATAATGGCCACAGCCCCTTGTAAACGTGCCGATTCGGCATATTCGGCGGCACGGTCGCGACTGCGCGGCAAGCACATCAGCGCAAAGCCCGGCTTGGCAAAACGCGAATCGTCACAGACCCCCATGATGCAGACATCTTCACCCTCCCGCGCATCACCGGCATCCAGCTGGCCGAATGTCCGCCCCAGCTCGCACAGTGAAATACCCTGCGGAAATTCGGTGGCTCGAATCTGTTCTGAACTACTCATCCAGCCACACCTCAAGCATATCTCCATGCTCCAACCCGCTGATACTGGCTGGCTTCTGCCGCCTGACCCATCCGGATCCATGCACATGCAACCTGAGTCCGCGACTGGCGGCAAAACGCCTGATCTCGCGCATGGACATGCCATGCGCCGATTCAGCCGCTGACAATGGCGCAACATCGGCAATCTCCATCGTTTTCCAGTCCGTATCAGTAGCGATATGGGCAGAAACACCGAGATAGGGCAGAACGCTTTCCGCAATATGCCGGAAAATCGGAGCTGCCACCTGGCCGCCATAAATACTCTTCTTCGGTTCATCCACAACCACAACAATCGCCAGCTGCGGATCATCCGCCGGCACCAGGCCGGCAAACACGGCATTGTATTTACCTTTGCTGTAACCACCTCTCGAATTGGGTTTTTGCGCCGTGCCCGTTTTCCCTGCCACAGAATACCCAACAGGCACGGCCTTCCATCCGGTACCATCCCTGCTTGTCGCATACTCCATCATCCGCACCACTTGCCGGGCGATTTTTTCCTTCATCACCCGCTCCGGAGCTTGCTTGCCCAGCTGATCGGCAAACAAAACCGGTGCAACATGTTTTCCTCCATTTGCCAATACGGAAAATGCCGCTGCAAGTTGCAACGGCGTGACAGCAATACCCTGTCCGAATGCGATGTTAGCTGTTTCGACTGGCCCCCAACGATCGGGGGGCAATACAATGCCATGCGACTCCCCGCTTAACCCGGTACCGCTTCGCCTGCCAAAACCGGTTCTCGACAACGTGTCATAGAGTGCTTCCGGGCCAATGTCCATAGCCAGCTTGGCCGCCCCGATATTACTGGAGTGTACCAGGATACCGGTAATGTCGAGCCAGCCGGCCTTGTGGTCGTCATGGATAGTATAGTCGGCAATCCGCATCGAACCGTTTTCACAAAACACGCGTGAGTCCGGCTGCCAGCGCCCGGATTCGAGTGCTGCTGCAACCGTAAACGGTTTCATGGTCGAGCCGGGCTCGAATACATCTGTAATCGCCCTGTTGCGCCATTCTCCCGGATGGAATCGACGATAATTATTCGGGTTGTAACCCGGCCAATTGGCCATAGCCAGAATCGCACCATCTTTCGGACGCATCACCACAACCGACCCGCCTTTGGCACGCTGTTCGCGCACGCCTTCGGCAAGAGCGGCATAGGCAAGACTCTGAATCGATGCATCCAGTGTAAGTGCCATCGCCTTACCCGGGACAGGCGGGCGAATCCAGCTGCTGTCCGGCAGGGAATGACCGCGGGCATCGCGCCTGACCTGGCGAAGCCCCGGCTTTCCGGTCAACACCCCGTTCCAGGTACGTTCCACACCCTCGAGACCACGACCATCAATACCGACAAAACCGAGCAAATGTCCGGTCTCCGGCCCCAACGGCTGATAGCGACGCCATTCCTGCTCCTGGCGAACCCCCGGAATATTCAATGCCATCACTTTTTCCGCCACAGATGGCGGCACCTGCCGGGCCAGCCAGACAAATCCCTTACGCTTGCGTAACTTGTGCTTCAGTTTTTTGACCGGTAATCCGAGCGCCCTGGCCAGCGTGTCAATGCTTTCGACAGGCACTTCATCTGCAATTGCTGCAATGGATGGAATCTCTACACTTTCAGCCAGTGTCCGCCCCTGACTGTCCAGAATCGGGCCGCGCGGAGCCATAATAGTGTATTCGCGATAGCGCTGTTTATCCGCCTTGGCGCTGAGTGTATCCGCCTGCAACCACTGCAGATCAACCGCCCGCACCGCCAGCAACAACAGGCCCAGCAGCAGCAAACCGGCCACGGCTTCAATGCGGCGACGGACAAAAATATGCTCGTTCCGTTTCACAGGTGAATCACCTGCATCGGTTTCGGCGGCGCCATGCCCAGCTTGCTGTTGGCATATTGACGCAAACGCTCAGGCCGGGTCAGGCTCGCTGCTTCAAGCCGCAACTTGCTTAATCCACGTTGAATGCCCTTTTGCTCGGCCATCAGACGCTGCGTATCCAGAGACATCTCATAACGCAAATGTGACAACCAAATCTGACCTGCCGCCAGAATGGCCACACAAACAGGGAACAGCATCCAGGGTTTCAGCCAGCTGTGCATCAGTGCAGCCCCCCTGAATACCCGGCCAGCTTTTTCGCTTCCGCCTCTGTCAGACGCTGCGCCACCCTCAACAGGGAGGAGCGGCTGCGGGGATTCTCCATCAATTCTTCATCACTGGCGCGTAATGGCTTCTTTTGCAGCCAGCGCATGGTGGGCTGCCTGCCGCACATACAAACGGGCATTTCCGGCGGGCAGATGCAGGCATGCACCTCGGCCTCAATCAAATCACGAATACGCCGGTCTTCGCCGGAATGAAAAGAAATCACAGCCAGCTTGCCGCCCGGCTGCAAATGATCCATGGCTGCCCGGATACCGGCATCGATCTGATCCATTTCCCCATTCACCCATATACGCAATGCCTGAAACGTGCGTGTGGCCGGATGTGTCTTGCCGAAGCGGGCCTGCCTGGGCACGGCATGGAAACAGACATTTTCGAGATTGGCTGTAGAGTTCAATTCTCCGGCATGCAGGGCCTTCAAAATCGCGCCGGCAATACGCCTGGCATAGCGCTCATCGCCAAAACTGCGCAACACATCAACAAGCTCTCGCTCGGACACATGCGCCAGCATACGGCTCAGCGGCTGGCCATTGTCCGTATCCATTCGCATATCCAGCGGCCCATCCTGCCTGAATGAAAAACCGCGTATTGCATTGTCCACCTGCGGTGAAGAAACCCCGAGGTCGAAACCAATACCGCTCACCTGCTGCCAGCCCTCATCCTCAAGTCCGGCACCGAGCTGGGCGAAATCACTGTGCAGTATGGAAAAGCGCCCATCTTCCCGGGCCAGCTGCTTCCCAGCTTCAACCGCTTCCGGATCGCGATCGAGAGCAAGCAAGCGCCCTTTTTCCGACAATCTGGCCAGCAGCGCCCGACTGTGCCCGCCGCGACCGAATGTGCAATCGACATAGCGTCCGTCAGGGTCTGAGAATATCGCATCCACAAAGGCATCGCGAAGTACCGGAACATGTTCGGGGTATTGTTCGGATGCGACCACATTACAAACCCAGCTCGAAATTCTGGGCCAGCGCCAGATCGGCTTCGAGCTGCTTGTCCCAGCTGTTCTTGTCCCAGATTTCGAATGTCTCGCCGGCACCGGCAAACTGGATACTGCGTTGCAGTGACGCGTAATCGCGCAGAGCCGGGGAGAGGAGGACCCGGCCCTGGCGATCCGCCAAATATTCCTGTGCCGAACTGATCACAATGCGTTTATAGGCCCGCAATGCCTCACTCGGCGGTGTCGCACTGATGCGCTTCTGCAAGCGATTCCACTCGCGTTTGGGATAAGCCACCAAACAGCGGGAATGCGGCGTCCGGGTAATAATCAGCTGGCCTTCAGCATGGCAGGTTTTCAACACATCACGGAATGCAGCAGGAATGCTTACGCGACCCTTGTCATCCATATTATTGCTGAACTCACCCTGAAACATCTTGCGCCAGCCCCTCCCGTTTTCGTGGCGTGGTACTTTTACCCACTGTTCCCCACTAAATGCCAATAATGTCCCCCTTTCCACCCTTGTCAACCCCACTTCTCGACTATTTTTTGTCAGGTGGGATATTCAGGCACAGTTAGCCCTTATATTCTCTCGGTATTTATTGGTGGGGGAATGTGGGTAGCATTCCCCGAAAAGGCAGGTAGCGGATGTTCTGGAAAGAAAAAACTTTGGCCGAGATGTCTGACCAAGAGTGGGAATCCCTCTGCGATGGCTGCGGCCGCTGTTGCGTGTGGAAATTCGAGGATGCCGATAGCCATGAAATCCTCTACACCGACATCCGCTGCCGACTGTTCAATGATGCAAACTGCCGCTGCACCAATTACCGCCACAGAAACACACGGGTACCCGATTGCATGGATATCAGAAAAATGCAGGACAGCCAGTTTGCCTGGCTGCCGAAAACCTGTGCCTATCGCCTGCTGCATGAAGGAAAACCATTGTCTGACTGGCACCCGCTGATTTCCGGTGATCCGGAGTCCGTACACACAGCAGGTATTTCACTACAGAATAAAACCGTATGCGGCGAGCATTTTAGCGAAGACGATACCGTACGCCATATTGTTGATCCGGATGCATAAGCTCGATCTGTGCCCCTGTGGCAGCGGCATGATGTATGCCACCTGTTGCGAACCGGTGATTAAAGGTGTCGTTGCTGTCGGCGCCAAAGCCCTGATGCGCTCCCGCTATACAGCCTATGCCCTCGGCCACTGGCATTATCTGCATACAAGCTGGCACCCGGATACACGCCCCTCGAAAATATCACCGACCTCAACCGACTGGCTGGGACTGACGATTGTCCATGCAACTGAAAATACCGTCGAATTCATTGCCGGTTTCCGCGAAAACGGGGATATCATGAGCTTGCATGAAATCAGCCGCTTTGCACAAACGGGCGGGCACTGGCGCTACCTGGATGGACAATGTGACATCAGTAAAGCCGGTCGAAATACGCCCTGCCCCTGCGGCAGCGGGAAGAAAACCAAACACTGCTGCGGCCAGGTATCAAAACAACCCATCCTGTAAAAACAATTGCGCCGTTTTCGACCAGTCGGCAAACAACGATGTTGGCAGAATCCAAAAGCTGATTATACTACGGGTATGCGACTGATCATGCTGGATACTGAAACCACCGGGCTCTCGCCTCTCAATGGTGACCGCATGGTGGAAATCGGCGCTATTGAAGTGCTCAATCGAAAGGTACTCTCTGGCCAGGATCATGTTTTTCATCACTACATCAATCCGGAACGGGGCATCCCGGCTGAAGTCGTGCGCATCCACGGCATCAATAACGCCAAAGTAAAAGACAAACCGCCATTCAGGGAAATCGCCCGGGACTTTCTCGATTTCATCAAAGGCTCCACTCTGGTGATCCATAATGCGTCGTTCGATCTGGGCTTTATCATGAATGAACTTCGACTGAACGAATTCCCGAACATTCAGGATATTCAGGTCATCGACACCCTGGCTTTTGCGCGTAAAAAGCATCCACACCAGAAAAATAATCTCGATGCACTGTGCGACCGCTACAATATTGACCGGGGCATGCGCGAACTGCACGGTGCACTGCTCGATTCCGAACTGCTGGCCGAAGTGTATCTCGCCATGACCGGCGGACGTCAGTTTTCGCTCGGCATGGATATTCCCAGCCAACCCGCATCCAGCTTTGTACAGTTACCTGAACAAGCGCGCGGACGTGACGAACAGGCAGAGACAGCCAACATCATGAAACGGGAAGCCCTGCCCATTGCCGATCATGAATATGAAGCACATCTTTCCATGATGCAGCGCATTCATCGGGAAAGCGAAGGAAAAACCATCTGGCACCACCCTGAACTTGCGGAGGCCTCCTGAAGAAACACTGATGCATTCGGTATTTCCGTGCAGTCCATGGATAACCTGCCCAAATTTCTCTATAATCATCTGCCGCGGGTGTAGTTCAATGGTAGAACGGCAGCTTCCCAAGCTGCATACGAGGGTTCGATTCCCTTCACCCGCTCCATCTTTTATGCCAAACTACAACATCCAATGAATTCCACCGGCAAACACACCCTTCAACTCACTGATGCCAACACATCGCTCCGGGCCTTGTCCGGCGAGATCATTCTGCTAACCGGAGGTGCCGGCAGTGGAAAAACTCGTTGGTTAAAATGCATGGCAGGACTGACTGATAGCCCTAATGATATGGCTGTGACACTGGACGGCATTGCGTCAAAAAAAACGAAACAACCAATTCGCATGCTGTTTGATCGCTGGCCTCCGGTATGGCTGGGGCAAACAGCCGAAGAAGAACTGCTGTTTGGCCTCGGGAAACAGGTGGAACAAAAGCATATTGAACAAATATTATCAGAATGGGGACTATTTGATCTTACGCCAACAACAAACCTGGAAACCCTGAACCGGCTCCAGTCGCTGCGCCTGTCCCTTGCAGCCATAAGCCTGGCCAGACCAGCCATGGCGTTGCTGGATAACCCGACTGCTGCACTGGCGGAAGAAGATGCCCGCATCCTGTCTGCAGAAATTGCCTGCCAGGCCGAACAGTCCGACACAATCATGGTCGTGGCCTGTAATCGCTGGCATGATTGGCGCTCCAGTGCATCTCAGATCTGGTGCGTAAACAGCCCGGATGCACTGCCACAGCCGAGGGGACAGGCATGACAGAAAAGGTTCAATTTTCATTTGCGTTGAGTCCACGCATGCGTGCATTCATTGAGCTGCGCGATTCGCTCGCCTGCCTGGAAACATCCCGCGACCATCGGCATGCTATCCGCTGGTTGCATGCCGCCTGTGATTTGCGCGCATCCCTGCTCGGCGATCAGGGCCGCAAGGGTGCTATTCCGGAAATTATCGCTCTGCTTTCCGATGTAAAATTGTACCTGAACAATCTGAGTGCGGATGTGCCACATTATCGCGAGGGCATTCGACAGGCCTGTGAACATATCGATGAGCATATTGAACAACTGCAAACGGGCATGACCGATGCATGTGATTTTCTGGCTGACGATGCAATGATCAATGCCTATCTGAACACCCAGAAAAAACATGACTGGCTCAGTCACAAGCTTTGCATGCAGCAAAGCATCGACACCATCTGGAGAACATCCGATGTGCGCACCCAACCTCTGCATCAATCGCTGTCACCTTTGTACCGCGCCATTCACACACTCGACAGTATGCTGAATGATTTTGTTGGCTGGAAAGAATGTATTGCCACCGGAGGCGTAGGACAGATCACGCCCGAGCGCGGTAAATCTTTCGGCCTGCTGGTGATCAGTCTGCCTGCCGAAGCTGTCGCTGACGGAATTGTACCGGATATTTCGGGTAACAGGCTGACTATTCGCCTGCGCTTTCAACAATGGCCTCCCGGCCAACCGCCCGCTGACTACACCGAAAATATTCCCTATGCCATGATGCTTGTTCCGATCGGTTGCTGATGAATCATAGCACAGTATTTCGCTGCCCCACCTGCAAAAAAACGGTGGACAGAAACAACGAGGATTTTCCCTTCTGCAGCGAACGCTGCCGCACAACCGATCTGGGTCGCTGGGCGGGCGGCGACTACCGCATTGCCGGAGAACCCACCCACATTGACAACGACCCTGACAGCGAGTTCTAATCCACAGCTTTGTGCCACCCTCTATCATGCATCTGATTCTTGCATCCACATCCAGCTACAGAAAAAAACTCCTGAGCCGATTACAGCTACCTTTCAAGCAGATTCACCCTGACTTTGAAGAACGCCGGCCCGGCAGCATGCCTGCGGAACAACTGGTTAGATTTAACACCCTTGGTAAAGCCGGAAGTGTTCTGGCTCGATATCCGGATGCAACGGTCATCGCATCCGATCAACTGGCTGTGTGCGGCAAACTGGTGCTGGGAAAACCGGGTAATATTGATCAAGCCTGTGAACAGCTACACCTGCTTTCAGGGCGTACTGTCACCTTCCTGACCGGCCTTGCGGTCATTTCATCCCGAACCGAGCATATTGAGGTAATCCCGTTCCAGGTCTGTTTCAGAACCCTGAGCAATGCTGATATCCGCACCTATGTGGAAGCCGAACTCCCCCTGAACTGTGCCGGCAGTTTCAAATCAGAAGGACTGGGCATCAGCCTGTTCGAAAACATGCGCGGAGATGATCCCACCGCCCTGATCGGCCTGCCCCTGATTCGCTTAAGCCAGTGGCTGAAACCGCTTAATCTGATCCGGAAACATCAGCTCTAACGCGCATGGACTTTTTCCACCCCGTGATATGAAACAGTATCACAGGGTGGAAAGAAGTCATGCAGGCGCGTTGTTTGTTTCATGTTAATCCGGAGCATCCTGCTGCCGAAGATATTGAACGCGGCGCTCAAATCTGTCCTGCGGCACATTTTTCCAGATAGCCCGCTCGGATATCACTTCCGTAAACCCCTGCAGATCATTGGCTGATACAAGTTTCTGAATCTTCTTTCTTGCATGCGGCGTGTAGTCACCACGAAAGCGGAGATCGACAAGCACATCGCGAATCTTGTCATTCAGCTTATCCCAATCCACAGCGCCATAAATGCGTACGCAATCAGGCTTGTTGCAAATGCGCCGGACATCTGCAGCCATCTCATCATAAGAGGCAGAAAACAATCGTTCCTGTTCATCCGTACTGATTTCAAAGTGCTTCAGGCCATGTTCATATATGAACCGGACAGCCTCATCCCCGCATAACCCTGCCGCTTCGGCAACGCTGCAGGCCGATTGTTCATCAACACCGGCAGCCAGTAAATCAGTTTTGACTTTCTCACAGGACTTTTCTTTCATATCATAACCGCGCCCCAGCGTCAGCCCGGAAGAGCTTCCCGGCACATGTAGAATACGACTGTGATAACGGCCACCCTCCATACCTTCTGCATCATAAGTCAGTTTTCCTCTGCTGATGACCACCGCCCCCTCCATATAGCTTTTGTGTGGCTTAACGAAACGTAACTATTCAGCACCCATCATAAAAGCTGGCTGAGGTGGACCCCATGAGCGGGACAGTTTGGTCGTGCATTTAAGGTGTGTTCCTCACTGTTTTATTATCCATCATCATGCGGCCTTCAGGGCCGCCGCTGTGCCGAAGTATAGCTCGGCGGGTGTCTTTCCATCCAGCGCCTGATGCGGGCGCTCGAAGTTGTAGAAGTTGAAGTATTGCTTCAGCGACTGGATGAGCTCTGTCACTGAATCGTATTCTTTGATGTAAACCTCTTCGTACTTCACTGACCTCCATAGCCTTTCGATAAACACGTTGTCCATCCAACGGCCTTTCCCGTCCATACTGATCCTGATGTCATTCTCCTTGAGTTCACCGGTAAATGCTTTGCCGGTAAACTGTACGCCCTGATCGGTGTTGAATATCTCCGGTGTTCCATGCCGTCGGATGGCACTGGTGAGCGCGCTGACGCAGAAGTCATCGTCCATAGTCACCGATACCTCCCAGGACAACACAAAGCGGCTATACCAGTCCATCACAGCGGTCAGATACACAAAACCACCGCGCATCCGGATATAGGTGATGTCCGAGCACCACACCTGATCGGGATGATTGATATCCAGTCCCCTGAGCAGGTACGGATAGGTCTTGTGCGCCTTATTCCCCTTGCTGGTATTGGGCTTAGGCGCAATCGAGGCGATGCCCATCAGCCGCATCAAACGCTGCACCCGTTTGCGATTCACATCGCGCCCCTGTTTGATGAGCCACTTCAGTATCTTCCTCGCCCCATAAAACGGGTGACGCATGTACTCCTCGTCAATCAGACGCATCAGCTCCAGATTCTCCGGACTCTCTCCTTGTAAGTCCGGTCGGTAATAGCCGGAGCGCGGCAAATCAATCAACTCACACTGGCGTGATATGCTCAATGTCTTATGGGCCGGTTCAACGCATAACCGTTTCTCTGATACGCTCATTTCCTCGGCCCGGTGACTTTTTTTAACCAGTCAACCTCAACCTGAAGCTGGCCTACTTTCTGATATAAACGATCCCGTTCACGCTCCATATCCTCGGCTTCATGGCTCTTGCCACGCGCAAACGATTCCGCCATGCCTTCCAGTGCTTTCTTCTTCCACTGGCTAACCTGGTTCGGGTGGATCTTATATTCCGAGGCTATCTCACTCACCGTCTTCTGACCCTTGAGCGCATCCAGCGCCACTCGTGCCTTGAATTCCTTGCTGTAACTTTGCCGTGCCATGTGACTCTCCTTTGACCAAGAAAGCACACCTTAATACACCTTAACCATCTGTCCCATTTTTGGGGTCCACTTCAGCTGTTTTTCAAATGGATCAAACAGCACCTTCGAATCAAATCATTCTTTGGAAC
>JBHHTY010000012.1:0-19805 GCA_046753565.1 Mariprofundus sp.
CAAGGAATATCAGCGCATGCGCGATGCCTCTATCGCTATTTTGCGCGAAGTCGGTGTCGAAACCGGTGGTTCCAATGTGCAATTTGCCGTTAATCCCGCTGACGGGCGTTTGATTATTATCGAAATGAATCCGCGTGTATCGCGTTCTTCCGCCCTGGCATCCAAAGCGACCGGTTTCCCGATTGCCAAAATTGCCGCCAAGCTGGCAGTGGGCTACACACTGGATGAAATCCGTAATGATATTACCGGTGAAACTTCGGCTGCATTCGAGCCGACCATTGATTATGTGGTGACCAAGCTGCCGAGATTCGCATTCGAAAAGTTTGCCGGTGCAGACAGCCGTTTGACCACACAGATGAAATCTGTGGGTGAAGTGATGGCCATTGGGCGCAGCTTTACCGAAAGTCTGGGCAAGGCCATGCGTGGACTGGAGACCGGTTCCTGCGGTTTCGATAAAACGGTTCCTGATGATGAAGATGCCGAGCGTTTCCTACAGGAAAAACTGGCCGTTCCGGGTGCCGAACGTTTGTGGTGGCTGGGCGAAGCTCTGCGCAGTGGCTGGACAGAAGCACGTGTATTTGACGTGACCCGGATTGATCCGTGGTTTATTCGCGAGATTGCAGCCGTGATTGCACTGGAGCAGTCATTGTCGGGTCGTGGTGTGGATTCGGTTTCTACTGCCGAGTGGAAACAGGCCAAGCGTGAAGGTTTGTCCGATGCGCATCTGGCCGGGCTGCTGGGCACAGATGAACTGACGGTTCGAAATAAACGTAAAGAGGCTGGGGTGAATCCGGTATTCAAGCGTGTGGACACCTGTGCTGCCGAATTTGAGGCGCATACCCCGTATCTTTATTCGGCTTATGAAGATGAATGCGAAGCCAGACCTTCGGACAGGAAAAAAATCATGGTGCTGGGTGGTGGCCCGAATCGCATAGGTCAGGGTATTGAATTTGATTATTGCTGTGTGCATGCAGCCTTTGCACTTTCCGAAGATGGCTATGAAACCATCATGGTGAACTGCAATCCGGAAACGGTTTCGACCGATTACGACACTTCGGATCGTCTTTATTTCGAGCCACTGACCTATGAAGATGTGATGGCCATTGTCGATACTGAGAAACCGGATGGTGTGATTGTACAGTTCGGCGGACAGACACCGCTGAAACTGGCCGAGTCTCTCGAAGCTGCCGGTGTACCGATTATCGGCACCAACCCGGATATGATTGATCTGGCTGAAGATCGCGAGCGTTTTCAGCAGTTGTTGCATGAACTGAATCTGTTGCAGCCGGAAAATGGTACGGCACGCTCGACGGAAGAAGCCGTTGCTGTGGCTGCCGAAATCGGTTACCCGGTGGTGGTGCGTCCTTCCTATGTGCTGGGTGGCCGGGCCATGCAGATTGTGCATAATGAAAAAGGTTTGCTGCGTTATATGACCGAAGCGGTGCAGGCATCGCCTGATCATCCGGTGTTGCTGGATCGTTTTCTGAACAGTGCCATCGAGCTGGATGTGGATGCGCTGGCAGATGGTCAGCGGGTGGTGATCGGTGGTATCATGGAACATATCGAGGAAGCAGGTGTCCATTCGGGCGATTCAGCCTGCTGTTTGCCGCCGCATTCGATTTCTGAAGCCATGATTACCGAAGTGCGCCGTCAGACTGAAGCGCTGGGACTGGCTTTGAACGTGAAAGGCTTGCTGAATATCCAGTTTGCCCTGCAGGGCGAGACACTTTATGTGCTGGAAGTGAATCCGCGTGCCAGTCGAACCGTACCGTTTGTGTCCAAGGCAACCGGTAAACCGCTGGCCAAAATTGCGGCGCGGATTATGGCCGGACAGACACTGGATGAACTGGGCATTGATGAAATTTCGCAGCCAACCGAATTCCGTGCGGTGAAAGAGGCTGTATTCCCGTTTGTGAAATTCCGCGGTGTTGATCCGTTGCTTTCTCCGGAAATGAAATCAACCGGTGAAGTGATGGGGATTGCAGGATGCTTTACGACAGCTTTCTCCAAAGCCCAACTGGGTGCGGGAGTCAGACTGCCGGAATCTGGAACCGCATTTATTTCGGTGCGTGAAGCAGACAAGGCTGATGCTATAGAGGTGGGACGTGTTCTGAGCGGTGCCGGTTTTAAATTGTTGGCTACCAGTGGAACGCACAGGGCGTTGAGCGAAGCTGGACTGGAATCTGAAAGTGTGGCTAAAGTGATTGACGGAGTGCGCCCGCATATTGTTGATCGCCTGCTGAACGATGAGGTGGATCTGATTATCAACACAACCGAAGGCGAACAGGCTATCAGAGATTCCAAATCCATTCGGCAGGCAACGCTGGATCGGGGCATTGCCTATTACACAACCATGGCTGGTGGATTGGCGGCAGCACAGGCGATTGCCGTACATTCGGATGTGACCGAAGTGAAAAGCATTCAGGCATATCATCATATAAAGACATGAGGAATCAGAAATAGTATGGAACGAGTACCGATGACCAGCCGTGGGGCTGAAGCATTGAAAGAGACCCTGAATTATCTCAAGGGTGAGAAACGCCATCAGATCGTATCGACGATTGAAGAAGCGCGCGCGCACGGAGATTTGTCCGAAAATGCGGAATACCATGCAGCCAAGGAAGAGCAGGGCATGAATGAGGCGCGTGTAAAAGATATCGAGGACAAGCTGGCGCGTGCCCATGTGATTGACCCGGCGACCATTACAGCTGAAAAGATTGTATTTGGTGCAACGGTGGAGTTGATTGATCTGGAAGAAGGCACAGAAATCACGTATCAGATTGTCGGGGTGGATGAAGCGGATATCGAAGCGGGTAAAATTTCGATTACTTCACCGATAGCACGGGCTTTGATTGGCAAGGAAGAGGGTGATGTCGCTGTTGTTCTGGCTCCGGGCGGTGAGCGTGAGTACGAAATTCAGGCCATTGAGTATGTTTAGTTCGCAGAAAACGTATCAGGTATAAGGAGCTGGCGTGAGTGTAGATTGTATCCGCATTGGCGCCGTGCGTTTGTGCCTGGCTCTGATGCTGGGACTGGTGGTGGTGCCGGGCTATGTGGTTGCCCCTGTTTTGTTTGCCAAGGCAGGTAGTATTTCATTGGCCGGTTCACTGGCCGGCAACGTATTTCATCTGACCAACATCGGATTTCTTTTTCTGACCGCAGCAGTCACCGTGTTCTGGTTAAGAATGCGGAAAACGGGCACCCATGCAGGCAGGGTTCGCTGGTCGCTGCTGTTACTGGGAATATTGTTTATTGCGACCAATGAATTTGGCATTGCACCGGTGATTGCCGATCTGAAAATGCAGATTGGGCCAATGGATCAGCTTGCAGACGACGACCCGCAGCGCAAACTGTTCGGTATTTGGCACGGTGTGAGCGCATTGCTTCATCTGTTTGCGGCAATCAGCGCTGCCGTACTGGTTTCTCTGGGAGCAAAAGATGCCTGCCAGAAGCAGCTCGCGAAGGAATCATGTCCATCATAACCGCCTGGTTGCAAAAACGGCTGGCAGACACCGAGCTGGTGATGCTGCTTTCGTCCCTGCTGGTTATTTTTGTTTTGTTGATCCTGATTGGACCGATTCTGGCCCCGGTTCTGCTGGGTATTGCACTGGCTTATGTACTCGATGGCGTTGTTGATCTTCTGACACGCTGCAGATTTCCCCGTATGCTGGCCATCGTTGTTACCGGCGGTGGCGCGATGTTGCTGTTGCTGTTTACATTATTGGCTGTATTGCCGCTGTTGACCGAACAGGTTGGTCGCCTGGTGTCCCATGCCCCTGAGTATGTGCAATCCATTCGGAACATGCTGGAACAGTTGCAGAGCAATCATGCCGAATGGATCAATCCGAGTTATCTGCAAAAAATGATCGCTGCTGTGATGCTGAAACTGCAGGAATGGGGTGGAGCATTGGTGACCTTCTCCATCGCCTCGATTCCAGGCATGATTACCCTGCTGGTCTATGCAGTACTGGTGCCGGTGATGGTGTTCTTTTTTCTCAAGGACAAAGAGATGATCATTGCCTGGGGCCAGCAGTTTCTGCCCAGGGAACGTGCCCTGTTGCAGCGTGTCTGGAATGAACTCGATACACAAATCGGCAACTATATTCGTGGCAAGTTCTGGGAAGCATTTCTGGTCGGTATTGCCATGTGGCTGGTGTATTGGTGGATGGGGCATGAGTATGCGTTGCTGCTGGGCGTATTGACCGGTATTTCTGTATGGATTCCGTTTGTAGGTGCTGCTGTGGTCACGTTTCCGGTGATTCTATTGTCGTTTTTTCAATGGGGTTGGACAGATACCATGGCCTACAGCGTGCTGGCCTATGCCATTGTGCAGACCATCGATGCCAATGTGGTTGTACCGTGGCTGTTTTCTGGGATTGTGAATTTACATCCCGTTGCCATTATCGTAGCGATTCTCATGTTCGGGAGTCTGTGGGGAATTATGGGGGTGGTGATTGCGATCCCAATGGCGGCACTGGTGAAAAGCGTGGTTTCCATTGTGCTGGAGCGTCGTTTTGATGATCACGGGCCGGCTTCGACAGGATAAATTGCAAGCACAGCAAGATTGTTTAGGCTGCGGCAACTTTTGCGTACTGCGATGAAAAATCGGGTTACTGAGGATAACATTATGAATGACAAAACAGCTGTGAAGGGTTCGGTGGTACCGGAGGAGAACATGCCGTCTCCGGATGAAATGGAAGAACTCAAACGGGATATGCGTTCCGCCCAGTGGACACATTGGGCGCAGACCCATCAGAAACAGATTATTGCATCCGTGGTTGCAGTACTGCTAATTCTAATCGCAGGCGGTGTATGGCAGGAGCATAACCGTTCGCAGCGCGCGGCTGCGGCTACCCTGTATCAGCAGGCTGTGAATGAACAGGATGCCGGCAAACAAAAAGCCCTCATGCAAAGCGTGATTACACAATTTGGATCCAGTACATACAGCGCATTGGCCGAAATGCAGATGGGCCGACTCGATCAGGCCCATGCCGAAGCGCATTTGCAGGCATTGATGGATCATCCTGCAGCGATGAAAGAATGGGTATGGCAGGCACGTCTGGATTTGGCTGAGCTGAAAATCGAGCAGGGTGACAAGGATGCTGCCATGGCATTGCTGGCGCAACAGGTCGGTGATCAGTATCAGCAATTGCGTCATTATCTGATGGCCATGGCCAGTTCGGATGCAGCCGAAAAAGAGCAGCATTTGCAGAAAGCGCTTGATTCCGTTTCACACGACAATGCACTGAGAACTCGCATCAAAACCCTGATGACAGAAAAAGCATCCTGATGCCGAAGCATTTTTCACAGACTTTATGCAGTCTTTTCCCGCCTTTGTTATCGGCGGGAATACTGCTGTTGTCAGGCTGCTCGACAGTTTCGGGGTTATGGGCGGATAGCTCATCCGAACAGGTGGCCGGCCAGTCTTTGGTGGTGACCCCAGTCGGGGGTATATCCGTGCTTTGGCGCAATAATGTGGATCAGCGAAAACCTGCTTCACCGCCAGGCTTTAGTCTGCCGGCTGTTATTACGGGAAGTCAGGGAGAGCTTATCGTTGCCGGCGGGCAGGACAGACGAGTGCGAATTTATCATCCCGGCGGCAGTGAAATGGATCGCCTGACTCTGGAAAACCCACTGGAATCCGGCAGCCTGCAGTTGAGCAACGGGCTGGTTGTGATTGGAGATGTGGGCGGGATTCTGTATGGACTGGATATTGTCACCTTACGAGTTGTATGGAAACGACAGCTTTCCGCTGCACTGATAGGTGTTCCTGTTGCGATCGGTGAAGATTTTATTGTCCAGACATCGAACAATCAGATTTATCGTTTAACAGCGGATGGCAAAAAAGTATGGAGCTATTCCTCCGCTCAACTGGGCGGACTCGGTATCCACCTGAATCCGTCACCGGTTGTGTACAAGGATCGTGTTTTTGCCATTTTTGCCAATGGTGATTTGGTGGCACTCAAGGCGGATAACGGCAATTTTTTATGGAACAGGCAGCTATTGCTCAGTAACAATGCAGCCGTGATGAGCGAGGTGAAGATTCCAACGGCATCGCCACTGATTATTCCTGCTTCACAATCCTCCCGCAATGAAGATGTGATTGTGGTGTCCATCTTCCAGGGCGAACTTACATTGCTGTCATTGCAGGATGGTAGCACCCTTGCCACGCGCGCGATATCCCTGAAATCGAAACCGTTGCTGGTTGATCATACTGTATTTGTAGCTGATTCAAATGGTGCGGTAAGCGCACTGGACAGCACCGGAACGGAAACCCTGTGGAAGAAACAGCTTTCTGACGGGGAGTTGACCGGCCCGGTATTGTGGCAGGGTAGTATATGG
Source organism: Mariprofundus sp. (assembly GCA_046753565.1). Taxonomy (GTDB): domain Bacteria; phylum Pseudomonadota; class Zetaproteobacteria; order Mariprofundales; family Mariprofundaceae; genus Mariprofundus. Next base: position 6,343 of record JBHHTY010000012.1, read on the forward strand.
GTGGCAGATGAGGATGCCCGGGTATTTCGTCTGGATCAGAATGGAAAACTGCTGGCCAGCACTGAACTGGACGGGCGTATTGATCGCATGCCGGTGGCCGCCGGTGCCGGTGTACTGGTGCGTAATAATCTCGGCACACTTTATATGTTGCACTGAAATCAGTAGTGGCCAGTCAGGATATACCTTTGTCAGAATCAGTACATAATCATCGCGCTGCAAGGTTGCCTGTTGTTGCCATTGTCGGCCGCCCGAATGTAGGGAAATCGACGTTATTCAACCGAATTGTCGGCAAGCGCAAAGCCATTGTCGGTGATCGTCCCGGTGTAACTGTGGACAGGCTGGAGAGTGAATGCCGGCTTGGGGAGCGCGATGTGGTGCTGGTTGATACCGGTGGTATTGGTGAAGGCACGCATGATGTGATGCAACCGGCCATCGATTTGCAGGTTGAGGCGGCGCTTGAAATTGCCGATATTGTATTGTTTGTGGTTGATGCGCAGGCCGGTGCCACGCCTGTCGATGCTGTGATTGCTGATAAATTGCGCAAACATGATACCGCTATGCTATTGGTCGCCAACAAGGCGGAAAAACCGGGTAGCGAGATCGAATTTTTCAGCCTTGGCCTGGGTGAACCAATGCCGGTTTCGGCAGCGCATGGAGAGGGAATACAGAGTTTTATCGCTGTCCTTGAAAGTATGATTCCCGAACAGGTTGATGAAGCTGCAGAAGAAACACAGCCGCCTGTAGCATCGGTTGCCGTGATCGGGCGCCCGAATGTCGGCAAGTCCACCCTGATCAACGCCTGGCTAAGAAAGCAGCGCATGGTGGTCAGTGCCATTGCCGGCACCACCCGCGATGCAATTGACAGTACCATGCCATACAAAGAAGGCTATATCAGGCTGGTAGATACAGCCGGTCAGCGCAAACACGGGCGCATCAGTGATATCATCGAATTTGTTGCGCGTGTCAAAGCTGTACAGGCATTTCGTCGTTCTGATGTGGCGGTGATGCTACTCGATGGCGGTGAAGGGATCGTAGAACAGGATATGCGCCTGATGCAGCTGGCCCTGGATGAGGGATGTGCCCTGATTGTGGCAGTGAACAAGCTGGATTTGCTGGATGAGGAACAGTGGAAATATTATGCCGAGCGGCTTGATTTCAGAATGCGCGGTATGTCGGATATCCCGGTATTCCGTATTACTGCCAAAAACGGTAAGGGTGTGAAACGCCTGCTTGATGAAGCGGTCAAGGCTGCACGTCGCAACAGTTTTGAACTGACAACCGGAGCATTGAACCGCTGGCTGGCCGATGTTCAGCAGGCACAGCATCCGCCCAGTGATCACGGTGCGGTGGTGCGATTGAAATATGCCTCCCAGATTTTCACCCGCCCGCCATCCATCAAAATTTTCTGTAATCGTCCCAAGGGTTTGAAAACCAGCTATAAACGTTATCTGGAACAGTCATTCCGCAAGAGTTTTGATTTGGCCGGCGTACCTGTCCGTTTCTCATTTACAGCCGGAAAAAACCCCTACAAGTCCTGAATGCGCAGTTTCGAGGAAACCCGCGAGATCGCCTGTCCTGCCTCGGACATGTTCGATATCGTGATGGATATCGAAGCTTACCCCGCCTTTTTGCCGTGGGTAGCGGATGCACGGATTTTGCAGCAGCAACCGGGGGAGCTCAGCGCGGAACTGGTAGCCGATCTGGCCGGTTCCCGTCACAGTTTTCAAACGGTTGATCGTTTTGTCAAAAATAAGTTGATTGAAGTTCGACTGCTGGAAGGGCCATTCCGCTTTCTGGAAAGTGTCTGGACATTCGAAGCCATCGCAACTGATCGTTGCAGGGTGCATTTCTCGATTGAATTCGAATTTCGCAGTATGATGCTGGATATGGTTGCCAGTCCGGTTTTTTCCACTGCCTGCAAGTCGATGGTGCAGTCTTTTGAACAGCGCGCCTTGAGACTGAAGGGGGCTTCATGCACATAAGTGTGGTGTATGCATTGCCCAATGAACAGTTTCTTGAGGAGCTGGATGTTGCCGATGGCACAACAGCCGAGGAAGCCGTACATATGAGCGGCATGATCGAAAAGCATCCCGATATTGATTTGTCTGTGAACAAACTCGGTATTTTTGCCAAACTGGTTAAAGGTGGTCAGGTATTGCAGGATGGAGACAGGGTGGAAATTTATCGCCCCCTGCCGCGCAAACCCCGCGATGCCCATGCGGTGGACGATAAAAAAGCGCGGATTCGTGCACGAAAAGAACAGCGTTCCAGACAAAGTTCATAACCCGCTAGTGAGCAATTTCGTTTTTAGCCGCTGGCCATTTGCTTCAAGGGAGAATCACATATTGCTAGAACAAATGCGCACACTTCTGGCCGCCGGAGGCCTGCATTTGGCCTACTATCCCGATAATGTTTTCAAAAACACCCCGGATTTGCAAACGGAAAGGGTGGAAATGTCTCGGCGAAGTATCCCGGGGGTGCACTGATATGATGTATGATTTTTTAACCCTGATCTCAGAATTTGTGTTTCTTTACCCGCTTGGTATGAGTTTGTTGTGGTTGCTTGGAGCCATTATTTTTTACTGGCGCAGAGAGCGGGGGAAACTCGATCTTCCCGTACTGGAACACTATCCCATGTATTCCATTCTTGTGCCTGCTCATAATGAAGAAAAACAAATTGAAGCCACCGTTGAGCGCCTGCTCCACTGAACTATCCGGATTACGAAATTATTGTTGCCGATGATGGAAGCACCGATGCTACCACCATGTTGTTGCACGACTTGTGTAAAAAACATGCTTGCGTTCGCTCCATTTACATGGATGAAAACAGCGGCAAAGCGGCCGCACTGAATGCAGCCTGCATGATCGCTAATGGTGATTATATCCTCACCATTGATGCTGATGCACAACTGGATCCCGATGCGTTGATCTGGATGGCCTGGCATTTTAACACCTCACCTCGTGTTGGTGCAGTTACCGGTAATCCTCGTGTACAGAACCGCACAACATTGCTGGCAAAAATTCAGATTGGCGAATTTGCAACTATTGTTGGTCTGATTAAACGCGCACAACGAGTGTTTGTCGGCAAAGTGCTGACTGTATCCGGTGTGATTGCGGCTTTTCGTAAAAGCGCACTGATTGATGTGGGGTTGTGGGATCCTCATATGGCAACGGATGACATCGATATCACCTGGCGTTTGCAACGAAAATTCTGGGATGTGCGCTATGAGCCTCGCGCCATTATCTGGATGCTTGTACCGGAAAGTGTTTCAGGATTATGGCATCAACGTCTGCGATGGTCAGTGGGCGGTATAGAAGTGTTGAAAAAGAATGCTGATATCTGGAAAGACTGGAGACAGCGCCGTTTGTATCCGGTGTATATTGAATATGCGACCAGTGTTCTCTGGGCATTTTGTTTATGGCTCATTATTGCCCTCCGTTCCATGCAGTTTGGTTCTGATTTGTTGCTGGGGATAGAGTATGGCCGGCCTGTGGGGCCATCATGGCTTGCCGCCGCTTTGGCGCTGTTATGTCTGTTGATGTTTTTAATCGCCCTGAAACTTGATAGCAAATACGACAAGAAAATATTCCGCTATATGTTTTGGGTCATTTGGTATCCGATTGCATACTGGCTGATCAATGCTTCGGCAGTGGTGGTTGGATTTACAAAAGTAATGTTAAGGGAAAAGGGGGCGTTGGGACAAGGTACCTGGAAAAGTCCTGATCGCGGTATTCATCAGCATGGGGATGGTTAGGCATGCGTCATATAGAAATCATTGATCGACCCAATGCAAAGTCACGACGGCGTTCTGTCGCTGAATTTGTCATCACAATTTCCCTGTGGCTTGTTTGGTTCCTCATGTTTGCGCCATTGATCAGCACAGTTGTGTGGGGTTTATCAGACCAGTACAGTCAGACATGGTTGTTGTTCGGCAATTACAGCGCTGGGGAAATTGATGTCTTTCTTGAGCAGATTGTCTCCGTGTTGCTTTTTAGTTTTGCCATTATTCCAGCATGGATTTACTACAATATATGGCGTTTCAGGGTTAATGACCGTCGTTGCCAAGGTCAGCCGGTCAACAAATCGCTGGAGATGCAATACATCTCTGCATTTCATCATGTATTACCGGAAGCAGTGGAACTGTTACGTACAGAAAAAGAGGTTGTCTGGCGTTCCGGATTAACAGAACCTATCTCCCCGCTTGCGTGGATGGAGCAAAAAAAATGCAGGTTAATGGAGCGTGGCGTGTCTGAAAATGGCTCTGAGCAACAAGCAGGCACGAATAACACGACATCCGGCGAGCCGAGCCTTCAATCGGCCATTATTACAGTGGTTGGCGTGGTCTACCTGATTGCCATTACGATTTTTTTCATTCGTCTTTATGAAGGCATGGAATTAATTGTGCGATAGATAACAAAGGTGTTTCGCCTGAGCGGAGAAGAATGCGCCTTCATTAGGCAGGGACAGCGATTGCCAGACGAGCAGGAACAAGATTTTTGCTTGCGATTTTGTGGCAGGATTTTACCATCACTGCTGTTTCACGGAGGGGTCATGACAGTTACAGAAGTAATGGATGCAATCAGGGCGGGGAAAAGCCTGGCCGGTGAAAATCTGTCCGGCCTGGACTTCTCAGGACAGGATTTGAGTGGTGCCGACTTTTCGGGTGCTGATCTGACAAACTGCAACTTTGACGGGGCCAACCTTTCCGGTGCCGATGTCAGGGGTGCCAAACTCGACAATGCTTCCATGGTCAATACCGATCAAACGGGTCTGCACATTGATGCAAACCGCTTGCTTTCACGCATTCGCAGTGGCTGGAGCCTGACAGGCGTGGATTTGTCCGGTGAGGATCTGTCCGGTCTGGATCTGAGAAACGCCAAACTCCGTTTTGCCAACCTGAAAGGCTGTAACCTGCAGGGGGCTGATTTGCGCGGTGCCGTGCTGAATGAGTCTGACATGTCCTATGCCAATCTGCGGGATGCTGATTTTCGTGGTGCCAGCCTCAAACGCGCCAATATGACCCGGGCCGACCGAACCGGTGCAAAAATCAGTATCTGGGCGATGAAAAAAGTGTTCATTGCCGGAGAAACAGCTTACCGCTCCTGATTCGAGTCGTAATCTTTTCGCATCATTCTATCGCGTTATTGTAAAATCAGACGAACAGACAAGGGTACAGTGGAATTCGTGCATCATGCGGATTAGTGTGCGCGGCCCTTTTTACAGCTTATCACGGAGGTAGATAGCGATGTTACCACGCACTCATTGTGGAGATTTCAGATCCATGCATATCGGACAACAGGTTCGTCTGAACGGCTGGGTTCAAACCAACCGCGATCATGGTGGTGTTATTTTTCTGGATGTGCGTGACCGCTCCGGTCTGGTGCAGGTGGTAGCACACCCGGATACGCAGGAATTGCACAAACTGGCCCATTCCATGCGACAGCAGGATGTGATTGAAGTGGTCGGTGAAGTGATTGCCCGCTCGGAAGAAACCGTCAATGAAAAGATTCCGACCGGTGAAATCGAAATCAAGGCATCGGCTATTGTTGTGCTCAACCGTTCTGAGACACCGCCGTTTATGGTGGAGGATGATTGCGACACATCCGAACAGATCAGGCTGGAATACCGTTATCTGGATTTGCGCCGCCCCAAAATGCAGAACTTTATGCAACTGCGCCATCGTGTGACCCATGCCGCCCGAGCCTATCTCGACAGCCAGAATTTTCTTGAAATCGAGACTCCGATTCTGAACAAGTCCACGCCGGAAGGCGCACGGGATTATCTTGTTCCATCAAGGGTTTACCCCGGATCATTTTATGCATTACCTCAAAGCCCGCAGATTTTTAAACAGCTATTGATGGTGGCCGGTATGGACCGCTATTTCCAGATTGCCCGCTGCTTCCGCGATGAAGATCTGCGTGCCGATCGTCAGCCTGAGTTCACCCAGGTGGATCTCGAACTTTCATTCGTGAATCAGGATGATGTGATGGCTGTGGCCGAAGGTTTGCTGCGCGCCATGTTTGATGCCGGTGTCGGCATTCGGCTGCCGGAAGTGTTCCCGCGTATCACCTACGCCGAAGCCATGGATAAATACGGGCTGGATCGCCCTGATGTGCGTTTCGGTCTGGAACTGGTAAATATCACTGAACTGATGAAACGGGTGGAATTCAAGGTGTTCCGTGATCCGGCTGACAAGGGTGGTCTGGTCAAGGTACTGCGCGTGCCCGGTGGCGCATCATCGCTGTCCAGAAAACAGATCGATGATTACACCAAATTTGTATCCATCTATGGTGCCAGAGGTCTGGCATGGATCAAGGTCAACGACAGGGATGACCTGCCGGGCGGTTTGCAGTCTCCGATTGTAAAATTCCTGCCGGAAGATGTACTGAGAGATATGCTGGAAGCCACCGAAGCGAAAAACGGTGATTTATTGTTTTTCGGTGCCGGTGACAGCGCGGTGGTCAATGATGCCCTGGGTCATCTGCGTGTAAAACTGGGCCATGATCTGAATCTGATTGCAGAAGGCGACCATCGCTTTGTCTGGGTAGTGGATTTCCCGATGTTTGCATGGAATGCAGATGAGAAACGCCCGGAAGCATTGCATCACCCGTTCACAGCACCATGTGCCGAGGATCTGGACAAGTTTGAAACCGATCCGTTGAATATGCGTTCACAGGCTTATGACCTGGTCTGGAACGGTACCGAGATCGGTGGCGGGTCGATTCGTATCCACAGCCCTGAAACACAGGCCAGGGTATTCAAAACCTTGAATATTTCTGATCAGGAAGCCGAGGCCAAATTCGGCTTTTTGATCAAGGCTTTGACTTACGGTGCACCGCCGCATGGCGGTCTGGCTTTCGGGCTGGATCGTGTACTTGCATTGATGGCCGATGTGGATTCCATTCGTGATGTGATTGCCTTTCCGAAAACCCAGAAAGCAGCCGATCCGATGTCCGAAGCGCCCGGCGAAGTGGCTGATGAGCAATGGAAGGAGCTCGGCTTGCGCAAACGCAGATCAATTCAGGAAAGCACATAATATTTTGAAGTTGCTTCCGGCATTTGATGCCAAACTGCGTTGACACCGGATGAAAAACGGCAGAACATGCATTCTGTGAAACGAACCCTGTTTTTTCTGCTGATTTTATTGACGTCCTGTGCTTTGAAACCTCCGGTGCAGGAGATGTCTGATGCGCGCTCTGCCATCAAAACAGCACACGAATTACCCGGTGAACAAAGTCGGGCGGATCGTTACCTGAGCACGGCCGAAAAGGCGCTGGACGAAGCTGCAGCGGCCATTCGTGCTGAACGCTATGATATGGCTCTCAGTAAAGCTCTGGAAGCCAAGCGGAATGCACAGGAAGCTGCGCGAATCAAACAGGGATCACATCCCGAAAAATCCAAATAATACAATCCTGACAAACGAGGTTGATCATGGCATTTGAAAACATACGCGTGCCGGAAAGCGGTGACAAAATCACAATGGGTGAGGATGGGAAACTTCAGGTTTCCGATCATCCTGTTGTCACCTTTATCGAAGGTGACGGCATCGGACCCGATATCTGGAAAGCAACACAGGCGATTCTCGATGCAGCCGTTGAAAAAGCCTACGGCGGGAAGCGCAGCATTTCCTGGATGGAAATTTTTGCCGGTGAAAAAGCCTGGAATCTCTATGGCCAAACCGATGATGCATGGCTTCCACAGGAATCGCTGGATGCCATGCGTGAATACCTGATTGGACTGAAAGGTCCGCTGACCACACCGATCGGTGGAGGTATGGGCTCGCTGAATGTAGCGATTCGCCAGACCTTGGATCTTTATGTTTGCCTGCGACCGGTGAAGCATTTCACAGGCGTGCCTTCGCCGGTAAAAGCGCCGGAGCTGGTGGATATGGCGATTTTCCGGGAAAATACCGAAGACATATATGCCGGTATCGAATGGGCTGCCGGCAGCGATGAAGTGAAAAAGGTCATCGATTTTCTGCAAAATGAAATGGGGGTAACAAAAATTCGTTTCCCTGACACTTCCGGTATCGGTGTAAAACCGGTTTCGCGGGAAGGTACCCAGCGTCTGGTACGGGCGGCTATCCAGTATGCCATTGATAACGATCTGAAGAGCGTCACGCTGGTGCATAAAGGCAATATCATGAAATTCACCGAGGGTGGATTCCGCAACTGGGGTTATGAACTGGCGAAGTCCGAGTTTGGCGCCGAGGAGATCGATGGCGGACCATGGTGCAAGTTGCCGAACGGTATTGTCATCAAGGATGCCATTGCCGATATTGCTCTGCAGCAGGTGCTGACACGACCGACGGAATTTGATGTGATTGCCACGCTCAATCTCAACGGTGATTATCTTTCCGATGCGCTGGCGGCACAGGTTGGTGGCATCGGCATTGCACCGGGTGCCAATATCAATTACACCAGTGGTCACGCTGTATTTGAGGCGACCCATGGTACAGCACCGAAATATGCCGGAAAAAATATGGTCAATCCGTCATCCATGACACTTTCCGGTGAAATGATGCTGCGTTATATGGGCTGGACAGAAGCGGCCGATCTGGTCGTTCAGGGTATCAACGGCGCTATTGCGGCCAAAAAGGTAACTTATGATTTCCATCGCCTGATGGACGGGGCAACCAAACTGTCGACCTCCGAATTCGGTGAGACTGTGATCCGGTATATGGATGCGGATGCGCAGGATGCGGATCCTGCTGCAGATCAGTATGATGAACTGGCGGCAAGATTCAGGGAACTGTTCGAGGCTGGAGCAGAGAAAAGTGCTGAATATGCTGCAATCGCCATGGAAAAGGCGCGTCAACAATTGACTGCCGCCGGAGCATTCTCGGAGGCGCAGGGCAAGAGTCTGAAGGCATTTCTGGAGCGTGATTTGTCTCAAATGGCAGAAGCCATGCGCAGTGAGGCGAAAGAGAAACTGAATCCGTCGCGCGTCAGTGCGGGAGCCATGGCATCGTTGTCATCGCTGCTGAATATGGCCGGCAGCGCGCTGTCATCGGTGGCTGAAAAAACACAGCAGGCCATTTCCTGCCGCTCCGGTGAAGTCACCAGTGCCGGTACTTTGACCTGTGTGGCCTGCGGTCATGAACTACATTTCAAGAAGACAGGGCGTGTACCGCCCTGTCCGAAATGTCATGCGACCCAGTTCCGCAAGAGCTATTGATCGCTGTTCATTGATGAAAGGCCGGATCCATGATCCGGCCTTTTTATTGTCGCTATTTCTCCGGCAGCACCTGCTTTAAACGCAACAGCACTTCAATCACTTCAATCACGGGTGTGAATAGCCTTTGGAAGAAGCTACTATCCAGACATGTTTCTGGGTGTGGATACGGGCGGTACATTTACCGACTTTGTGCTTTTCGACGGGCGGAAGCTGCGCTTTCACAAGGTGTTGTCGACGCCGGATGATCCATCGCGAGCCATTGAGCAGGGGATTTTCCAGCTTGGCCTTGATGCATCTGCCCTGCATCTTGTGCATGGTTCGACCGTGGCTACCAATGCAATTCTGGAGCGCAAAGGTGTGCATACCCTATTTGTCACCAATAGCGGGCTGGAAGATGTGTTGATCATCGGTCGTCAGGTTCGTGAGCAGTTGTATAATCTGACTCCGGCAGCGGTTCCGTCATGGGTCAGACATGATGACTGTATGGGAATTTCCTGTCGCCTGGATTCAGACGGGCAGGAACTTGAGCCGATGGATACGAATGCCGGCGCTTTACTGAGGCAGCAGATTGAGCAGGGCGGTTATGATGCCGTGGCAATCTGTTTGCTGTTTTCCTTTCTCAATCCTTCCCATGAACAGCGGCTGGCCGAAGACATCGGCCGGGATGTGTTTGTTTCCCTGTCGCATCAGGTGTTGCCGGAATACCGGGAATATGAACGGGGTGCGACCACCTTTCTCAACGCCTATGTCGGGCCTCTGGTGCAGCGTTATCTTCAACGGCTGGAAAACAGTCTGTTACCCAAACACCTGTTTGTCATGCATTCAGGCGGCGGGGTGATGAGCGCTGAAGCAGCTGGAAAACAGGCTGTGCGGCTGGTGTTGTCCGGCCCGGCCGGTGGTTTGGTGGCGGCACAGGAAATCGGACGGCAGACGGGAATACAGAAATTGCTGACATTCGATATGGGAGGCACCAGTACCGATGTTGCTCTGATTGACGGTGCCCCGGTCATGACAACGGAAGGAAATCTGGCCGGTATTCCGGTAGCCCTGTCCATGCTGGATATTCATACCATCGGTGCGGGCGGCGGATCTCTGGGATGGGTTGATGCAGCCGGTTTGCCGCAGGTTGGCCCCGAATCGTCCGGGGCAAAACCGGGGCCTGCCTGTTACGCACAGGGTGGCAAGATGCCCACTGTGACTGATGCCAATCTGCTTGTCGGGCGTATTCCGGAATCGGCCCGGCTGGGTGGCAGCATGCCGCTGGATTTGTCCGCTGCCGGGCAGGCTTTTGAGGTGTTCGGCCAAAAAACAGGTTTAACAGTCATGCAGGCAGCTGAGGCAGTGATTTTTATTGCTGAAGAGCATATGGCCGGTGCATTGCGCGTGGTATCGGTGGAGCGCGGTGTCGATCCGGCTGAATTCGCGCTGTTGTGTTTTGGTGGGGCGGGTGGCCTGCATGCCTGTGCACTGGCCGAAAAACTGGGCATGAACAAAGTGATTTTTCCAGTTGCCTGTGGTGCTTTTTCAGCGCTCGGCATGCTGGTCGGGCAGCAACAGGGACAGTTTTCCAGAACCCGGCGGTTGTGGCTTAATGATGATGCCACGATGGATACATTGTCTGCTTTGTTTGCCGGACTGGAGCAGGAGGCTGAATCCGCCATGAAGGGGCTGGTATTGGATTTTGAGCGCCACGTGGATATGCGTTATTCGGGTCAGGGCTTTCATATTACGATTGATGTGGATGCAAAGGATCAGAACAATATGCTGACAGCTCTGAAGCAGCGGTTTGAACAGGCCCACAGCATTGCTTATGGTCATACCTTGCAGCGTCCTGTTGAAGTTATCACGGTACGGCTGACTGCAGTGGTCAGGCAAAAACCTTTCACGCTTCCGCTCTGTTCCGGCCATGGTGAGGCATTGCCGGTTAATTTTTCCGTGGTTCACGGTGCCGGATCAGTGCCTCATTATCGGCGAGAGGATCTGTTTTTCGGTTTCAGTACGGACGGGCCTGCCCTGATTGTGGAAGATACCGCAACGTTGTGGATGCCGGAGCACTGGCATATGCAGGTTGACCGCTATGGTCATCTGATACTGGAACGGCTATGAACAGGGTTGAACTGAGCCTGTTTGCCCATCGCCTGGCAGCGATTTGCGAGGAAATGGGGGCTGTACTCAAACGCAGTGCCATTTCTCCCAATATTCGGGATCGCGAAGATTTTTCCTGTGCCCTGTTCACGGCACAGGGAGAGCTGATATCACAGGCGGCTCATATTCCGGTGCATCTGGGTTCCATGGCATTTGCCATGATTGATGTGGTGGATTCGTTTCAGTGGCAGCAGGGCGATATTGTGCTGTTCAATGACCCTTGCCTGGGTGGCACCCATTTGCCGGATATCACCGTGGTTGCTCCGGTGTATATCGATGCACATCTGGTGGCATTTACTGCAGCTCGTGCCCATCACGCCGATATCGGCGGATCTTCTCCAGGTTCGATGGGGGTGGAAACATCGTTACAGGATGAAGGGGTGATTATATCGCCGCGCTACTGGTTTGAGGGGGGCACTGAACAAGCGCAGGTGAAATCACTGTTTTATGATTATGTTCGCGCTCCCGATGAACGCATGGGTGATCTTTCGGCCCAGCGCGCCGCCTGTTTATTGGGAGGGCGCAGGCTGGCGGAGCTGGCAGTCAGGGCAGACCGGTTGGCACCGATGTTTGCATCACTGATCGAAGTTTCGGAGCAATACGGGCGCACTGCCATTGCTGCCATTCCCGATGGTGAATATGTTTTTGAAGATCATCTGGAAGGTGACGGTACCAAAAGTGCCGGAACTGATCCGGATTCCGGCAGGCTGCTGATTCGGGTAAGTGTTTGTGTGAATGCTGATCAGGTAACGGTTGATTTTGAAGGAACATCCATGCAAAGCAGAGGGCCGGTGAACTGTCCGATGTCGGTCACAGCAGCCAGTGTGTTTTATGTGTTCCGTTGCCTGATGCCGGCATATACGCCGCAGACTGCGGCAATTTTTCATTCCGTTTCGATTCGGGCGGAAAAAGGGTGTCTGGTGCATGCACAGGGGGATGCAGCCGTTGCAGCCGGCAATGTTGAAACCAGCCAGAGGATTGTGGATGTGATGGCGGGGGCATTGAGCAAGGCGGTTCCGGATCGTATGCCGGCAGCCGCACAGGGCACCATGAATAATATTATTTTCGGTGGTGATCACGTCAAATCAGAAGACAGCAGATCAGAGGAAAAGGCGTGGGTATATTACGAGACACTGGCAGGCGGTATGGGAGCCCATGCCAAAGGTGATGGCCTGTCGGTCGTCCAATGCCATATGACCAATACCAAAAACTCCTCCATTGAAGTGCTGGAAATGCATTATCCATTGCGCGTGCGTCGTTACGAAGTGCGCAAAAACTCCGGCGGTGAGGGTCGATTCAGGGGTGGCGATGGCCTGGTTCGGGAATGGGAAGTGCTGGAAGACTGTCATTTATCGTTGCTGACGGAGCGGCGGGAAACAGCACCCTATGGTCTGGCAGGTGGCGGTTCGGGGATGTCAGGCAGGAATCGTTTGTGGCGTAACGGTGAGTGGTCAGCTTTGCCGGCCAAAGGTTCATGGCAGTTACAGGCGGGGGATATCATCCGTATTGAAACCCCCGGCGGCGGCGGATTCGGTTGCGATGCATGACAGATTATCCATATCTATCAGCCCAGGAGGGCACAGCATTTCATAGAGATAATCGACAAAGCTGAACAGGGAAATAAGGGCTTGCCAGCTGCTGCTGCCTTCGCCCCGGATAAATTGGTTTTACTCTGCGGAACTCTGTGTATTCTGCGGTGAAGGGTTTTTCTGAAGGTGTGGAAATGATGATATTGGGTATTGAATCGTCGTGCGATGAAACGGCAGTGGCGATTTATGACGGTGATCTGAAGGCTGGTCGTGGTTGCATTAGGGCTGAGAAGATTGCATCGCAAATTGAAATCCATGCCCGTTATGGTGGTGTGGTACCCGAAGTGGCTTCACGTGAACATCTGCAGACATTGCCGCCCATGCTGGATGATCTGTTATCGGAAAGCGGCTTGAGCTGGCCTGATATTGACCGGATTGCCGTGACAGCCGGTCCCGGACTGATGGGGGCGCTGCTGGTGGGTACTTCGTATGCCCGGGCCGCTGGCATGGTGAATGATATTCCGGTGATGCCAATTCACCATATGGAAGGACATTTGCTTGCACCCGGTCTGGCAGGGGAATTGCCTGCATTTCCATTTATCACCCTGCTG